>NZ_JBGTCA010000256.1:0-30877 GCF_041749095.1 Aquiflexum sp. | reverse complement strand
GATCAGTTTAATTTAAAACACTTCGCAAAGAAATATATTTAAAACCTTATTGCCAAAAAAATATGGTACCTAAATCAATATAATATGGGAGAACCTTGAAGTTGGGAGATTATTTTTACCTTTGTTTGACTCAATTCTTCCAATATGAAGAAATCAAAATTATTAGTCGAACATCAATATGATTTTGATCTTTTAGGTCTTGTAGCGCCTGTTAAAGATTATAAAATGGCCTGGTTGATCAATCATTCTTTGGGAACCAAACTGGTGAAAACGGAAGATTTTGAACTTGATCTGTTGAATCAGGCAACACTGAAAATTTCTAAATATATTCAGAAAAAAGAACACGGTTTTGTACAACTTCTCAAAAACAGGTCATATGCAGAGGGATCAAATTCATTGTATCTTATTCCTGAACTAAAGATGATGGACTACTTTCTTTTGCTTCAGGACTACACTTTTGAAATGGATTTAAATCACTATATTGACAATCTTTCGAGAAATCAGTTTGTTCAAAGTGTTGTCAAACTTGATATTTACAAATTAAAATCAAAAGATAATTTACTTACCTATTAATCCCTTATTTACAAATGAGTATTGCAACCTATAACAAAACCAAAATATTAGCAACAATAGGCCCCGCTTCCAACAACCTGGAAGTATTGAACAGTTTGGCCAAAGCTGGAGCAAATGTTTTCAGATTGAATTTTTCACATGGTGATCATAAAGGTCATACCGAGGTCATCAAAATGATCAGATCCATCAATGAAACCACTACTAACAAAATCGGAATTTTGCAGGATCTTCAAGGCCCTAAAATCAGGGTAGGGGAGATGGAAAACAACGGGGTCGAAATCTTGCCTGGACAAAAAATCACCATTACCAATGACCCTGTTGTCGGAAACGCCGAATTGGTCAGCACTGTGTACCAAAATCTCCCCAATGATGTAAAATCAGGTGACAGGATCCTGATTGATGATGGAAATATAGAGTTGGCAGTTAACAACACAGATGGCAAAAATGTGAGATGTGTTGTGATTCATGGAGGAATTCTTAAATCAAGAAAAGGAATCAATCTTCCCAACACCCGGGTTTCGGCACCTTCTCTTACGGAAAAAGATATTGAGGACCTTGCATTTGGATTAGAAAATGAAGTGGACTGGATTGCCCTATCTTTTGTCAGATCGGCAGAAGATATCATCGATCTGAGAGAAAGAATAGTGAAAGCAGGTAAGCATTGTAAAATAGTCGCTAAGATTGAAAAACCTGAAGCACTTGAAAATATTGATTCGATAATTGAAGCGACCGATGCTATCATGGTCGCAAGAGGTGATTTAGGGGTTGAGGTTCCAATGGAAAAAGTGCCATTATGGCAAAAGAAAATAGTCCAAAAATGTAAACTTGCCTGCAAGCCTGTGATTATTGCTACACAGATGCTGGAAAGTATGACTACCCATCCCCGTCCGACAAGGGCTGAAACAAATGATGTTGCCACCGCGGTACTTGATGGTGCAGATGCAGTAATGCTTTCCGCAGAGACTGCTTCCGGTCAGTTTCCCATCAATTCGGTAAAAGCCATGAGCAGCATCATTCATTATATTGAAAACAACACGGATGTGTTTCACCATCTTTATAAGATACCGCTGGATGACCCTAATTTTTTGAGCAAAAACCTTACTTTGATGGCAGCCCGATTATCAAGAAATGTGAGTGCCAAAGCGATCGTTGGAATTACAACTTCCGGTATGACTGCTTTGAGGTTAGCTTCTTATCGTCCTTTGGCAAATCTTCTTGTCTTTACCAGAAACAAAATCCTTATGAATCAATTGAGCTTGGTCTGGGGTGTAAGAGCATATTATTATGAGAGTAATGTCTCTACGGATGCTACTTTCATGGATATCCAAAATCACCTCAAAGATGAAGGTTATGTCAAAAAAGGAGACATTATCATCAACACCGCAAGTATGCCCTTGAAAGCCAAAGGAAAAACCAATATGATGAAAATACATATTGTGGAGTAGAGATAGGTTTGTTGGGAATCTAGCAAGTTTCTTCTTTTTGGCGGAAGACCGAAGAAGCCCGGAATTAAAAGATATCTTTGAAATAGTTGGTCTAATCGACTTTTAAAAAACATAGGGAATTTTATTTGAACCACAAAAGTGACAAAAGGGAACACAAGACTAAATCACTAAAAGTTGATATTCAGTAACTTTTGTATTCTTTTGTGGTTCATTATTTTTTTGTTTTAACGATATAGCCAGCCAATCCGGTTACAAATGACATAATCCGAGCAGGGTCTCATTAGGATCAGCAATGGATAAATATAAACATAAATAGAACCTCTGGAGATCCTTCGTGCCCACCAATGACAGATATTCATATTGATGGTTTAGAACTATAAATAGCATTCAATACTTTAAAGGACTTTGCCTTGTCACCTCGATCCCGATAGCTATCGTGGAGAGAGGTCTGCAGCCCGATTTGATGTCATTACCTTTTCTGAACATTTTAAAATGTTGGGGACTCAGTATGACGATCCTTTTTTCATCCTTCATCCTTCATCCTTCCCACCTTAAGGACCTTTTGGAGGAACCATCAACACACTTTCTTTGTCGACCATTACCGCCCCCGGTGCAGAACCTTTTATTTTTCTGACATATTTTGAAGGGGTATAAATGACCGGTGCGAGACTGTCATTTTTGTTTTTGGAATAATATGCCGCCAATTCAGCAGCCCTTTCGATCACTGTTTTGGGAAAATTAATCCCGGATCTATGTTTAACGAGGACATGCGAACCTGATACATCTTTGGCATGAAGCCAAAGGTCTTCTTTCCATGCAAAATTTCGTAAAAGTTCATCGTTGGCTTTGGCAGATTTGCCAACCAAAATCTCAAAACCTTCTATCTCAAAACGTTTGTAGGGTATCTGTTCTTCCTGTTCCTTTGATTTGGGGGTCAGATGGTTTCTTTTGATAAAATCCCTTAATGACCTGAAATCGGAATATCTTTTTATTTCCTCTATCCATGAGGTAGTTTGCTCCAGAAGTTTCTCTTTTTCAATCAGGTTTAGAAAAAGTTGCTCGGTTTCCTTTTTTCTGTTTTTTGATTTCCGGTACAGATTTTCAGCATATTTCTGTGGACTCTGTTCTCTTTTGAGTTTGAAAAGTTCCTGTTTCCCGCTGTAAAAGTTGAGCAGTTCAATCTCCTCTTGTCCCTTTTCTATTTGGTGAAGGTTGGCCATAATGATATCGGCGGTTTGGGAAGGAGAAATCTCATTTTCCAAGGCTTCAAGTTTCTGTTTTGTTTTCAGAATATATGCTGCTGTTCTTTTTTTCTGATCCTCGAGTTGTTTTAGCCAATGGTTTTTTTCCTTTTCAAAAGATTGAATGACTACCCTGTACCTGAACAGTTCATCGCAGGCTATGATAGGGTCTTCGGTTTGAAACAAGGAATCCTGTGATGGCAATAGACTGAGCAAATATTCATTTCCCTTTCGGATAATATGATAGAGCGGACTGTCCAACATATCCAAAAGCGATGTCATTAACTGCCATTTTCCTTCTATTCCAACATCCGGATAGCCATTGTTTTTCAGCCACTCCCTGGGGATTTTTCCCAAAGTGGGCAGGAATTTGGAGGCATTGCCTTCCAGGGACCGGAAGGTTTCATAATCCAGTGTCAGCACTTTGGCAAGATCTTCTATTTGGATTTCTTTATCGTCCCGGAGTTCATTTCTGAACAAGAGATCCGGTAGTTTTGACCCGGAGTGGTAATAAATGATATTACTTCGGGTCCCATGAAGTTTAAATAGCAGTAAATTACCATCAGAAAGCTTGATTAAGAAAGCCCTTTCGAATTTGATGAGATCAATAGCTGTTATTTTTTTTCCTATCAATTCGGGAAAAAGTGAGATGGTGTTTTTTTTGCTTCTTTTGAATCCATCAGGGAAGGCCAGGCATGAAACGGAAGGCAATAGATTGGCCCGGATATAGGCTTCTTCATCTTGTCCTGAACAACCGATTACCAATTCATCTTTATTTTGGGAAAAACATTCCAGGATTTCCTTACCAACAAATTTATTCTCTAATGCCGGGATCAGGAATTTCAAAAAATGGTAATTAAAATGCATGGCTATATTTCTATTTGAAGTCCGTCATAGGCAAGACGGATATGAGTTGGCATTGTTTTCTCCACTTCTTCATGTGTCCCCAATTTATGGCTGATATGGGTGAAAAATGCCCTGTCAGGTTTTAAAAAATTTACCATTTCAATGGCTTCTTTCAAGGTGAAATGGGAAATGTGATGGGATTGCTGAAGTGCATTTAAAACCAGCACTTTTGTCCCTTTAACTTTTTCAAGCTCTATATAATCGATATATTTTGCGTCGGTGATATAGGTGAAATCGCCAAACCTGAATCCGAATACAGGCAACCGGTAATGCATCACTTGAATTGGGATTACTTGAATGCCTTCCGCTTCAAATGGCTCATTGGTGATTTCATGGGTGACCACAGACGGGACTCCGGGATACTTGACCTCTTCAAAAATATAGGAGAATTCCCTCTTGATTTGGCCAAGTACATTTTGTGTCCCGTATATAGGTATGTCCTTTTTCTGAAGGAAATTATAGGATCTGATATCGTCCAATCCTGCTGTATGATCTTTGTGTTCGTGGGTATAAATAATGCAGTCGAGTTTCTGGATTTTTTCTCTGAGCATCTGCTGTCTAAAATCAGGCCCGGTATCGATGACAACGCTTTTGCCATCAATCTCAAGATGAATGGAGCTGCGGAGTCTCTTGTTTCTGTAATCCAAGGAACTGCAAACCGGGCAATCACAACAGATTACCGGGACGCCTTGGGAAGTGCCTGTACCTAAAAATGTAACTTTCAAAGTTTTAATTCAGTTTGTTGAAGCTCTGAAATCAGATCCTGCAGTTTTTTACCCGAAAAATCCTTGGTGCTAAAACCGATTTCTTTGATGATATCAATCAAAGTATTGATTTTGCCATCCAGGGTATAATATTTATTGATGATAACGATTTTATTATCTTTAAGTATGCAGTACCCTGATTTGAAATTACCCTTTTCGTATCTCAAAATATATTCAGAAGAAGCAAATAGATTCTCAAGCTTATCCAGAAAATTTTTGGTGTACTTAATGGTCATTCCGGTTTATTCCGTTGTTGAAAGATGTTTTTTTACGGTTGCCAATAAATGATCGTAGTCAAGGGGTTTTTGGATATAATCATTTAGACCTGCTTTTTTGAAGTCATCCAGGGTATAATTTTTATAATTCCCTGTAATGGCAACAATTGGGATTCCTGATTTCTTCTTGTCATCCAAAGCCCTGATGGCCTTCGTGCATTCAATGCCATCCATCACGGGCATATTGATATCCATTAGTATGAGGTCAAAATCCTCTGAGGAAAGTTTGTCCAACACCTGTTTGCCATTTTTGACGGCAGTGATATTGTATTTTTCAAACATCAACACATTTTTTGTCAGGTTGATGATAACGGAACTGTCTTCGGCGACCAGAACTTTTTTGCTTTCTGTCATGGATTTAACAATTGAGATGTTTGTATTTTGGATTTGAATGATTGGATAAGCGTTTTCAAATATAGAAATTCTTCCAAGGTATTTTCAAAATTGAGGCTTTTTATGTCTTTTTCAAATTTCTGGCAGAAGATATATACCTTCAACGCACCCAAAGTTCCGGAATTACCCTTGATGATATGTATTTTTTCTCCAATTTCAGCAAATTGTTCCTTTGATATCAGACTTTCCATCTCTGAAAGTATCTGCATAGATTCCTCCACAAACTCATCATAAACAGAACGGATATTCTCTGCGGTGTTGAATCTTAGCAATTGTTTGACCACTTTTAGGTTCAATTCAGGTTCAGTGTCCTGCTCAGTATTGGATTCAGGCACGGGATCATTTTTCCTGATATGTTTATCGATGCATTCCAAAAGTAATTTTGGTTTGATCGGCTTGGGAATAAAATCATCAAATCCTGTAGCTAAAAAATAATCCCTATCGCTTTCGTTGGCATAAGCGGAGACGGCTATGACGGGACACAAACATATCTGTTCATTTTTGATGATTTTCAGGGTATTTATTCCATCCAAAACAGTCATCTGAATGTCCATAAGAATCAGGTCGAACTTTCCTTCTTTTAATTTTTCCAGTGCGACCTTTCCATTTTCGGCAGTTTCAAAAAGATATAATTGACCGATGATGTGCTCAAAAACCCTTCTATTGAGTGCATTGTCATCTACTATCAGTACCTTTTTGCTATTCATTTTATTTTATTGGTAATTTTGATTCTTCTACAAACCTCTTTTTCAATTTTGGATCCGAAAAATAAACATTTATTAGTAATTGCAGGCCCAACGGCAGTGGGAAAAACAGAAACTTGTCTGAATCTTGCCAAATTCTTTCAAACAGAAATCATCTCTTCTGATAGCAGGCAGTTTTATAAAGAAATGGTTCTAGGTACTGCAAAACCTAATCAGGAGGAGTTGTCAACTGTACCGCATCATTTTATCAATTCTCTTTCAATACATGAGGAATTTGATGTTAAAAGATTCGAACAGGATACAATATCTCTACTTCAAGACCTTTTCAAAAAGCATGATCTGGTTTTGATGACCGGTGGTTCGGGTTTGTATATTGATGCCATCTGTTATGGGTTTGATGATATTCCTGATATCAATCCTTCTATAAGACAACAGCTGATATTGGATTTTGGTGAAAACGGAATCGGATACCTTCAGGAAGAGTTGCAGAAATCGGATCCAATTTATTATGATATAGTGGATAAAAACAATCCCCAAAGGTTGATGAGGGCATTGGAGGTTTGCATTGGAACAGGAAAGCCATTCAGTTCATTTAGGAAAAAAAAGCAAAGTAAACGTGATTTTCGAATCATTAAGATTGGACTTGAAAGAGACAGGGATGATTTGTATCAGAGAATAGACCAAAGAATGGATTTGATGATTGAAAGCGGGTTATTTGAAGAGGCGGAAAAACTTTTTCCATTGCGCCATTTAAATGCACTTCAAACTGTGGGTTATTCAGAGATATTCGGGTATTTGGAAGGCAAATACGACAAAGATGAAGCTGTCCGTCTATTGAAAAGAAATTCAAGAAGGTATGCCAAAAGGCAATTGACATGGTTCAGGCGGATTCCTGACATGAAATGGTTTCATCCAGATCGTTTTGATGTAATATTGAAATTTGTCAAAAAGGAAGCATCATGGATTGAAAGTAATAAGTAAAACCTATAGAATTCAAATGGTTTTATGTCCCATTAAGCTGGCGACAAAACTGTACGGTTTTTTTACCACTAATTTATTGTAATGGGATTTGGTGAGTTTTAGAGATTGCAAGGGTAACTTAACTTCTATTTCAAAAATTCTATTGTGTTCATCTCTAAGATTTGCCTTTGTTTTTCTATACTCCTCTTCTATCAATCCAAAAGTTTTCAAGTCAATTTCGGGTTTGGTATTGATTGGATTTCCTAGCTTGGCCATTCCTTCAAATATTGAATGCTGGAATTGAAGGATAGCATTTTTCTTTGCATTTAGGGTATTATTGACAACCATAAAGAATAAGGCTACCACAGCGCCTAGGATGATGATTAAAGGAATGTATCCCATTTTGTGTTTTAAATACTTAAGATTTCGATAAGTTTGAGGTGGTCTCCATTGAGAGGTTTGGTTTTGCTGATACAATCTTCAAATGGAGTATATACAATCTCACCACTAACCACTCCCGCCATACAGTTGGATTTTCCATCAATCAGACCTTCAACAGAAGCCATCCCGCACTTTGAAGCCAATACACGGTCACGGGCAGTAGGATTTCCGCCCCTTTGGATATGTCCCAAGGTGGTTACTTTAAATTCCTTGTCCTCATCTTGAATTTTGTCTTTAACTTTTTCCATTATTTGGTTAGCACTTCCTTCTTCATCTCCCTCCGCCACCACAATTATACTTGAAGATTTGGTTTTGCGAAGGTTTTTAAGGGATTTCACTACTTTTTTGATATCTGTTTCTGTTTCAGGTACCATGACAAATTCAGCACCCCCACCTATTCCACATTCAAGTGCGATGTAGCCACTGTCCCTTCCCATCACTTCTACAAAAAAGATCCGGTCATGTGCTGCGGCCGTATCCCGGATTTTATCAATGGCCTCCAGTGCTGTGTTGACTGCGGTATCAAAGCCAATGGTATAATCTGTTCCATAAATATCATTGTCAATAGTACCAGGGCAACCAATCACCGGTATGCCAAACTCCTCAAAAAATACTTTTGCTCCTGTAAAAGTACCGTCACCTCCGATGGCTACCAATCCTTCAATACCGTTGGTGCGAAGTTGGTCATAGGCTTTTTTTCTACCTTCTTTGGTCTTAAACTGCTCACTTCTAGCTGATTTGAGTATGGTGCCTCCTCTTTGGATAATATTGCTGACGGAATGGGAATGCATCTTTTTGATATTTCCATTGATCATCCCATCATAACCATAGCTGATTCCATAAATCTCCAATCCTTTAAAAATTGATGTCCTAACTACTGCCCTGATACAGGCATTCATTCCGGGAGCATCTCCACCAGAAGTGTAAACTGCTATTCTTTTCATGTTTAATAGGTCTTTCGAACTTTAAAATTACTCATAAAAAGGTGCTTTTGTTTATACTATCGCAAAACTTTTAACTTAATTGGTATTTATGTGTTTTTTGGTTTTCGAAACTTAAAGGCCCTAATCAAATCGGCTTCAATGAGTTAGAAAAAAGGTCAGCAGATAATGGTTCCTGCTGACCTGTCAGTTCAAACGGAGGTGACTTTGTCTCCCAAAAGTAACACCTCGTCAATTTGCACTTCTGAAACATACTTTTTGTTTCCGTCTTTATCATTATAGGATCTGTTTACAAGTTTTCCTCCTACCATCACTTCAGATCCTTTGTCTGTGTATTTTTCGATGATTTCTGCCGGAAGGCCCCATGCGACCACATTGTGCCAGGTGGTCTCTTCGACTTTTTCCCCCTTGTTGTTTTTGAAAATTTCTTTGGTGGCCAACCTAAAATTTGCTTTGATTGTACCTGTTTCAAAATGCTTCACTTCTGCTTTGGCACCCAATCTCCCGACCAGCTGTACCTGATTTCTCATTCTGTTCATGTTGTTTTTTGTTTTGGTTTGAATTAAAGATTCCTGTTGCCTGACTGATTAAAAGCAACTCATCAAATTTGGATTAAGGGACGAAAATTAGTCGGGTATCATTCGTTTGTATCCGTTTGTAATCGATTGTGATACGGATAAACAACATGGTTTCCCATGTGGCAAGCCTTTAATTCACTTTTAAAGAGTTTTCAAATCCGTCATTTGACCTTTATCAAAAACCGGATGGAGGTATTCACGAATTTATTTAGCTTTAAGCATCATTCAACAAAAAAATTATTTATGAGAAGATTAATATTGATCCTATGTCTGTTTGTCTTTTTTGAAGTCCATTTGGTGGCACAGGAAAAGGCAACAGATAAAGCAATTCCCGAAGCAGAAGTTTTTACTTCAACCCAAACTGTTCGAATCAACAATGTGACCCATTCTCTGAAGACCCGTTCGGGTACACTTCAACTCAGGGATGAAAACAATGAACCAATAGCCCTTCATGGCTTTACGGCTTATTTCAAGGAAGACGGTCCTTCCAAAAGACCCATCATCTTTTCCTACAACGGTGGCCCCGGGTCATCTTCCTATTGGTTACACATGGGCGTAATGGGGCCCAAAAGGATTGTGGTAGAGGATCCAGGTTACACTCCTGCAGCACCTTATCAATTGGTCAACAATGACTATTCGATTTTGGATGTGGCGGATGTGGTCATGATGGATCCAATTGGTACCGGACTAAGTAAGCCTATCGGCAAAGCGGAAGGAAAGGATTTCTGGGGAGTGGACCAGGATATCCGCGCGATCAGTTTATTTATCATGCAATTTCTTAAAGAATATGACCGCTTACAATCACCCAAGTATTTATTGGGTGAAAGTTACGGAACGATGAGAAATGCAGGAGTGATGAAGTATCTGTTGGACAAGGGATTTGCACTCAACGGTGTGGTCATGGTATCCTCGGTTTTTGATCTGAGGTCTTTGGCATTCCCTGTCCAGGAAAGCACTTCATACCTTGTACATTTCCCTTCCTATGCCACTACAGCCTGGTATCATGACAAGCTGCCAAACAAGAATCCAAATCTGGAAGCCTTTGTCGATGAAGTGAGGGAATTTACAGAGCAGGAATATTTACCGGCCTTGTTTAAAGGTAGCAGGCTAAGTGATGCAGAAAAAAACAGTGTTGCCGAAAAAATGGAAAAATACGCAGGTATATCTAAAGATATCTGGAAAAGAAATAACCTGAGAATGACAGCAAGGGAGTTTTTCAATGAATTGCTCAGGGAAGAGGGCATGACTGTGGGCCGCTTGGATTCCAGATTTAAGGGGATTAATCCTTCTCCCCAAAATCAATATGCCATCACTGACCCACAAAGTGATGCCATTTCCCCGGCTTATACAGCAGGTTTTCTGGACTATTTGCACCGGGATCTTGGAGTCAGCAAGGATCTGACATACAGGACATCAGCATACACTGCACCTGGCTTTAAATGGGATTGGTCCCATAAGGGAAATGAAGGCTGGGGAAGCATGATTTCGGTCAATACGGCTATTGATATGGCAGATGCCATGAACAAAGATCCCAATGTCAAAGTATTGTTCATGAACGGTTATTATGATCTGGCTACCGTGTTCTATGGAGTGGAACATACCATTGATCAAATGAACCTAAGACCGGAACTCAGAGACAATATCATCATGACCTACTATGAAGCAGGTCATATGTTTTACACCCACATGCCTTCTCTGGAGAAATTCAAAAAAGATCTGGCTGACTTTATCAAAGAAACCGGCAGATAAAACTGTTAAATGTTTGTTTATTGGAACAAAAAAGAAAAGCACCGGCAACATGCCGGTGCTTTGTGTTTAGTGGTTCAAAAAGCTTAGTCTTTATCTTTCTTGTCTTTCTTTTCTTTACCGGTAGTGTCATACTTTTTGGACATTTCTTTACCTTGGTGATCAAATTTGATGGCATAGTATGAATTAATGTTTTTAAGTCAACAATTTGGGGAAGGAATTACACATGTTATTCCTCCAAAGGATACAATATCAAAAATTTAGTCAAGAAGCTGCATTTGAATAGTTAAACTGGTATTTGGCACAACAATTACCTCATCAGGAAAATTTAATAAGAGGACAGCATTCAGTCCACCTATTATTGTTTAGGACTAAACTTAACTATTGAATTTGTAGGATATGCAAATAAAAAATTTTGGAGATTTGATTTTATCAAAGGTAAAATTCTAAATTTAGAGCATAAATAGACCTATATCCAGATGATTATGTGTTTATATTCAAAGACATTACCCATCACCTTCAATTTGCTTCTTTTTTTTATCATCGTTTCATGTTCCTCTCCAATCAATTTGAAGCAAAATCACCAAACTGAAATTGAATCAATTTGGGAAGAATTTATAGAATCATGGCATAAGCAGGACGCTGTTTCCTGTGCCTCCGTTTATTTGGAGGATGGTTGGAATGTAGCACCGGAGTTTCCTGTGAATAAAGGTCGGGATAAGATTGCAGCATTTTATGATTTTCTTTTTTCAGGAAACATTTCGAGTGAATACCAACATAAGATTCTGGAATTGACACCATCAGGAGAGGACCTTGTTGAAAGGGGAGAGTTTCAGGTTGATTGGGTAAGGAATGATCAGAGCACCTGGACCTTCAAAGCAAGAACACTGACCCATTGGATGAAAGATGACCAAGACAATTGGAAAATTAAAACCCTGATTTTTAATCAGGCACCTGAAAATTAAACCCTAAAATCATTCTATACCTCTATGAACAAAAAGGCATTGTTTCTCACGGTGATGTTGTGCTTCTCCCTGCACTTACTCCTTGCACAATCCATCACCCAGACCATAAGGGGGAGGGTGATCGATACGGATGCTAAATATTCCCTGATTGGGGTGACAGTTTTGCTCGCTGATGACGGTCTGGACAAACTGGTCGGTACTGTGACGGATGTAGATGGATATTTCAGGCTGGAAGAAGTGCCACTGGGGAGGCACAATCTCAAGTTCAGTTTTATGGGATACAAGGACGTAGTGTTGAGTAACCTGATCCTTACTTCTCAAAAAGAACTGATATTGGAAGTGAGTATGGAGGAAATGGCGATTTCGTTATCAGACGTGGTTGTGAGGGCCACCCGGTCAGGCGAAGCACAAAACGAAATGGCCATCGTCAGCGCCCGGGCATTCACAGTCGAGGAGGCTGACCGGTATGCCGGCAGTAGGGGAGACCCGGCACGTATGGCTTCAAACTTTGCAGGGGTGCAAGGTGCGGATGATTCCAGAAATGATATTGTGATTAGAGGAAATGCACCGGGTTCTGTCCTTTGGCAATTGGAAGGTGTCAATATCCCCAATCCCAACCATTTTGGTGCAGCAGGTACAGCAGGAGGTCCTGTCAATATCATCAACAATAAAATCCTGGCCAATTCTGATTTTTATACAGGTGCATTTCCGGCGGAATTCGGAAATACAGTGTCAGGAGTTTTTGACCTGAAATTCCGAAAAGGCAACAATGAAAACCATGAAAAAAGCTTTCAGTTGGGTTTTATGGGTGCAGAACTATTCTTGGAAGGCCCCATAAATAAAGAGAAGAAATCATCCTATCTCGTCGGGTATCGGTATTCCAGCTTGCAGTTGTTTACAGCTTTGGGCATCGATGTAGGCACTACTGCCATACCCAAGTATCAGGACTTCGCTTTCAAGGTAAATTTCCCCACAAAGAACAATGGAAATTTGTCTGTATTTGCAGTGGGAGGCAAAAGTGATATCGCCATTAAGGTGTCTGAAGAAAACATTGCTGACCGAAACCTCTATGGAGAAAAGGACAGAGACCAATATTTTGGATCTAGGATGGGGGTACTTGGGGTATCTTATGAGAAAATCCTGAAAAATAACACCTTTATGAAAGCCACATTGGCCGCATCTCAGGAAAATGTTTCGGCAGACCATTATTATATAGTTGGAACAGTGAAGCCAGACGGGTTTCTGAATATCCAGGCTATGCCTCCGATCTTGGGGTATGATTTTACGACGAACAAATACTCCCAGGTTTTGAGTTTTTTCAAAAAAGTAGATAACAAGAATACCATCAATTATGGATTTCAAAATGACATCTTTCAGTATAACTTCCTCGATTCTGCACGGCAGGTGACCATTCGACCCAATCCGGGAGGAGGTCAATTACAATTTGATACTAGCCCTTGGGCCTACCGATGGACCACCGAGGGCGATGCAGCAGTCCTTGCACAGCCTTATGTTCAATGGAAACACAAGGTCAATGATGAAGTGTCTTTTGTGGCAGGATTGCACAGTCAGTATTTTTCTTTGACCAACAGTTGGTCCATTATCGAACCCCGGGCAGGCCTGACCTGGCGTTTGTCAAATAACCAAGGGATCAATTTTGGATTGGGAATGCACAGCCAAATCCAATCTCCTTACACCTACTTTTATCAATTTACGGATGAAGGCAGACCTGATGCCGGTTTCATACAGCACAACAGGAATATGGATTTCACAAGGTCCAAACATTTGGTATTGGGATATGACAGGATTTTGGGGACACAGGTCAGGATGAAGCTGGAGACGTATTACCAAAGCCTCAGCAATGTACCTGTAGAAAACCGCCCTTCTTCCTTTTCCTTGTTGAATACCGGCGCGAGTTTCAACAGGCTTTTCCCCGAAGTGGGGTTGGTCAATGACGGCCTAGGTGAAAATTATGGAGTAGAGCTGACTTTGGAAAAATACTATAGCAAAGGCTATATGTTTTTATTTACCGGGTCGCTGTTTGAAGCCCTGTACAAAGGAAGTGATGGGATATGGAGAGATACGGAATTCAATGGGAATTATGCCTTCAATTTGTTGGGAACCAAGGAGTTTAAGACAAGAAGGGGACTCATTGGTGTTGGAACCAATCTTACAACAGCGGGTGGTAGAAGATATGGGCCAGTGGACGTAGCGCGGACCCAAGAGGCACAGGAGGTGATATTTGAGGATGCCACCAGAAATTCCTTTCAGTTTGATCCTTACTTTAGGGCAGACCTTCGGATCAATTACAGGATCAATACCAAAACCTTTAGCCATGAAATTGCTTTGGATCTGATCAATATATTGGGGACCAAAAATGTGCTGAACCTTACCTGGGCTCCCAATGATATCGAGAATCCCGATCCTGAAAAATCCATTATACCGAATTATCAGTTGGGATTTCTTCCGATATTCTATTATAAGATTGATTTTTAAAAAATGTCAAAATTGTGCAAATCAAAAAAGGCCCACCTTCATTATTTCACTCATGTCATTTGTTGTCTTGTTTGAATTATCTAAATTGGATAAAGGATTGATTATCAATTAAAAATCAGTGAAGGACATGAAGACAAAACACAGATTCAATTACCTGCAATTTTGGTCATTGCTTTTTTTTGCAATTCCGATTTTGGGTTTTGTAGCCAATCCCAAACTGGATCAAATTGTAAAATTCATCTACGTGGACATTCCCCGCATCTGGACTGATGAAGCTATAAAGGACTGGGAGCTTCCCAATTCCAATCCCGAATTCTCGGCCCAACCGGTTTCAGAGGAATTTTACTACAACCTGCCTGAAAGGGTCATTTACAAAACCTATCCGGTGTACCATCCCGACCATGAACCGGAGGGATACTGGGAATGGCTGAATCAACAAGAAGCGGAGATTGTATTGGATGAAAGCAAATTGCTGACAGAGGAGGATTATATCAAGGCTGGGGAATTGCTTTTTGATTATCCCATAGATACTTTGGGCGCTGTGATCAATATACAGCATGTTCGCAATAGGGATTTTTACACGGCTACTGATATGCCAATAACACCCGAAGGAATCATGCCCTTTGCCCAATGGGTGGTGGCAGGAAAAGGGAAAGTATATTTAGGGAATTTGTCCTGTGCCATGTGTCATACCCGGGTGATGGATGATGGGTCATTGCTAAAAGGTGCACAGGGAAACTGGCCTGGTGATAAGGCTTTTGCCTTTGCCATGGAATCCGATGATGCTTCGGAAAAGGCGGTGCAGGGGGTTACCAATGCATTGTTTGGAAGTCCCTGGGTTGAGGGTGATCCGCATGGTAAACTTCTTGCCAGAGGGAAAGAAGCTATAATTGAAGCTTATAAGGCAGTACCCGAAGGAGCATTTGGTAGGCAAGGAACAAGTATCCTTTTTCCGCCGCAAGCACCAAATCTGATTGGAGTCAAGGACAGGAAATACCTGGACCATGGTGGTTTGGGGCAGCATAGGAACATCGAAGATATGATGCGGTATATTGCCATGAACCAGGCCTTGGACTTTCTGAATTTCTACGGGGATTACAATCCCATTGGCCTGACCATAGAAAGGCTCAACAGTGGCAAGCCCATATTTTTCCCGGGAACCCATGATAGACACTCGGATGCACAGCTTTACGCACTTGCCAAGTATGTGTATTCATTGACTCCACCCGAAAACCCAAATATATCATCAGCCATAAGCGAAAGAGGAAAAATTATTTTCGCAGAACAAGGCTGTGTCACTTGTCATACCCCGCCTTTGTTTACCAACAACAAATTGACACCTGCTGATGGTTTTGAAGTTCCTGAGGAGCATTATGACAAATATGACATTTTTGATATATCGGTGGGTACAGACCATGGATACACGATGAAGACAAGGAGGGGAACAGGTTATTACAAAATCCCATCATTGTTGGGTTTGTGGTACAGAGGGCCTTTTCTGCATGATGCTTCATTGGCCAAATTGGAAGACCTTTTTGATGCGGCAAGATTGGAGGATGATTATGTGCCTACAGGCTTTAAGCCTCATGATGTCAAGACCAAAGCGGTCAAAGGCCATGAATTTGGGATGGATTTGAATAAGGAGGATAAAAAGGCTTTGATTGCTTATTTGATGACTTTATGATTTTCAGGAAAAATGATTTAGAAATAACGTTTGGTCAGGGAATAGACTCCTCCTACGTCGGAGTGACAAGGAAAAGCTTTTACCACTATTTTCCCTCTGGTATTTATAAAAACCACACGAAGAATAATGTAATTCCTAGGATGAAAGTTCTTTTATGGTTTTGTTTATTGATTTGTCCGATTTGCCTTTCAGCCCAGACATTCAAACCAGAAAATCCCATTCAATTCAAGATCAAAAATGCCGGGATCACTGTGGATGGGACGATTTCGGATTGGGAAGTGGCCGTGGAATTTGATCCCAAAAAGCTTACTCAATCCAGCATTCTGGGCAGTGCAAATCCTGCAGGTATTCAAACCGGAATCAAATTAAGAGATAAGCACCTTCAGGGTAGGGAGTATTTTTATATTCAGAAATTCCCCTTGATTAGCTTGAAATCAAAGTCTTTTCGATCAAATGGTAAAAATTCATTTATCGGGATTTTTGAGTTACAGATCCGTGATGTCATGAAGGAAGTGGAAATTCCTTTTACATTGGCCCAGACTGGAAAAAACCGAAAGTTCAAAGGCGAGTTTGTAATTGACCGATTGGACTATGGGTTGGGGGAGAAGAGCTTGGTGCTTTCGGATGAAGTGAGGGTGGTGGTGGAGTTTTAGGGAGTTTCACATCTAAACGTCAAAAATAAACAAGCAGAAATCTTTTAATGAAATCACTTTTATCCCGAGATAATTATCAGTTTCTGAAACCTGATCCATGGTGACAATGTATTTAGGGAAATTATCACCAATACTTAAAAGATTGCCATATTCCCTTTGAATCGTTTTTTCTTCGGAGAGCAAATAGGCTACTTGAATGTACAGTTTGCTATTCGATCTCTGTGCGATAAAGTCTACTTCTTTGTTTCCATCAACCCCGATTTTCACTTGAAATCCAGCCATTCTTAAATGTAAAAAAACGACATTCTCCATTATTTTCTGGATGTCCTTCAAGTAAAATCCAGAAATAAAGTTTCTAATTCCTAAATCTTCAAAGTAATATTTTTCTCCAACTTCAAAAATTTTCTTACCATGTATCTTAGCCCTTTTGACCTTTGAAATTAAGTAGGAGGCCTCCAAATGAGATAAGTAATCCAAAACCACCTGAGGAGATATTTTTATCTTTTGGGATTTTAAATAATCAGAGATTTTTTTGGCAGAAACAATGCTGCCAACATTATCTGCCAAAAAAGAAATTAAGTTTTCTAAAAACTGAACATTTCTAATGTTAAACCTTGCCACAACGTCTTTCAATACGATGGTGTTGTAAATCCCTGCCAGGTATTCAAAAATGACATGCTCTTGATTGTCCAAATTGACTAAAAAAGGTAAGCCTCCCAGCTTCAAGAAATCTTCAAAAGTTTCATTGTTATCATCCTTTTTGTGGAAAGTGAGAAACTCGGGATAACTCAATGAATACATTCTGATCTCGATATATCGACCACTTAAAAATGTCGCTAATTCTCCTGATAGGAGTCTTGCATTACTTCCAGTGCAATAAATGTCAAAATTCCCTCTTGCGACTAAATCTCTTAAAGCAAATTCAAAATTTTCAATATCCTGTATTTCATCAATAAATAGTCCTGTATTTAACGTTTTTAAACTTTTTTCCTCAATGTGTTTGAGCAATTCACTGGAGTTTGTGATGTGGGAAAATTCATGAAGCTCTTTATTGATATAGATTACCTGATTATCCTTGAAATCTTTTTTAAAACTTTGTATAAGCTGCTGAAGGAAATAGCTTTTTCCTACTCTTCTTTGACCCGTAATTACTTTGATTAAAGGTTTGCCAATAAACGGGCTGATTTTTTTGAAATAAGATGCCCTAGGAATAAGATCTGACATATTTCAGTTATGATTTAAGGAAATTTAGAATACTTAAATTCTTCAAATGTAATTGAAATATATAGATTATAAAGAAAAAATTCAATTGTAATTGAAGAAAAATTAATTGTCAAAACCTCCTCGTTTATCCACCTCACATCATTAGGGTATTTTTTTTTCATAACTCAACATCGTATTTTTATCAGGTTGCAAATCGATTATTAAGAGGACCCAAACTTTACTATTAAATTTATGCTTCAAAAAAATGAATTTTCTTTTTTAAGGATCCTTTTATTTATGATTGGCTTGACTCTTTATGTATCCTGCAAGCAAGAACCCAAAACAGACCCTACTGCCTTTTACATGCCAGGAGAGTTTGAACCCCATGAAGCTGTGTGGTTTGGCACTTGGTACATGGGTGAGTGGGCGAGTGATTACAAACGGGTGATGACGGATGTGATGAAGGCCATCGATGGTCATGTTCAGATTAAAATGGCATCACCCTCCGATAGCATCATACAAATCGAGAAAAGGCAAATGGACAGTTTAGGCGTGGATATTAGCAGGGTTCAATTTTATGTAATGCCTGGTGAAGCACACTGGATCAGGGATCATGGTGCTGCTTTTTTAATTAATAGACAAGGTGAACTCGGGGCAGTGGATTTTGAATGGAATGCTTATGGAAGTCTGGATTGGAGCGTGCTTAGAGATTCAACGCTAATAGATAGTCTCACTATTTACAAAGAAAAAATCCGGAATGGAAAAAGAGCTAAAGTTGACAGTCTGATGGCTGAATCAACAGGTGCAAAGTGGATAAAAAGCAACCTTACCATAGAAGGAGGATCTATAGAAGTCAATGGAAAAGGAGTGTTGATCCAATGTGAGGCAGTAACCCTGCAGCGCAATCCCGGGTGGACCAAAGAAGCACTGGAAGAAGAATACAAAAGAACCCTTGGTATCAAAAAAGTTATCTGGCTTCCACAAGGTTTGGCAGAAGACGAGCATTTGACTCAATTTCAATTAGGTAAATACATTACCCTCGGCACAGGTGGACATACTGATGAATTTGTTCGATTTGCAGATGACAGAACAATTCTATTGGCATGGTTGGATGAAGATGAGGTAGATGCACACCCACTAAATAGGCTCAACTATGAGCGGATGAATAAAAACTACGAGATTCTGAAAAAGTCAACCGATCAAAACGGGAAGCCATTTAAAATCATCAAAATTCCATTGCCCTATATTCAGGAAAGGCCTATTGTAGTTTCTGATTCCATTAGTGATGATCACCACGTTTCCTTAAAATCTTTCGCCTATGAAAACCGGGATAAAGTGAAAGAAGGCGACACCTTGGTGAGTGTTGCCGCCGCAAGCTATTTGAATTTTTTGGTGACCAATGGTGTAGTGGTGACTGCCTCTTACGCCAAAGATGAAGCTTCAATCAAACAAGAAAAAGAAGTAGAGCAACTATTTCAAAAAGCCTTCCCCGAACGAAAGATTGTCTTTATCGATGCTATGATATTAAACTGGGGAGGTGGCGGCATTCATTGCAGTACGCAGCAGGAACCTAAAAGGAGAATGAAATGAAAAATAAGATTTTTATTTATTAAATATAAATTTCAATTTTAATTGAAGAAAATTTAATGGGGAATTCCTCAATTGCTTTTATAAGGAGTGCCATTCTATATCGCTACGAGAATTATATGGGGACCTGTGATTTTTGGAGATGTTTGGGTCTTAACTTTTCCAAAGTTTTAATGAGGTTTTTCTCGACAACTTGTCAAGTTACTTATATTTTATTTAAAAAAATTGATCGACATGACAGTAACCATGGGCATAGAGGAGTTTAGATCCAGATTTTCAGAGGTGGTAAAATTGGTCAAAAAAAGGTGTGGTCATTAAAGTCATCAAAGGAAAATCAGGTGAACTTGTCGGGTACTTCGGGAAGGACATAAAATCAAAAAAGACTTTAAAGCGAAAACTAGGATTTTTCAATAACCAAGGGATTACGATCAATAAAGAAGACATTCAGTGGTCAGATGAAGAACTCGAAGGAATGGGATTATGATTCTTTTTAATTTTTTTCTATTGTATATTAGTAACTCAGAATCAGTATTCGAGCCAGCAGATCAACTCATGTTATGGATTCAAAAGTAAAATTTAAAGACCTCCTGAAAACTGCAGTTACTGAACTTCAAGGTTTAACTTCTGTTTCCAATCCAGATTTTAGGTTGTAACAGGCAGAGTATCTTAAATCAAAAAATGAATGGGATATTGTCGTTTCATTCTTGGTTCAAAATACTAACCCAAAAAAAGGGGTTTTAGTACCCTCGTATAATTTTGAATTTGAAAGAGTTTATAAGAGACTAAAAATAAACTCACATAAGGAAGTCCTTGGTTTATATATTTTTGAAAATGGACAAGAAAGCATTTACCATCCAAACATTTGAAGAGGCATCAGACCATCAAAAGCATTACAAAAACATGCCAGAAGAAGAAAAGAAGGATCTTTTTTTCAAACTGATGCAGGCAGCTTATGGCTTTGTTGGAAATGATTGGCCAAAAATGGATAAGAATCATTTTGAAGTAAGGACTTTTAGGCGTGAAAAGAAATGACCTGGGCAAGCTCGGTGACAGGATATTTGTTGTAGTAGGAGGAGGGGAAGGAAATTCGGCAAAGCCGAATTTCCTTCCCCTCCTCCTTAAATTAAAAACGCTCCGGTGGTCGAGCTTGCCGAGACCCTTTTAAGAATTTCCTTAATTGGTAAAAAGTGGGTAATTTTATCGTTTTTAGCGTCTAATCAATTTGTAAATGAAAATACTAGTCCATTATTTATTTTTGATCCTTTTACTTGGCTTATCACAGGCTTTGTTTGCCCAATCTCCCCCAATCATCCTCATCACCTACCACTCCCAATCCGGCAAAACCCAAGCCATGGCCGAGGCAGTTGCTAAAGGAGTAGCCGAAGTCAAAGGAGTTGAATTTATACTCAAACCTATAGCTGAGGTGACTGAAGTAGAAATCCTCAATGCTGCTGCCATTTTTTTAGGATCTCCGGTTTACAATGCCAATATGACTCCTGAAGTCCAGGAGTTTATCAATTCCTGGCCCTTTGAAGGAAGACCACTCAAAGACAAACTAGGCGCAGTTTTCGTCACAGGTGGGGGTTTCTCCATAGGAGAGGAAGCAGTGATGTTCAGTATGATTCGGGCCATGATGATCCATGGGATGGTTATTGTCGGTGGAGAGGATGTGGAAGCGGCTTTTGGAGCGTCGGCTATTACGGGAGAAGGTGAATTTGCCGATAAAGAAGTGCAGGAGATATTTTTAAAAAAAGCAGAGGGGTTGGGGAGAAGAGTGGGAGAATTTTTGTTGAAAATCAACTAAATGCAATCTTTTTTTTAAATTGAGTAATGAAAAACTTCACCTGTTTTATTTTTGCTGTAATTATTTTTCCATACAAATCACATTCGCATGCCTGGCCTTTATCATCCATTTACCATCTTCCATCATCCAAAAATTGGTATATCGCCTTAGTACTTTTTGACCGGCCATTGGAGCCCCTTCTTTTGGGTAGACTGTTTCTAATCCCATCTCGATAGCTGTATTATCCAAAATCATCATTCCCTCGATTTCCCTTTCAAATGCACTGTAATTGATCGTGCCCTCTTTCATCCTGTCAAGTACTACCGATCTACCGTTGATGACCATATTGTAGGGATTGTTGACCATAAAGTCCTGGGCCCAAATATCCTCCAGTGTTTTATGGTCATGGTTGACAACAGCCGTAATTTCTTTTGAAGATAACTCCCTGATCAATGATTCGGTATCTGATAAATTGGTTTGGGCAAAAGCCCTGGAACAAAAAAGGATAATCAGAAGTGTAAGAACAATGTAGTTTTTCATAGTTTATGGATTTATATCAGTGTTAAGTTAATCATAATGAGGTGATTGACCTAATTGGAAAATAAACAACTCATAACCTTTGTGGCAAAATCAGGATTTGCCGTAAAGGTTATGAGCATTATTGAAGGCTTAATTTGTAAAAATAATTATTTAGAGGATTTTATCCATTAACATTCAAACTATCCCTTAGTAGTACAAATATTTCGTGGTTTCTATTCCGCTTGGCCCCGTCACTTTTCTTTCCGTGACTTTTCCGGTGTTGTCAAATGTATAGGTGAATTGGTAAGTGAATACCTGTCCATTTTCTTCGATTTTCATTTTGAGCGGCAAAGTCGGTTGTAACAGCACTCCCGGGATTTCATTATAGTAGGGAAGCGGATTGATTTTCATGGTATAAGTTTCATAAGTGATTTTTTTGACAATCTCCCATTCTACAGGTGACCGGTAGGCATATTCTGTGATGGATTGTACACTCCCACCGCTTAAATAGGTAAATAAGGTATATCCTGACAGACCCAATTCACCGGATGGAAGCTTCCTATAATGTTTTAAGGTCTGTATCTTTCCTGATTCGTCTGTTTCAAATTCATCAATTTCTAGAAAATCGTTGTAATTGGTTCTTTCCACTTTTTTCAGGATTCCATCTTCATAAAAAAAATGTTGCTGGGGCTGACCCACATCACCATTGATTCTGAAAATTTTACCTTCATCATTGTATTGATAAATAAATTGGGCAAGCAGCGGCTGGTTTACATTGTGCCTGAACAAGACCCTTTTATAACTTCCCAAATGGTTGTATTCATATTCTCTTTTATGATATCCCGTTCCGGTTGTTTCTATGGATTTAAGCAGTCCAAGAGATTCATTGTCCAATATCGTCAAGTCAAAATAGTAATTAGAGCCTTTGATCAGACCATCTGACAATGCAAAAATCTCAAACCTGAAATCCTTATGTCCCAAACTTAGGTTATCATCGATTGGGATGATTTTGAAGGAAGCTTCTATACTGCCTTTTGGAATTTCGAGGGTCAACTCATTCATTTGATTGAAAGCCGGCTGTGATACAAATGGCAGCGTCGCGTGGTCGTTTTGGATTTTCACTTTGAGTGTTTCGGCTTGGGGTGCCGGTACAGTCAGGTTTATTTTAATATCAATTCCGACAAAGTCATTTTCATAAACAGCGGCCTGCGGGGCAGCAAAATTGACTACGGGAGTTTTAAATACAGGCAATACTTCCTTGTTATAATCGCAGGAGAAGATTGCAAAAGCTGAAAGAAATACTAACAAAATCTTTTTCATGGTTTTTCTATTAAGTTGGTTTTATGGGGTGATGGGAATTCATCTGGAGGAGTTGCACCATACTGTTTATTTGTTTAAAAAAAAATGGCTTAAAGTGTTTTTAAAATCTGGATTCTTAACAAATTACATCATCATGCGATTGAAATGAGTTGAAAAATTTTTATTTTTATTGATATTTTTAATTTAAACCCCTGAGCCGATGGCCTTACAGACCACTTCTGAAACCGAGTTGGTTGACAATTCCCCCAAACCTTCTGTCCTTGTCAATAGAATTGATATCATCGATATTGTCAGAGGAGTTGCCCTTTTGGGTATTCTGATTTTGAACATTCCTTATTTTTCCTTGGAGGAATATTTCTCTGAACCATGGAGACAGGATACTTCCAATACCAATTTTTGGGTACATGCTGTGAATATTATTTTTTTCGAAGGCAAAATGCGTGCGTTGTTTTCCATGGTCTTCGGAGCTGGAATTATCCTTTTTACTACCAATAAAGAAAAATCAGGAAGATCAGCTACTTGGTTATTTTACAAGCGGATGATTTGGTTGACATTGTTTGGTTTGGCCCATGCCCATTTATTGCTTTGGATGGGGGATATTCTTTATTTCTATGGACTGATCGGTATGTTGGCCTTCCTTTTCAGGAAAATGAAACCAAAATACCTGGCCATGGGTGTGCCTATAGTAGCCATAATCGGATTTGTTGCCAATACTTTATTTATGCAAAATATCCGTGGAAAATACCTGGATTATAAAGAAGCCATTGCTTTACAGGAAGCTGGCAATGAATTGGGCGAATGGGAATTGGCAGCCTTGGAAGCTTGGGAAGAAACCCGAAAGGAAATGATTCCTAACAAGGAAGAAGTGGTAGAACATATTGCTTTGATGAAAGGAAGCTACGCCGATGTTGCAAGCCATATCCGGCCCAAGGCTTGGGACGGACAGTTCAAATACCTGATTTTCTCCATCTGGGATATGTTGGCTTTGATGCTTTTGGGTATTGCTTTGTACAAATGGGGCTTTTTGACCATGAAATGGATCCAGGCGCAGTATGTCAAGACCATTTTGATCGGTTATGGCGTTGGGTTGCCATTAGTGATTTTCTCATTTGTTTACAACACCATACATTTTCCAAATGTGGAATCAGCTTTAATTTTTATCGAAAACCATTCCATCAACTGGGTAGCGTTGATTTATGACTTTCAGAGGATTTTGATCATGATGGCGCATGTGGCCTTGGTGATGTTGATATACCAAAAAGGATATTTCAATCGTCTGATGAACGGACTTCGGGCTGTGGGTCAAACTGCTTTCTCCAATTATATCATGCATTCTGTCATCTGTACCTTGATCTTTTTCGGCTATGGGCTCAACCAATATGCAGAATGGCAATATTACCAGCTTTACTACTTGGTGATAGGGATATGGATTTTTCAATTGGTAGTAAGTCCGATTTGGTTGAAGTATTTCCTTTTCGGCCCTTTGGAATGGCTGTGGAGATGTTTGACTTATGGCAGGATTCAGCCTTTTGTGAGGCGGTAAATTTCAAAATTGATAAAGGATTAAAAAAAAAAATTCCAGACTTTTCGTTGATGGGAGTTTCACGCTTACCCATATTTATTTCTTAAACAATTCCATACCTTTGACCATTATTCAAAATGAAGATGAGCAAAAAAAAACAAAACTTAATTATTTTAACCATAGGAATGAGTATAGCATGTTCCCCACAAAAACCGGAATCAAACTTACCGGATGTAAAACCACCCATAGCTGAAGTAAAACCTTTTGAAATCACTTCCAAACACGGAGATAAGCGGGTTGACAATTACTACTGGCTCAATGATAGAGAAAACGCTGAAGTGATCGATTATCTGACTGCTGAAAACCAGTATTTGGACACCATGATGGCCCATACCAAAGGATTTCAGGATAAGCTTTTCAATGAAATGAGAAGCAGGATTAAAGAAGATGATTCCTCTGTACCCTACAAGTTGGACGATTATTACTACTACAGTAGATATGTGGAAGGGGGGGAATATCCCATCTATGCACGTAAAAAAGACTCTTTGGATGCTCAGGAGGAAATTATTATGGATGGCAATGAATTGGGTAAAGGGAAGTCTTTCCTCACCTTCTGGACTTCTGTCAGTCCTGACCATAACCTTGCTGCCATCATCATGGACACAGTTGGCAGAAATTTTTATACCGTCATGATCAAGGACCTCAGAACAGGTGAAATGCTACCGGATAAAATAGAAAATATCAGAAGCAATGCGGAATGGACCAATGACAACAAATCTTTTTATTATTCGATTCCGGATATGAAAACCTTGAGAAACTATCAGGTCAAAAGACATATCTTGGGAGAATATGCCACGCAGGATGAGGTTGTTTTTGAAGAAAAAGACCAAACCCTAAGCTGTGGAGTCGGAAAGACCAAGTCCAAAAAATACATCATCATCGGTTCGGGTAGAACTGATGCTTCCTATGCTATGTTTTTGGATGCGGACAACCCGGGCAAACCAAAGTTGATACATCCTGTTCAGGACAATGTTCAGTACAATGTTGACCATGCAGGTGGTGATAAGTTTTATATTTATACTAACCACGAGGCTGTCAATTACAGATTGGTGGAGGCCCCTGTATCAAACCCCGGTATAGGTTCGTGGAAAGATGTGATTCCGAACAGGGCAGATGTTTTTCTTGAAAGTGTGGATTATTTTAGAGATTACCTCGCTATTCAGGAAACCAAGGAAGGATTGGCCAATATCAGGATTATTAAAACCTCGGACAAATCAGAACATCAGATGGAATTTGAGGAACCATCCTATTATGCGGGTTTGGGATACAACCCTGCTTTTGATACACAAATGGTGAGGTATTCTTACACCTCCCTGACGACTCCCAATTCTACTTTCGATTACAATATGGAAAGCAGGGAGAAAACCTTGATGAAAGAACAGCCTGTTTTGGGAGATTTCAATAAAGAAAATTATCAGACTGAAAGAATCATGGTGCCATCCCGGGATGGAAAAAGAATCCCCATGTCAATTGTTTACCGAAAAGATACATTCAAAAAAGATGGCAATAGTCCCGGATGGATTTATTCTTACGGTTCCTATGGCTATTCCACCGATCCGAGATTTAGCAGTGCCAGATTAAGTCTGTTGGACAGGGGATTTGTTTATGCCATTGCCCATATCAGAGGCGGTCAGGAAATGGGCGGGGAATGGTATGAGGATGGTAAAATGATGAACAAGAAAAACACTTTCTACGATTTCATCGATTGTTCCAAATGGTTGCAGGACAATAATTACGTGTCCAAGGATAAGCTGTTTGCTTCAGGTGGAAGTGCGGGTGGCCTTTTGATGGGAGCAGTGACAAATATGGAACCTGAGGTATATCGGGGGATTATTTCACAAGTTGCATTTGTCGATGTGATCACCACGATGGAAGATGAAACCATACCATTGACCACCTTTGAATGGCAGGAATGGGGCAATCCAAATATCAAGGAGCAATATGATTATATGCTTTCATATTCTCCCTATGACAATCTGGAAGCAAAGGATTAT
Organism: Aquiflexum sp.; assembly: GCF_041749095.1. Lineage (GTDB taxonomy): Bacteria > Bacteroidota > Bacteroidia > Cytophagales > Cyclobacteriaceae > Aquiflexum. The sequence goes on along the minus strand of NZ_JBGTCA010000256.1, from coordinate 4,124 downwards.
CCCAATATATTATTGACTACCGGACTACACGACTCACAGGTCCAATACTGGGAACCCGCAAAATATGTGGCGAAGTTAAGAACCCTGAAAACTGACAGGAACAGACTTTTCCTCTATACCAATATGGACGCCGGACATGGTGGTGCCAGTGGCAGATTCGAAAGCCTTAAAGAAACGGCGAGAGAGTATGCTTTTGTATTTGATATTTTGGGAATTAGCGAGTGAGATGCGAGATACGAGAAGAGAGAGGCGAGATGCGAGAACCAAGGGTTGAGACAAGTATCAAGCCTGTCCCGAGTATCGGGGAGGCAAGATGCGAGAAATAAGAGGTGAGAGCCAAGAAGCGATGGCCGAGAGACGGGAGACGAGAAATGCCGTAGGCATGACCGAAATTATAGCCCGTTATTTATTGCCGGGTTTGAATTGATATCGGGTCACCAAAGTACCGTAGGTACGGACGATATAACCAAGAGCCAAGAGGCAAGAACCAAGAACCGGCTTTGGTTCTTAGGTCTTGTGTCCCACATCTCATCCGCCACGGCGGACAAGTCATCTCACATCTACTGTCTCACATCTCCCTAGGCATGAGCATGGAATTTATGGCTCAAAAATTCCTTTGGATTAATGAGGTTCACTCCAAATTCTGAAGCTGTTTTTTGAATATTGGGGGGAACGCTGTCACTTATGGAAATTGCGTAATTCATAGCCATGATATTGCCTGCAGCCTTATTGGATATAGGCAGGATTTTTGACATCAACTTGATGACAAATGGCGGCGTTGCTTTAACTTTTAATTGTTTGCCGTACAATTCCTCGAAAATCGCCTTTACCTCCAAGGGGGTCATGGGTTCAGGTCCACCGATTTGAATGGTTTTTTTGGATGCTTTGGAATTGTCAATGGCTGCAATGCAAAAATCTGCAACATTTTCGATGCTGATATAGGCATTTTTCTTGTCTCCTTTTCCTATCACATTGAACCTGTTTTTTTGCTCAATATCATTTTTGATACCTGCAAAAAAGTTGTTGGAAAATTTAAATGGACGTTTAACGGTACTGACCTTTAATCCTTTCAAAGGGACTGTACTTCCAAAGAATGGGAAGTAAACCTCCATAAATGCAGTGGGCTGTATGACGGTATAATTCAAGCCGGATTTCTCGAGATGTTTTTCAACAGCTCTTTTGGCCTGAGATAAAGGAACTTTATCATCACCTTTTTCAAAAGGCAAGGCAGAAACATAGATAATCTGTTTGACATTTGATGCCTTGGCAGTTTCAATTAAACCTATGACGCCTTTCTCATCCACATCTTTAAAAGAGTCAGATTTTTGACTTGGCGTAGCTGTGTTTGCTGTGATAATGACCGCATCAATTCCTTGGATAGCGGATGCGAATGTTTTAGAATCTGTTAGATCCAACAACCGGATCTGAATTCCGGAAAGCTCCTTCAAGGCGGAAGTATTTGAGCTTTTTCTGTGCGTTGCAAAAACGGAATGGCCTGTTCCTGAGTCGATGAGTTTTTGGCAAATGGTAAATCCCAACTGGCCTGTAGCGCCAACTATTAAAATGTTCATGGTAAAAAGGTTTCTACAATTTATTTAAATAGCTGATTTGATGCAAGTTAAATTTTATTTTTTTATGATTATTTCATTTGTAATTAGGACATTTATTGTTTTATAGGAATAAGTCCAAAACCATGTTTATTTAATTTTCATTTTTCCTTAATTTGAAAGAAATATTTAAAAGCAGATATGGATAATACTTTTGACCAAAAAGTCATTTGGATAACGGGCGCCTCCTCAGGATTGGGGAAATTTATGGCCTGTGAATTTGCCAAGCAAAATGGGATTTTAGCCCTTTCTGCACGTAGAACCTCAGAATTGGAAAAAGTGCTGGTAGAAGTAAAAAAACTTGGTGGAGACGGAATGGTTGTTCCTTGTGATATATTGGAAGAGCAGCAGGTCGAAAACGCTGTCATGGAAATCATCAAGCAATATGGTCGATTGGATGTGGCCATTGCCAATGCAGGTTTTGGAATCTATGGCAGAATTGAAAAGATAACTGCCAAAGACTGGAAAAGACAACTGGATGGCAATGTGACCGGATTGGCGATGACTGCTAAATATGCGATTCCTCATTTAAAAATTTCCAAAGGCCGCATGGTGCTGATTGGCAGTGTAGCAGCCTATATTCCCAATCCCAATACAGGTGCCTATGGCGCATCCAAAGCTGCAGTCCGATCGATTGGGCAAACCTTGCAGATTGAGTTGAGAGGGAGTGGTGTTTCCTGTACTGTAATTCACCCGGGATTTGTAGATTCCGATATTGCCAGAGTAGATAATGAAGGGATCCTGCATCCTGAAAGCAAAGACCCAAGACCAAAAAACCTGATGTGGCCAACCGATAAGGCTGCCAAAGTAATGGTAGCGGCGATTGCAAAAAGGAGAAAATCCTATGTTTTCACAGGCCATGGTAAATTCCTAGCTTTCATCGGTCAACACTTTCCTGTATTGGCAAGATGGATGATTGGTAAGTTGGGGTAGATGGGTTTTATGAAGATCGGACTAATTTCAAGTTGCCCTAGTATTTTCAAATGGCTAGAAGACCGAAGACCGAAGTAAATTCACTGACTCCCCAACCCAGAGATTGCCACGTCGCACGGAGGGTTATCCCAAAGATAGGAGGACTTAGAAGTGCTCCTCGCAATGACGACACCAACATCGGTCATCGGACATAGGACATCCATCAATTTCCAACCTTCCACTTCCAACCTCCCACTCCAACTCCCAACAAACATTTTTTTCCAAACCTCTGTAGTTTCTATCCAATTAACCTTTAAATTCAGGCCTGCAAACCAGCTTATTATGATATTGAAACATTTTGCTTTTTGCTGTGGAATTGGAATGTTGTTTTTTTCCTGCGGCAATTCTGAAGAAAAGACATTTCCCAAAAGAGAAAATATATCGGAATCAGTATATGCATCAGGTCTGATCAGGGCAAGATACCAGTATCAGGCTTTTGCCAATGCCAATGGGATCGTACAGGAGATTTTTGTCCAGGAAGGCGATACCGTAAATATCGGAACTCCTATTTTATCCATATACAACGAATCTGCGAGATTGAATAGGGAAAGTGCTGAACTCAACCGAGCCTATGCCGATAGGCAGGCCAATCAGACCAGGTTGCAGGATCTTGAAATGAGCATAGCCTATTCCAGATCAAAGTATCAGAACGATTCAGTGCTTTTGGAAAGACAAAAGAGGCTGAGAGAACAGGGGATCGGCACAGCCGTGGATCTGGAACAGCGGCAATTGGCCTTTGATAATTCCAAAACCGGCTATGAGGCTTCCAAACTCCGATATATTGACCTTAAGAGGGAGATTGAATATAATGAAAGAAGTGCTGCTAAAAACCTTTCCATTTCCAGGGCTCTTGAAAGTGACCTTGTTCTCAAAAGTGAAGTGGGTGGCAGGGTATATGCTTTGCTCAAAGAAAAAGGTGAAATGGTCAATGCCCAGACACCATTGGCAGTTTTGGGAAGTGATCGGGAATTTATTCTCGAAATGCAGGTGGACGAATATGACATTGTCAAAATTCAGAGGGGGCAAAAAATATTGGTTTCCATGGACAGCTATCGAGGGGAGGTCTTTGAAGCCATTATCACGAAAATAAACCCACTGATGGATGAACGGAGCAAAAGTTTCACAGTGGAAGGAGTATTTATAAAAGAGCCTCCTGTTTTATATCCCAACCTCACCTTGGAGGCAAATATCGTAATCCAGACTAAAGAAGATGCCTTAATATTGCCAAGGTCATTTATACTGAATGAAAAAAATGTCATTACCGCTGACAAGGATACGGTAGCTGTTCAGCTTGGATTGAGGGATTATCAAAAAGCTGAAATCATTACAGGAATTGATGAAAAAACAGAAGTGATCAAACCAGGAAAATGAAAATTGGACTGATTATCAATATTGCCAAAGCCCTGATGATTGCCAGGTTCAAACAGACTGCCATCGCAGCTACCGGAGTGGTATTCAGCATCACCATGTTCGTGGCTTTGTTGGGGTTTATGAACGGCCTCAATAAGTTATTGGATGGGTTGATTTTGAACCGGACGCCGCATA
>NZ_JBGTCA010000255.1:0-28199 GCF_041749095.1 Aquiflexum sp. | reverse complement strand
GTCCTTAAATCTCATGATGGGATAGGAATTCCAATCTTTACCCAAAATTCCATTTTCATCATATTGTACTGATTCCATTAAGGTCCAACTTGCTGATTGGATCATTCCTCCTTCTGTTTGGTTTTTCAAACCATCCGGATTGATGCATTGCCCGGAATCTATCACTCCGGTCATTTTGGTCAGTTTAAATGATTTTTCAGCTTTGTTGATTTCCACCTCAGCCAAAACCGAAAAATAGGAAGCTGAGTTTTTGTATTTTGAAAAAGCAACGCCATAGCCTTTACCTGGATTTTTCTGTTTGGAATCCCACCTGGTTTTTGAGGCCAAAATCTGTAGGACAGCGATGGCGCGGTCATCATTCAGGTTTTTAATTCTAAAGTCAATGGGATCCATTCCTGCCTCAGAGGCCAATTCATCCATAAAGGATTCTAAAGCAAAGATATTCCCATAAGCCCCAAGTCCCCTTAATGCAGAAGTCCGCAAGGGGCCATCATAATTGAACAACTGCAACCTTTTATCAGGTATATTATATAAAGGTGTGGCATTTCGGTAGGACCCTCCTGAAAAGCCTCCCTTTTGAAATTCAAATGGCTTGTTTAAGTGTCTGGCAGAAACATAATGACCCGCCTTTCCATTGGGTCGGGTGCTGTGGGTATCTGACCAGATTTTGGTATCCCATGCGAGAATCTTTCCATTATCATCCATCCCAGCTTCCAACTGAATGGCCATGGCAGAACCATAGGGTTCCCATTGGTTTTCATCCTCCCGCATCCATTGCAGGCGGACTGGTCTCCCGGGATAATGTTTGGCAATCAGTGCCGCTTCTGCTGAAACATCATCTGCACCGTTATGGCCATAGCAGCCTGAACCTGGCATGCCAATACATCGAATTTTTTCTTTTTCCAACCCAAAAAGGTCAGATAGGGAATTTTGGAGGGGATAAACTCCTTGTGTTGGTGACCATACAGTCAAGTTATCTTGATCCCATTTTGCCAAAGCACAGGAAGGACCAGTGGAACCATGCATATGGTAGGGTCTTTGATATTCAGCTTTGACTTTTTTGTATGAGGAATTGATTTTTCCGGAAATACCCGGGCTGTCCTCAACCATTTGGGGTGAATTGGCATTGGTTTTCATATCTGCAAAAAGTGATTCTGACAAAGGTCCCAATTTAGGGCTATCCCATTTGCTGCTTTCTTTTAGCTGCTGCCATGCTTTGACTGCCTGATATTCTCTTTCTGCAATAACTGCTACAAAACTCCCATCTTCGATTACCTTCAAAATCCCTACCTGATCTTTTATTTTTTCAAGATCAATGGAAACAAGCTTTGCTTTATATACCGGAGGGTGGAGAACTCGGGCATGTACCATGTCAGGCAATCTCAGGTCATGGACAAAGTGTGCCTCTCCCTTTACCAATTTTTTGATATCTTCCCTTAGAACTGCTTTTCCTACGTGAACATGGTCTTTATAATCTTTTATTGGAGCTTCTCCGGTTATCTTTTCTTCCAGATATTTCCCTTCCAACAGTTTCCAATAGGATATTTTTCTATCAGGCCCACCCTGAATAACACCATTTTTGACCTGTAAGCCTGTAAGGTCAATACCCCATTTTTCACTTGCCAATTTTAAAAGAACCAGCCTTGCCTCGGCAGCAGCCTGACGGATGGCTTTACCACTTCCTTCTATAGAATTGCTTCCAGCGGTATAGCCTTCATTGGCAGTCTGCCCGGTATCACCGTTGATGATATGACATATTTCCAGGTCAACATCCAATTCCTCAGCAGCTATCTGTATCAGTGCTGTTCGAATCCCCTGTCCCAATTCCTGTTTTCCGGTCAGGACGGTTACATGGCCATCCGCATCCAATCTTATCCAGGAATCGATGAGGTTTCTATCGGTATGGGGTCTTTCAGGAATGCCACCATATTTCATCGATATATCATTTTCTGTTCCTTTTGTTTGACAAAAAGCCAAAGGGAACAGATTGAACCCAATCAGAAGCTGTCCGGAACTTTTGAGAAATGTCCGTCTTTTGGTTTTGGTCAGTTCCATATCTTAAAATTTTGTGGATTTTTGGGAGGCTTTTTTTATGGCAGAAATGAACCGGGTGTGTGTGCCGCAACGGCAAATCACTGGCTGAAGGGCTTCCCTTATTTCATTTTCGCTGGGTTTGGGATTGGACCGCAACAAAGCCAATCCGGCCATCATCATGCCATTGAGGCAATAGCCACACTGGGCTGCCTGTTCCTCAAAAAATGCTTCCTGTAATGGGTGGAGGCCTTTCCCATTGTCCAAACCTTCAATGGTCTCGATTTTTTTCCCTTCAAAGGATTTGCAAGGTTGGATGCATGATGGAACTGCTTCCCCATCCACCAACACCATACAGCTTCCACATTGATGCAGCCCACAACCGAATTTAGGCCCATTGAGACCAAACTCTTCCCTCAACACGTACAAAAGCGGTTCTTCCTCATCTACTTCCACTTGTACTTTCTTTCCATTAAGATCAAATTGGGCTTTTACGGTCATATTACTTTATTACCAGTGAAAAATCAAAATACCTCATATTCACTGAATTTCAAATCCAACAAGTTATAAAGGAGCATTTGAAAGGATAGACGGAAATGAATTGATTAGTAAAGAGAGAGCGAAAAATCAGATTTTTTTAAATACCATTTAAAAACAAATAAACCCCCTTCGCAGAATGCGAAGGGGGTTTATTTGTTTTTATTGAGGTCGCGAGCGGATTCGAACCGCTGTACGAGGTTTTGCAGACCTCTGCCTAGCCACTCGGCCACGCGACCTTTTGAAATCGGTCTGCAAATGTAGGTATATTCATTTTTTAACCAAAAGTAATCTGTCAAATTTTTGGTTCAATAAAAGTCATATCTGCCCATACTGCTCTTAATCAATGACCTATCTTGAAAGCTAATATTTAATGCACAAAAAAAGCGCTTAAGAATGAAGCGCTTTTGAGGTCGGGGGTGGATTTGAACCACCGTTAAGGGTCTTGCGGACCCTCGCCTTACACTCGGCCACCCGACCTTGTTGAATTTATATTTTCAGATCACTATCTTTTACTTTTTAACTATAAATACTTACGAAGATATTGAAATTGTAGTTTAACACCTTAAGCAATTATTCCTTATCCATACATCAATTCCCTAAAACCGGTTATCTGTCAAGGCAGATTGCAACTACCTACTCGATATTTACAATAATAAGGTTCAGACTTATTCTAAACAAACAATAAACTAATAACCTTTTAAACGGTCATCAATAAATTTTAAATGGGAACGTTGGATCTTGGGTGATAATAAGCGTTCTCAATTTTGGGGCCGAAGGTCGGCCTACCTTAGGCTAGGTCAGCTTTGAACAACCGTATGAAGTCTTGCGAAACCTCGGCTAACACTCAACCATTAGGTTTGCAAAGGAACCAAAATTTTCCCTATTTCAAAGAATCCTCATTAATTTTTTAAAAGAAGTGATTGAGTTTTATTAAAATGAAATTCTCTGAAAGACTGAATTATGGTTTGGTTTCAAATGCATAATTTGATTATTCTGAAACTAAACCAAATATTCTTTTATTTATATTGATTCTAAATTGAAAATTGGTAAAACAAAGCCCATTTAATAACTTGTAAAACAATAACTTACAAATAATTGGAAACCATATACAGCATATGGTCATCTATATACTTCAAGTTTGAAAAATAGAATTGGGGTAGTACATTTGCAGTGTTTATCAAAAAACGTGCAATAAACTGTTTAATAAGTAATAAATATGACGATCAAACGCTCATTAATAAGTGTTCCTCTAAGATTAAGCACACTGTTACTGATGTTTCTCCTTTCGATGAGTACACAGGTCTTTGCGGTCGATTCAGATGTTTCTGACAGTGAGGAGTCGATAGCAGCAGGAAAATCAATTTTCAATTCCAACTGTAGAACCTGTCACAGGCTTGACCAAAGGAATGTTGGCCCTGCGCTGAGAGGAGTTACAGAACGGCATTCATTAGAATGGAGTAAGAATTTTATCAGAAATTCGCAGTCCTTGGTTGCTTCAGGAGATCCCGAAGCGCTGGCCATTTACAATGAATACAACCAATTGGCCATGCCTGCGCATGAATTTCTTGCTGATGATGATGTGATGAAATTGTTGTCCTACATTGAATATGGGGACAAAGTAGATCCTGCAGCCGCTGAAGCGGGAGGCGAAGGAGTTCAGGCCGTAGCCGGAGGAGGTATTCCAAATGAATATCTCACAATTATTTTAGTTGTCCTTGTTATAGTTTTATTGTTGATTTTGGTGGTTTTGGGTTTGATCATTTCTATCCTCACCAAATACCTTTCCAGCCAAAATTTAGATGAGGTAGATGAGAAATTTGTTAATCAGAAAACCGACTTCAAAAAAATATTGAAATCTGATATCTTTATTGTGATCATCACCACTTTGGTAATTGCTTTTGTGGCTAAATCAGGTATCGATCAATTGTATACGGTTGGTGTTCAACAGGGTTATGCACCTGCACAGCCCATAGCTTTTTCCCATCAACTTCATGCAGGTCAATACGAAGTTCCTTGTCAGTATTGCCATACCGGAGTTGAAATCGGTAAATCTGCCAATATTCCATCCGCAAATATTTGTATGAACTGCCACGCACATATCCAAAATGTGGGAGGAAAAGAAGGTATTTCCACTGAAATCCAAAAAATATATAATGCAGTGGATAACAACCAACCGATAGAATGGGTAAGAATCCACAATCTTCCTGACTTGGCCTATTTTAATCATGCCCAACACGTAGCTGTGGGTGGTCTTATTTGTCAGACCTGTCATGGTCCCATCGAAGAAATGGAAGTTGTCTATCAGCACAGTTCACTCACCATGGGCTGGTGTATCGACTGCCACAGGCAGACCGACATCAAATCACAAGGCAATGAATATTATGATAAATTGGTCCAACTTCATTCTGAATCAAAAAATGCTTTGAAGGTCAAAGACATTGGTGGTTTGGAATGTGCCAAATGTCATTATTAATTTAAATCAATTCAGAACTTACTTTTCTTGAATATACAATGAAAGAAAATAAAAAGACCTACTGGAAAGGGTTAGAAGAACTAACCAACGATCCTGAGTTTGTCAAAAATGCAGCTAAAGAATTTCCCGAAATGCCATCTTCTCTAAATGGCGAAGAAGGGCCTTCAAGAAGGGACTTCCTAAAATTAATGGGATTCAGTTTAGCAGCAGCGTCTCTGGCTGCCTGCGAGGCTCCGGTCAGAAAAGCCATTCCTTATATTAATAAACCGGTTGATATCAATCCCTCGATACCTAATTATTATGCATCAACATTCTCATCAGGTGGTGACTACGCTTCTGTTGTAGTCAAGACACGTGAGGGCCGACCTATTAAAATCGACGGCAATGAACTTTCCCCTATCAATAAAGGAGGGATAAGTGCAATCGTTGAGGCCTCAGTCCTGACTCTTTATGATAGAGAGAGGTTGGCCGGTCCCCAAATCAATGGAGAGAAGGTGGAATGGTCAGCCCTTGATTCAGATTTGAAGTCCAAATTAGCATCAGCAGGTACTATCAGGATAGTCAGTAATACCATTCTTTCTCCATCCACTCAGCAAGCTTTAGATTTATTGGCCGAAAGGTTTGGTGCTGAAATCGTGACTTATGATCCAATCTCCAATTTTGGAATCAGCAGCGCAGCAAAAATAACTTATGGGGTAGAGGGGCTACCAAGTTACAATTTTGATCAGGCAAGTGTCATCGTAAGTTTTGGCGCTGATTTCTTAGGTACTTGGATTTCGCCGATTGAGTTTGCCAAACAATACAGCAAAGGAAGAAAGATTTCAAAGGAAAAGCCGGTCATGTCCCGTCATTTCCAATTTGAATCTACCCTGTCACTGACAGGTGCCAATGCCGATTATAGGACACCAATAAAACCATCTCAAAGTGGATTGGCGGTATTGTCATTATATAATTCTTTGGCGAAACTTGCTGGCGGACCTACAGTGTCAGCTTCAGCAGTGGAAATTGAACACCTTGACAGAGCATCGAAAGAGCTTTGGGCAAACAGAGGAAAATCTTTGGTTGTTTCAGGATCCAATGATCCCAATGTTCAGATTGTCATCAATGCCATCAATGATTTGCTTCAAAATAATGGCACCACAGTGGATTTTTCCAAGCCGTCTTATTTTAGAAAAGGTGATGATACCAAGATGAACCAATTCGTTTCTGACCTTAATGGCGGAAGAGTTGGCGGAGTGGTTTTCTACAACTGTAATCCGGTTTATGATTTTCCAAGAGGAGCGGAAATAGCAGAAGGAATTTCTAAAGCTAAAGTTTCTGTTGCCACCAATGGCACTAAAGATGAGACAGCTTCTCTGGTTCAATACATTGCTCCGGATCATCATTATCTGGAATCCTGGAATGATTTTAATCCAAGAAATGGAGAGTATAGTTTATCCCAACCTGTAATCTCACCACTTTTTGATACCAGACAGGCTCAGGATTCTTTCTTAACTTGGTCTGATTCACCTAAAATCTATTATGATTTCTTACAGGAAAACTGGGAATCAGATTTATTTGGTACACAGTCTGACATTACCGATTTCCAGGAATTCTGGGACAGATCTCTTTTCAATGGTGTGTTTTCTGTTTCTTCAGAATCTTCATCTGTTACCGGTTCTGCGGATATCTCAGCAGCAGCTTCCGCAGTTGCCAATACATACAAAGCATCCAATGAGGGAGTAGAATTATCTGTTTATACCAAAGTAGGTATAGGTAACGGTACATTCGCAAACAACCCATGGCTACAGGAAATGTCAGACCCCATCTCCAAAGCTACTTGGGATAACTATTTGACTGTTTCCCAAAAATGGGCGCATGAAAATAATCTAAAGATGTCCGAAGGGGCCACCAAAACAGCAAGAGTTACTATTGGGGATAAATCCATAGTGGTTCCTATTTTGGTTCAACCTGGTCAGGCTTACGGCACTGTTGGTCTGGCGTTGGGATATGGTCGTACCAAGGCCGGTAGGGTTGGAAATGGTGTTGGTGTGAATGCCTACGAATTACTGGATAGCTCCAAAGGATTTGTCAATTTCGATCTCACAGAAAATGTAGGAATTGAATTGCTGGCCGATACCTACAAAATTGCCCAAACACAAACTCATGAGACTTACATGGGGAGGGATTTTGTAATCCAAGAGGCTACGCTTGGTGAATACCAGGAAAATCCTTCCGCCGGCAGACATCATCCTAAGATATATTTTGATGGTGATTTTGTGAAGCCTTCCAAAATTTCTTTGTGGAAAGGTCACCAATACAGTCAGCACCATTGGGGCTTGGCTATCGATATGAATTCCTGTATTGGTTGTGGTGCCTGTACAGTTGCCTGCCAAGTAGAGAACAATGTTTCGGTTGTTGGAAAGCAGGAAGTCCTGAACAGAAGGGAAATGGCATGGATCAGAATAGACCGTTATTACAGTTCATCGAAGGAAGCAGAAACCAGCAAAGAAATGGAAGTAGCTGCAGAAAATCCTGAGGTTATTTTCCAACCGATGATGTGTCAGCATTGCAACAATGCACCTTGTGAGACAGTTTGTCCGGTTGCTGCAACCACACACTCTTCAGAAGGTCTGAATCAAATGACATATAACAGATGTATCGGAACAAGATATTGTGCCAACAACTGTCCATATAAAGTAAGAAGGTTCAACTGGTTCAAATACCATGACAACAAAGATTTTGCAGCGGTCAACGTGGCGCAGAATGATGACATGGGCAAAATGGTCCTGAACCCTGATGTCACTGTAAGAGCAAGGGGAGTGATTGAAAAATGCTCCATGTGTGTGCAAAGGATCCAATCCGGTAAGCTTACAGCGAAAAGAGAAAACAGAAAAGTTCAGGATGGTGAAATCAACGTGGCCTGTGCCGTTGCTTGTCCTACAGATGCCATCGTATTCGGAGACATGAACGACTCTAACAGCAATATCACCAAGATGCTCAAAATTCAGGAAGAAACTATTTCTGCTTTGAAAGAAGTCAATGAAGAAAGGGCTTACCATGTGATCGAATATCTCAATGTGAGTCCGAATGTATGGTACTTCACCAAAATCAGAAATAAGGATAAATCAGAAGCGTAAATAAAATAATTTTATAAGATATGCAGGTTACTTCATCCGTACGCGATCCGCTGATTACCGGCGGTAAAACCTTAAAAGACGTCACCCATGACATCTCCAGACAAGTGGAGGGTAAGCCAAGTATGCTTTGGTTGCTCGCTTTCCTTATTTCAGTCGGAGCATTGTCACTTGGATTCATTGCCTTGGCCGCAACTCTTTGGGAAGGCATTGGAATGTGGGGATTGAATAAAACAGTTGGTTGGGCTTGGGATATCACCAATTTCGTATGGTGGGTTGGTATTGGTCACGCCGGAACATTGATTTCAGCTGTACTTTTACTGTTCAGGCAAAAGTGGAGAATGGCGATTAACAGAGCAGCAGAAGCGATGACTATTTTTGCGGTTATCTGTGCTGCCATGTTCCCGATTATCCACATGGGACGTCCTTGGTTGGGTGCTTATTGGGCATTGCCCTTACCAAATACCTTTGGTTCATTGTGGGTAAACTTCAACTCACCCTTGTTATGGGATGTTTTTGCGATTTCTACCTATTTTGCTGTTTCACTGGTTTTCTGGTATGTCAGCTTAGTTCCGGATTTCGCCACCATTAGAGACCGAGCAACAGGAATCAGGAAAACCATCTACGGTGCATTGGCGCTTGGTTGGGATGGTGCTGCTAAAACCTGGAGCCGATTTGAAACAGTAGCATTGATTTTGGCAGGTTTGGCTACCCCTCTTGTACTATCTGTCCATACGATTGTATCCTTTGACTTTGCTACATCGGTTATTCCGGGATGGCATACTACAATCTTTCCTCCTTACTTTGTTGCGGGAGCGATATTCTCAGGATTTGCCATGGTATTGACTTTGATGATCGTTACGAGAAAAGTATTTCACCTGGAGGACTATATTACAATAGGACATATAGAATTGATGAATATTGTAATCATCATCACGGGTTCAATAGTAGGTATTGCCTATATCACCGAGTTCTTTATGGCCTGGTATTCCGGTGTAGCTGCTGAGCAATATGCTTTCTTGAACAGGATGTTTGGGCCATACTGGTGGGCCTATTGGACCATGATGACATGTAACGTGATTTCACCACAGCTTTTCTGGTTCAAAAAAATCAGAACGTCCATAGTAGCTACCTTTATCCTTTCATTGGTAGTGAATATCGGTATGTGGTTTGAAAGATTTGTCATCATCGTGACATCCCTTCATAGAGATTTCCTTCCGTCATCTTGGGTTATGTTCTATCCTACTTGGGCTGACGTAGGTGTTTATCTGTTCACTTTTGGATTGTTCTTTACCCTGTTCTTTCTGTTTGCGAAGTTCTTCCCGGTAATCAATATGTTTGAAGTAAAATCAATTTTAAAATCATCCTCCAGAAAAATAAAAAATTAAAAACATGGAAAGAGATAAGAATTTTATCCTCGGTGTCTATGAAGATGAGGATGTACTGATGGATGCAGTGAGCAAGATCAGAAAATCCGGAATCAAGATTCATGAAGTTTATTCACCTTTTCCTGTCCATGGATTAGATGAGGCACTTGGCTACAACAGAAGTAGATTACCTATTGCAGCATTTATTTTTGGGCTGCTTGGTACTATACTGGCCCTGACCATGCAGTTTTATATGATGAGATTTGATTGGCCAATGATTATCGGCGGAAAAGACTTTGCTGCGTTCCCGTCTTTTATTCCTGTCACATTTGAAATGACGGTATTGTTGTCTGCTTTCGGAATGGTGGGCGTGTTTTTGATTTCAAGTAATCTGAAACCCTGGGGACAACCTAAGATTTTCGATCTTAGAATTACTGATGATAAGCATGTGATAGCGATCGATCTTGCAGTTAATGCAAATTTCGGAGAGGAAAAGTTAAGAGATGTACTTAAGTCCGCTGAAGCATCTGAGATTAATAAAAAAAGTTTCGAATAGGAAAATGAAGGATATGAAAATCAGACATTCGATATATATTGCCTCTCTTGCAGGGCTTGCATTCGGATTTGCGTCTTGTGGAGCTTCAGGAGATCATCCTGGATACGAATATGCTCCCCAAATGTACAATTCGGTAGCTTATGAGCCTTTGACTCAAATCATCAATGAAAATGAAGGTAGTTGGTTGTCTTCCAGAGAAGATGGTAAAGGAGAGTTTTTTAACAGTAATATTAACAACCCATACAGGATGAATATGAGGGAACCTGTGCCTAACACTGTTCCGAGGACCAAAGATGGTTATTTGCCTTATAGACTAAAGGCCTTCGAACTGGAAGCTGCTGCTGAAATTGAAAACCCAATTGAACTATCGGATAAGGTTTTGGCTGAAGGATTGGTTTTATATGGCCAATATTGTTCTACTTGCCATGGTGCCGGAGGTGAAGGTGACGGTAGAGCAGGAGAAGTTATTGGGGGAGTTGCCAATCTTAAAGGTGGAGCATACATTAATTTGCCTGAGGGACACATCTTTCATGTCATCATGAAAGGCAAAGGAAGGATGGGTGCTCATGGTTCACAGATTCAGCAAGAAAGAATCTGGAAGATTGTTCACTATGTTAAACAAGAAATTCAGAAGCAATAAGTATGGAACACGGTAATACAAATTATAATTTGGATCAAAAATATGAGTTTTCGGCAGGGCTGAAAAAATCAATATTTATCGTTTTGGGCATAGGTGCTTTAATTCTTATAGCAGGAATCATAGCTGCAATGACCGGTGGCCATGCCTTCCATTGGTACCATAGGTTATATGCCAATATCTGGATCAACAATGTTTATTTCACCGGGATTGCAATCATTGGAGTTTTCTTCTTTGCAATCCAATATGCGGCTCAAGCAGGATGGTCAGCGCCTTTGCTGAGAATTTTCCTGGCTTTCGGGAATTGGCTACCATTTGCAGCAGTTTTGATGATTGTAAGTTTCTTTTTATTTAATCATGATATTTTTCACTGGACACATTCCTATTTATATGATAAATCTGATTTAACTAAATTCGACGAGATCATTGATGGTAAAGGGGCTTACTTCTATTGGCCTATGGAAAAAGGAACATTTCCAATTTTCTTTATCGGTAGAATGGTACTCTTCTTTGGATTTTGGGTTTTCTTTTTTAACAAACTAAAATCCTTATCCTTTGAGCAGGATATTCAGGGAGGAAATGAGTACTACTACATAATGAGAAAATGGTCAGCTATATTCATTATTTTCTTTGCAGTTTCATCTTCTATTTCAGCTTGGGATTGGGTTCTGTCCATAGATACACACTGGTTCTCCACTATGTTTGGCTGGTATGTATTTGCTTCTTGGTTTGTAGCAGGACTATCCGCAATGACTCTTGTCACCTTGTACCTCAAAGGTCAGGGTTACCTAAAGATGGTCAACGAAAACCATATCCATGATATGGGCAAATTTGTATTTGCCTTTTCAATCTTCTGGACTTATATATGGTTTTCCCAGTACCTTCTGATTTATTATGCGCATATTCCAGAGGAGACATTTTACTTTGTAGAAAGACTCCATAGTGATGTGTACAGCCCGTTTATATTTGTAAATCTAGGTTTAAACTTCTTCCTGCCGTTCCTTGTTTTAATGACACGAGATGCTAAAAGGCATGGTGTGTTCTTAAAATTGGTGTGTACTCTGATTATCTTGGGACATTGGATCGATTTCTTCTTAATGGTCCAGCCAGGTACTCTTGGTCAAAATGGAGGTTTTGGATTAATGGAAATAGGATTGCTCCTGGTTTATGCATCTGCATTTGCTTTTGTACTCATGAGCAATCTTGCAAAAGGTAATCTGATTGCCAAAAATCATCCAATGTTGGAGGAAAGTTATCATCATCACATTTAATTATCCGAAAAGTTTAAAGTTATGTACGGATTTCTAATTATAGTAGGTATTATTTTGTTACTGTCCATTTTATGGATGGTTTACAGAATTCAGACACTAGTGTCGGTAGTAAAGGGCAGTGACAAAAAAATAGCCTCAGGAAGTAATAAAATAAATGCCTGGATGTTTATTTTCTTTTTAGTTGGAGGAAGTATTTTAATGTTCTGGTATTCTATAAAGGAATTTGACAACTACCAAATGCCAATTGCCTCTGAGCATGGGGTTGTAACTGATCAACTCTTTTGGATTACAATGGCAGTAACAGGAATTGTTTTCCTTATTACTCACGTGCTTTTATTTTGGTTTCCATTTAAGTACCAATACAAAGAAGATAGAAAAGCAAGTTTCTTCCCTGAAAATAATAAACTCGAATTAATATGGACAGTTATACCGGCTGTTGTTCTGGCTGCTTTGGTTATTGGGGGTTGGAAAGCATGGTCTGACATTACAGCGCCAGCGCCTGAAAATTCTCATATAATTGAATTGATGGGATATCAGTTTGCGTGGGAAGTAAGATATCCCGGCTTGGATAATGTGTTGGGTGAAAATGACTATAGGTTGACCACTGCAAACAATATATCAGGTGTTGACTTCTCAGACAAGAATTCATTTGATGATTTCTCTTCTCCAGTAGTTGTTATACCTAAAGGAGAGCCTGTGTTATTTAGAATCAGAGCCAGGGATGTATTACACTCAGTATTTGCTCCGCACATGCGGTTGAAAATGGATGCAGTACCCGGTATGCCAACAAGATTTTGGTTTACAGCTACCAAGACTACCGAAGAGATGAGGGCAGAACTCAATGATCCTGAATTTGTATATGAGATTGCCTGTACAGAAATCTGCGGACGTGGTCACAATGCCATGAGAAAAGAATTAAGGGTTGTGGAGCCTGCGGAATATAAAAAATGGCTGTCCGAACAAAAACCTTATATCGTGAATAACCCTGCGTTGGTCGCTGACCTTCCAACCGAATTGAAAGAATTGGCTGACATTACAATCAGCGAACATAAGTAATTAAATTATCATTATTATGGCAACAGCTCATACAGCTACACACAGCGAGGCGCATCATGATCATCATGATCACGAGCACCACGACAATTTCATTACCAAGTATATATTCACACAAGACCATAAAATGATCGGTAAGCAGTTTTTGGTTACCGGGATGTTTTGGGCAATTATAGGAGGTTTATTATCCCTGATTTTCAGACTACAGCTTGGGTTTCCTGAAATGGATCTTGAGTGGCTAAGACCTGTTTTAAGAGGATGGATTACTCCTGATGGTAAATTGGATCCTGAATTCTATCTTGCCCTTGTCACAATGCACGGTACCATTATGGTATTCTTTGTATTAACAGCAGGTCTGAGTGGTACTTTTGCTAATTTTCTGATTCCTCTTCAGATTGGTGCCAGAGATATGGCTTCCGGTTTTATGAACATGCTTTCTTATTGGTTCTTCTTTGTATCAGGAGTGATCATGTTCATTTCCCTGTTTATCGAAACTGGGCCGGCATCCGGTGGGTGGGTAGTGTATCCACCACTTTCAGCACTGGAGCAAGCTATGCCAGGTTCAGGTTTGGGAATGACCTTATGGTTGATAGCAATGACTTTCTTTATTGCTTCATCACTTCTGGGAGGCATTAATTACATTACCACAGTCATCAACCTAAGAACCAAAGGGTTGTCTTTTTCAAGACTTCCATTAACCATTTGGGCGATCTTTCTAACTGCTGTAGTAGGACTTTTATCTTTCCCTGTATTATTTTCAGCAGCTCTTTTGCTGGTATTTGACAGAAGTTTTGGTACCAGTTTTTACCTTTCTGATATTTATATAGGTGGTGAAGCGTTGCCCAATACCGGAGGCAGCCCGGTTTTATACCAACACCTATTTTGGTTTTTGGGACATCCTGAGGTATATATAGTCATATTGCCGGCACTTGGCATCACATCTGAGATTATCGCCACTAATTCAAGAAAACCGATTTTCGGATACAAGGCCATGATTATATCATTGTTGGCTATTACCATTTTATCATTTGTGGTTTGGGCACACCACATGTTTGTATCCGGAATGAATCCGTTCTTAGGATCCATTTTCATGTTCTTGACATTGATTATTGCCATTCCTTCAGCAGTTAAAGTATTCAACTATCTGACGACCCTTTGGAGAGGAAATTTAATATTCACACCTGGGATGTTGTTCTCTATTGGATTGGTGTCCTTCTTTATATCCGGTGGTTTGACAGGAATTTTCTTAGGTAACTCAGCCATTGATATACAGTTACACGACACGTATTTCGTAGTGGCCCACTTCCACCTGGTAATGGGTTCAGCGTCTTTCTTTGGAATGGTGGCCGGTGTTTATCACTGGTTCCCAAAAATGTTTGGAAGAATGATGGATGCTAGATTGGGTTACATCCATTTCTGGCTGACGTTTATAGGAGTATATCTAGTATTCTTCCCAATGCACTACATCGGTATTGCAGGGTTTCCAAGAAGATATTATTCATTTACAGGATTTGAGTTTACAAATATGTACACTGACCTGAATATGTTTGTATCTGTGGCAGCGATAATCACCTTTGGCGCACAGCTTATCTTCTTATTCAACTTCTTCTATTCTATGTACAGAGGAAGAGTAGCTTCATTGAACCCATGGAGGTCCAATACGCTTGAATGGACTACACCGCTTCACCCTGGACACGGAAACTGGCCCGGAGAAATTCCAACAGTTTACAGGTGGCCGTATGATTATTCCAAGCCTGGTGCCAAGGAAGACTTCATCCCTCAAACTGTACCCCTATCTGCTACACCTGAATCCAATCTCCCCCATGAACAGGAGTTGGTGAAACTTGAAAAAGAAATCATTGCAGATGAAGAGGCCGTATTGGTAGCCAATGAATCAAAAGAATCTTAATTCCATAAACAGCTTTCGCAGGATTTCATTGATCACCGTGTTAGCTGTTTATTTTCTAATACTGGTCGGAGGGATTGTACGAAGTACAGGTTCCGGAATGGGATGTCCCGATTGGCCTAAATGCTTTGGGAGCTGGATTCCACCTACAAGTGTGAATCAGCTCCCAAATGATTATCAGGATATTTACCTGGCCAAACGGGTTGAGAAAAATGAAAAATTCATAGCCCAATTGGAAAGTCTTGGATTCCAAGAAAAAGCCGCTGAAATCAAAAATGATAAAAGTATCCTCATAGAAGAGGAATTTAATCCTGTCAAAACATGGATTGAATATGTCAATAGGTTAATAGGTGCCCTAATCGGTATATTGGTATTCCTTACCTTGCTCAGATCAATACCGTTGTGGAATCAGGATAAAGTAATTCCGATCTTGGCCTTCTTCAATATGATTCTTGTCCTGTTTCAGGCATGGATAGGTTCTATTGTGGTATCGACCAATCTATTGACGTGGATGATTACCCTACACATGGTTCTTGCCTTGCTGATCGTATGTCTCTTGCTTTATGTCCATTACAGGGCTCATCGGTTGGCTTACCCGGTTCAAAAGATGACCGCAAAACCAAACAGGCTTTTTGTGATCTTACTAATTGCCTTTGTATTGATGTCGGTTCAGATAGTATTGGGAACACAGGTAAGGGAAAGTGCGGATAAAGTGGCATTTGAATTTGGGAATTTATTGAGGGGGGAATGGATAAGTCATTTGGGTTTACCATTTCTTATTCATAGATCTTATTCATTATTGATCCTTGGGATACATTTGTTGTTCATTTATAAAGTATATAAGTATTCATTAAGGCATGCAAAGGTGTTTAAATGGTCGCAAGTGTTGATGGTGGTTTTATTTATTGAAATTATGACCGGTGTGGGGATGGCTTATTTCGCAATACCTGCATTCTTACAACCGATTCACCTTTTGATGGGCACATTGATCATTGGGATACAATTTGTCATCTTGCTTCAGTTGAGTGATCAAAGAAAATTAAATATTGAAAAAATAGGTTCATGAGAACTTTAAATTTAACAGAAGATACATTAATGAATTTCCTGGTTTTAAGGGCCAGGATTTACTACGAGTTGATCAAGTTCCGGCTTTCGGCTCTTGTGACTTTCTCCGCTGTTTTCGGATTTATTCTTGGTGATTCCGGAGTAATCTTTTCATGGGGCAAGTTTTTTGCCCTGATGATAGGAGGATTTCTTATCAGTGGGGCATCAGGTGCGGCCAATGAGATTTGGGAGCGTGATTTTGATAAATTGATGCAAAGGACCCAAAACCGTCCTTTACCATTGAATCAGATTTCCTTGAAGGAAGCCTATTGGTTTACTTCGCTGATAGGATTCTTGGGAATATCCATTCTGTGGATTTTCACAAATCCATTAACTACTATCCTTGGCATTCTAAGCATGATACTATATGTATTTGTTTATACCCCGCTCAAAAGAGTCGGCCCCATAGCAGTGTTAGTAGGAGCAATCCCGGGTGCGATGCCACCGCTATTGGGATGGACAGCAGCCACGGGAGCAATTTCTCATGAAGCTTTGATAATATTTGGAATCCAGTTTATCTGGCAGTTCCCACATTTTTGGGCCATTGCATGGGTCAGCGATGAGGATTACAAAAGAGCAGGATTCAAACTGCTTCCCAGTGGTGGTCAAAAAGACTTGAATACAGCTATTCAGATAATGATTTATACACTGTTTCTGATTCCATTGGGTTTGTTACCGACTTATTTTGGATTGACAGGTCTCAATTCAGGAATTGTCGCTACGGTATGCGGGGTCTTGTTTTTGGCGCAAACCTTCTCATTGATGAAGGATTGTTCCAGAAAGTCTGCCCTGAAAATCATGTTCGGATCTTTCCTGTATCTTCCGATTGTTCAAATAGCATATTTATTAGATAAAGTGTAATCATGGAAGAAAAATATGCATACATAGATGGTGCTGAGCAACCTATAGCCATGCACCCCAAAAAGTTTGCCCTGTGGCTGTTTATTGTTACAGTTGTAATGATTTTTGCCTCATTGACGAGTGCCTATATTGTAAGACAGTCAGAGGGGAATTGGTTGGAATTTGATTTGCCTGACATATTCTGGTACAATTCAGCCATCATCATCCTGAGCAGTGTTTTTTTGCATTGGGCCTATATGTCAGCAAAAAAAGATGAGCTGGCCAAAATCAGGCTTGGAATGATAATTACCTCTATACTTGGGGTGGCATTTCTTGTTGGACAATGGTACAGTTGGGCTGCATTGGTGGAAAGAGATGTGTTCTTTGTAGGAAATCCTGCCGGTTCATTTCTATACGTTTTCACCGGTTTGCATGCATTACACTTGATAAGCGGTGTGATATTTCTAATTATTGTATTAATTTCGTCCTTTAAATATCAGGTACATTCCAAAAACATGGATAGAATGGAGATGTGCGTCACCTACTGGCATTTCCTTGGTGGGCTTTGGCTATACCTGTTTATGTTCTTATTATTGAATCATTAAATTAAATTTTAATCAAATATAAAATATGTCAACGTCTGCAACTGCTATCGGGGTGAGTCCCAAAAGAGGTGTCTGGGGAGGTGGAAATGAACCGCTCAAGGCCAGTTATGGAAAACTAATGATGTGGTTTTTCTTACTTTCTGATATCTTTACTTTTGCTGCATTATTGATCACTTATATATCAATAAGGGTGAGTTTCCCTATTTACGCAGGTCCAACGGAATCCTTTGTAGGTTCAAATGAATATTGGCCTGTTCCCGAATTGGTATTTGATGCCATTCCATTTTTTCACGGAGTGCATATTCCACTTGCCTTTGTAGGGTTGATGACATTTATCCTGATCATGAGTTCAGTTACCATGGTTTTGGCTGTAGAGGCAGGACATAGAAACGATAGAAATGATGTAGTGAAATGGTTGCTTTGGACACTTTTGGGAGGTATTACCTTTTTAAGTTGTCAGGCTTGGGAATGGTCCCACTTTATCCATGGAACTGATGGAGGCACTGTACTTACTTATGTCAAAAATTTAGGAAAAGTGGTTACAGAGGTTGTACATGGCGCCAATCTTTCCGTCAATGAATACGGCCCTCCTGCATTTGCTCAATTATTCTTCTTTATTACAGGCTTCCATGGTTTTCACGTAACACTTGGAGTTTTTCTCCTGTTCTTATGCTTTTACCAAGCTGCTGTTGGTGTATATGAAAAGAGAGGCCACTACGAAATGGTAGAGAAAATCGGTCTTTACTGGCACTTTGTTGACTTGGTTTGGGTATTTGTGTTTACTTTATTCTATCTGATCTAAAATTAAAAATATTGAAATATGGCTATGCAAGAAAATAAATCGGCATTAGAGGTTGCTCCACGAGATGAAGCCAAAATAAAGAAAATTTGGAAAACTGCGGGAATTCTGTTGTTACTGACCCTCGTTGAGTTTGCTTTTGCTTTTACACTTCCACGGGGCATTCTACTATATGCCATTTTCATTGGACTTACCATTTGGAAAGCAAAATATATCATGATGGAATTCATGCACCTTGGAGAGGAAGCTAAGCCCTTGTTTTTTTCCATTATAGTTCCATTGATATTCTTGGTGTGGTTGGTAATCGCATTGATGAGAGAAGGAAGTGATATCTTCCTTTTAAGATGGTAAAAATTTATTGATTTATTTTAAAAAAAAGTAGGTCCGGGTCAAGAACTCTGACCTACTTTTTTGTTTACATATAAAGAAAAATGAAAGAGGTGAGGATTTTACAAGGTTTGGTATTGTTGTGTATACTGATGGTGCCGATTCTGATTATTGTATTCCTGAAGTCTTTTGGAAGCAACAGATATGATATACCGATTCTATATGAGAACGGCGTTGAAAACCCTTTCAGTGAATGCGATGTTGAAGAATCAGGACAACATTATATTCCCGAGTTTAAATTGGTTACCCATGAAAACAAGGAGAGGGGTAAATCTGATATGGAAGGCAAAATAACCATTGTCGATTTCTTTTTTACCTCTTGCCCAAGTATCTGTCCGGTAATGTCCACAGAAATGGAAAGAGTAGATGATGCTTTCAGAAATGACCGGGACGTTCAGATTTATTCGATTTCCATTGACCCCGAATTTGATACACCTGAGATACTTGCATCTTATGCACAAAAGCACTTGGCCACTCCTGACAAATGGTTTTTTCTAACAGGAGACAAAGCAAAAATATACAATTTAGCAAGGTGTGGATTTATCCTACCTACTCTGGATGGAATGGGCGAACCCGAGGAATTCATTCATAGTGACAAATTTGTGTTGGTGGACGATGTGGGTAGAATCCGGGGATATTACAGTGGCACCAATAGGGAAGAAGTCGATAGATTGATTTTGGAAACAAAAATATTATTACATGGAAAAGAATAGTTCACTTGTTCAATCGCCGGATAAGGGCATCATTAGATGGATTACCTTGATTGCAGTTGCGGTACCTGTTGTAGTAGCAGTGCTGCTCTTTATGCCTTCCAAAATTGATTTGGCTAGTGATTGGGTTTATTTTCTGCCGCATCTAAATGCTGTTATCAACACAGCAGCCTCCATCGCTTTGATTTTTGGGGTGATTTTTATTAAAAAAGGAAACATAGAATTTCATAGGGCATCTATGACTACTGCTTTTGTTTTGGGAGCGATTTTTCTTCTTTCTTATGTTGTTTATCATGCCACTGCCGAAAGCACCTCATTTGGAGGGGAAGGTCTGATTAGAAAAGTTTATTATTTTATTCTGATTACCCATATCATCCTTGCTGCAGTCGCATTGTTTCCGATTTTGCTTGCCTATTATTACGGACACACCGATCAAAGGGAAAAGCACAGAAAAGTTGTTAAATTTGCCTTTCCTATTTGGTTGTATGTTACGGTGACAGGTGTATTGGTTTACCTGATGATAAGTCCTTATTACAATCTCTAAACTATTCAAGAAAATCTGACGTTTCCCTAAATATGAAATCCATTATTAAGACCCTTCTTTTCTTAATGTCGTTTATTGCCATTCAGGCGCCTGTTTATGCACAATGTGCCATGTGCCGTGCTTCGATCGAAAACAACGTCAGTAATGGGGAAACAAGCATAGGGGCCGGGCTAAACATGGGGATTTTGTATCTTTTTGCCATGCCATATTTGATTGCAGCATTTATCGGATATTTTTGGTACAGAAATGCAAAAAAAAGAAAATCCAAGTTTATTTTTCACGGAGAAAAATATTAAAATATAAGCATAGTATGGGTATGGATTTTGCTTTTTGCTTACCTTATGGTTATGCACAAAATTAAACGTGTTCCTCTTTTTATTGCTTTAATCAGTCTCGGAGTTTTTTTGGCTGTCAATTATATGTTTTCGAGGAAGGATGATGCAGAAAAACTAGTGCAGCCAATTTCCAAAAAAATTAAAAAAATTGACCTTCAGTTTAATGATGATTTTATTGCGCTTTTGATGGCCAATAGGCCCGATGAGGCACTTTCCTTTACTAATCTTACCATTGAATCAAACCACCCGTATTATATTTTCAGCGAATCGGGTGAATTGGTTTATTGGTCAGATTTTTCATTTATGCCTGAATTTGACCTGGTGGATCCAAGGATGAATCAGCATATCCTTGAGGATCGGTTTGGGATTTATTTTTCGAAAATCAAAAGGTTTACCAGAAATAACAAAGGTTTTTGGTTGGTGCAGTTGTACCCCCTCTATTTTAAAAGAGATATACAAAATGAGTTTCTGCAATCGGGTTTCAATAAATCTGTATTTGGTGATGGTATAATTGCTTTATCCGAAAAACAAGAAGAAGGGTTTAAAGATGTCGTAGGAAACAAAGGGGAATTTTTATTTTCGGTTTATTTTGATCCAGATCATTTGCATATCGAACAATCCAACAAAATTGCAATTCTGATATTCTTCTTTTCTTTATTGATTCTGGTGTTGATATTAACAAGGGGAATAGTGCTTGTATATTGGCGAAAAGGGGAAAAAATAAGGTCAATCTTATATGCCGGCCTTGTGCTTTTTATTGTCCGCGCTTTGATGCTTTTGTTTCGGTTTCCAAGGGATTATTTTGATTTTGATCTCTTTGACCCCACAGGATATGCCTCTTCTTATTTCAATCCAAGCCTTGGCGACCTCTTTATCAATATTATCTGCCTTGCCATCATTTTCGGGATGCTGTTGGCATACATTGCGGGCAAAGAGTTTAAAGCCTGGTTGGGAGCAAAAAAAATAAGGTATAATAGCCGTTTATTTTTGTTAATGGCCTATTTGGCTTCAACGGCATTATTGATGGTTTTTTATGGTTTATATATAGATATCCTTAGCAATTCACAATGGGACCTCAATATACTGAGCCTTCCTTCTTTGGATTGGTTTAAGTTCATCAGCCTATTGGTTGTCTTTATAGGTGGCGCTGGGTATTTTATGTTTACAGTTCTGATTCTGAATCTTATATTTTACGACAATTCTGTACCCAAATCCAAGGCAATTTTCACCTTGATATATTTTTCTATTCCTTTTTTGCTTGGACTTGGTTATATCAACTGGATGTGGGCGGCAGCATATATGGCCCACTTTATTTTACTGGTTGCAGCCATCCATTTTAATTTGTACAGACATATTTTTAAAATTGGCCTGAACACATTTCTGACTTTCTTTTTTGGCTGTCTGATTGCAGCTATTATCACGGGGATTGCATCGCATCAAGTTTATTTGAGCAGGAATTTTCAGTCCAAATTAAGTTTTGGTTCGCAGCAACTGATCGAGAATGATATCCTGGCAGAGTTTTTCCTCTCAGATATTATAAAACGGGTAAGTGAAGATATTTTTATTAAGACTTCATTGGTGGATCCATTGATGCAAAAAGAGTCAATTGAGAAAAAGATCAGGAAGATTCATGTTGACAATTATTTTGACCAATACGCTCTTAAGATCAAAGTATTCAACGCTATAGGAGACAACGTTCTTGACCGGGGGAATATCAATGAGTTGGATGAACTGAGAAGGGATTATGTAAAAAGTGATTATGCCACCTCCGTTAGGGGCCTTTATTTTATCAATCAAGGAAAAGAAGGGGAGGGTAATCAGTATTTTGCATTTATTCCATTGTATAGAGATGACGTATACATTGGTACAGTGTATTTGGAGTTACGGCAACTAAGGATTCTTGCAGGTTCGGTATTCCCAAAACTTCTGATGGATGAGAAATACGTGGGAAGTCTGAATCAAAAAAAATATGATTTCGCAGTTTATGAGGAGGAAGAGTTGCAGTACGGAGCAGGGCTGTTCAATTACAGGGCTGCCGATCTGAAGAATATTTTAAACCAGCCGATATTATATGAGAAGGGAGTCTATAGGAAAAAATTTCATCATATAGGTGTAAGGGAAAATGATAGGGTCATCATAGTTTCTTCTCCGGTGTATCCTTTCTATTATATCCTTGCTGATATTTCCCTGTTCTTTTTGGGCTTTATAGCTTTTACGCTAATAAGTCTTTTGGCAGTGACATTCTCTCGGAGGATGGGGTCTTTTAATTTCAATTATGCCACCAAACTTCAGCTCTATCTTAATTTTGCATTCTTTTTCCCCATTTTGATCATAAGTCTGATCATTGTCGGTCTTTTTACCAATTCTTACCAGGAAGAACTTCACCGGCAATACCTGCAAAAAGCATCCCTGGTAAAAGACAATCTATCTAATGTGATTGAAAAGCAGAGAACCGGACTATTGGGAAAAGATGAACTTGAGGAAGCCATGAACAATCTGTCAGGGAATGCGAATACAGATATCAACCTGTATGACAACCGGGGCTTTCTTATCAGCACTTCCCAGCCCAATATTTTTGATAAAAAAGTATTGACTCCTTACATCAACCCACAAGCAATTGTGGAATTGATAGAAGGACAGAATAACCTTGCGCTCTTGGGAGAAACCATTGGAACCCTCAGTTTCAAATCAGTATATGCAGCCATCCGAACCAATGATGGCCAGGAAGTTCAGGCAATTTTAGCCGTACCATTTTTCGAATCAGAAACTGAACTCGACCTGTTGATTGCAGATGTTTTGAGCAATATCATCAATATCTTTGTTCTGGTTTTCATTTTGTTTTTGTTCATCTCTTATTTCGTGTCCAAAAATCTGACTTTTCCTTTCAAGCTTCTTACCCAAAAGCTGAAAGTAACAGGTCTGGAGAATAACGAACCCATGTACTGGCCTGCCAATGATGAGATTGGGCTTCTGGTTAAAGAATACAACAATATGCTTTTTAAATTGGATGCCAGTAAAAAAGAGCTGGCTGAAACTGAAAAAGAATCTGCATGGAGGGAAATGGCAAAACAGGTAGCTCACGAAATCAAAAACCCGCTAACCCCGATGAAGCTTACTCTTCAGCATTTGTTGAGACTTCAGGCAGAAGGGAACCTGGATGATCCCATCAAACTCAAGCAGCCCATTGAGACATTGATCCATCAGGTGGATACACTTAGTGATATTGCAACCTCATTTTCCAATTTTGCCAAGATGCCACAGCCCAAAAAGGAGTTGATGGATTTTAAGGCAGTGGTTTTGGGTACTTTAGAGCTTTTCAAAAACAGAGAGAACGAGAAAATCATTTTTGGGGATCTGACCGAAGAAGCGAATTTGACAGTACTTGGGGATAAACAACTTTTTGGAAGAATCATCGCCAATTTGATCATTAACGGTTTTCAGGCCTCAGACCACCTGAAAAAGGCGGTTATCCATGTTTTTCTCAGGATAATAGAAAATCAGGTTGTACTCGAGGTTCGGGACAATGGCAAAGGAATTCGAAAAGAGCTGAGAGATAAAATTTTTATGCCAAATTTCAGTACTAAATCGGAGGGTTCAGGTCTTGGGTTGGCCATTGCCAAAAGGGGCGTCGAAACAGAGGGAGGTAAGATTTGGTTCGAAACCATTGAGGGGAAAGGCACCTCTTTTTTTCTTGCCTTTAATTTGTCCGAATGAAGTGAGCCTTGATTGGTTTTTAGAAAAACCGGCCTATATGCAATCTTTTTGCTTAAAATATTACCTTAGCAAGGTTATTTGCAGTTCAGAATGTATAGGTTTGGGTACTTGGTTATTGTCTTGGTTTTGATCACTGGCTTTCGGGTAAGCACTTTTGCTCAATCTGAAATCTGTAGGTGGGTAAAAGCTGATGTTTTTTCTGAACCCTTTCTGCTTGATTCCCTAAGTGTTTTGGAGGAAAGCATCAGTGTGAAGGACAAAGATCAAAAGACCTATCCCATTACTTATCAACTCAACACCGGATACCTGAGCATTCTATTCGGAAGTTCCACTGTTCCTGATTCCCTGTTGGTTTGTTACAGGACTTTTCCATATAGTTTTCATCAGACGGTAGCAAAAAGGACCTTAATGGCCGATTATGATTCAATGGCCTTGTTTAGGGACAATAGGGTCAAGGCTTTG
Organism: Aquiflexum sp.; assembly: GCF_041749095.1. Classification (GTDB taxonomy): domain Bacteria; phylum Bacteroidota; class Bacteroidia; order Cytophagales; family Cyclobacteriaceae; genus Aquiflexum. The sequence goes on along the minus strand of NZ_JBGTCA010000255.1, from coordinate 3,749 downwards.
CCTTCCTTTGATTTTAGGGAAGAGCTTTTTCCCAGTACCAATCTGAATAAATCCGGGAATCTGACCAGGGGAATATCTTTTGGAAATACCCAGAATCTTTTTGTTAACTCTTCCCTCAACCTTCAAATGAACGGTCAGTTGGCTGAAAATCTGAATATCCGGGCAAGTATTTCCGATCAAAACGTACCTTTTCAGCCTGAAGGAAATACCCAACAGTTGCAGGATTTTGACAATGTGCTGGTGGAATTATACAATGATGATTTTAATCTTGCTGCCGGGGATGTAGTTTTGCAGCAGAGGCAATCAGAGTTTTTGAGGTATTACAAAAACGTCCAAGGAGCCCAGGTGACTACCCAATATAAATTGGGGGAAAAGTGGAAAGCCTCTACACAAGCAGCAGCCTCAGTTGCCAAAGGGAAATTTGCTTCGATTGTCCTTGAAGTCAGTGAAGGAACTTTAGGGCCTTACCGGATACCCGGGCCTCAAAACGAGCGTTTTGTGATCGTCATGGCCAACTCCGAAAGGGTTTTCTATGATGGCAGGCAGCTTCAGAGGGGCTTCAATTATGATTATGTGATTGATTATAATCAGGGCGAGATTACTTTTACACCCAATGTGCTGATTACCCAATATACCAGGATCAGGATTGATTTTGAATATGCTGAAAGGAACTTCTCCCGGTCTATTCTCACAGCCAATCATATTCAGGAGACAGATAAAGTCGCTGTATATATGAATTTCTACAGGGAACAGGACAACAGAAACCGGCCTCTTTTCTTTGAATTTTCAGATGCTGACAAACAGCTGTTGGCATCTGTAGGGGATGACCTTAATGCGGCCTCAGTGCCAAGAGTAGACAGCATTGCTTTTGATCCAAATAGGATTCTATACAGGAGAGTTCAGGATTTGGATGATAATGGGAATCCCATCACCTATTTTGAATACAGTACAGATTCGGAAGTAGCCCATTTTGCAGTTTCTTTCAGCGAAGTGGGGCGTGGAAATGGTGATTATGTCAGGGACAGGCAGATTGCAAATGGGCCGGTGTATGTCTTCAGGCCCAGAGTCAATGGTGAACCACAGGGGAATTATTCGATTCTCTCTCCGCTACCGGCACCCAACAAAAAACAAATGTTTACGGCCGGCACTAGAATCAAGCTTAGTGAATATGAGCAGGTCTATACAGAATTGGCGTTTTCCAATGTGGATCAGAACCTTTTTTCTTCGATTGACAATGAGGACAATAATGGCTTTGCCATCAAATCAGGGGTATTGTCTGAAAACAGGCCAATTGACAAATTGAAAGGCTATAAGTTCAGAGCTCTGACCGAGTTGGAATACAATTCCAATCATTTCAGTTTTATTGATCGTCTCAGGTATATTGAATTTGACCGGGATTGGAGTCTGTCACCGGAAGATATGCTGGAAGCCGGGCATGAAAGGATTTTGACTTCCCAAGTGGAGGTTACCAAGGACATCAAGAACAATTTTAGCTATCGGTTCAACCTTAGGAATAGGGGAGATATTCTTGCCGGAACCCAGCATTTGGCCAAATGGAATCAGGAACTTGGGAAAAGATTTTTGATCAGGAATGATTTCTTCTTACTCGACAGCGATGTGAGGGATTTGAATTCTTCATGGCTTCGATATACAGGTGATATAAGATATCAGTCCAAAGTATTGGTTCCCGGTTATAGATTGATCCTGGACAGAAATGCAGTGAGAAATTTGGAACGGGATTCCGTGGTCAGTACCGCCATGAATTTTCTGGAGCATTTCTTTTTTATTGAGAGCAATGATACGCTGCCGTATTCTTTCTTTGTCAATGCTTCGGTCAGGGAAGATAAATTTCCGGTTCTTGGTCAGTTGACTCCTGATACCGAAGCATTCCAGACCATGGTCGGATTGAAAAGGAGGTTTGGTGCCCATGATCTGACAGGTACTTTTACTTATAGAAAACTGGAGTTTTTGCGAACTGTCCAGGATGCGGAAACCACAGTGCTCAGTAAGATCGATTATCTGGGTACCATGTGGAAAGGAAATATTCGGAATGAACTCAGCTACGCCCTAGGTAATGGCAGGGAATTCAGAAGGGAGTTCGTCTTCTTACCGGTGCCTACAGGAGAAGGTACCCATGCCTGGAGGGATGACAATAATGACGGGATTCAGCAGCTCAATGAATTTTATATTGCCATCAACCCTGAAGAAAAGAACTTTATCAAAGTTTTTGTGCCCACCACTGAATTTGTACAGGCGTTCAATACCATTTTCAATTATCGCCTCAATGCCAAATTCCCTGATGATTGGAAAAAAGAAAAAGGGATAAGGCAGTTTTTGCAGAAATTCTCCAATACCACAAGTCTGAGTATTGAGAAGAAAATCACCTCGGATGAATTCTGGGACAGGATCAATCCTTTTGTGGGAGGGTTTTCGGAGGAGGACCTTCTGTCGGTAAGGAAGGTGACCCGTTCCTCCTTTTTCTTCAACCGTGCATCTGCAAAATACGGTTTTGATCTTTCTTTATTTGACAGTCAAAACAAGCAGTTGCTGGCCGGAGGCTTTGATGACCTGAGCCAAAAAGACTGGAGACTCAATACCCGTTATAATTTCAATCCAATGGTCAATCTAAGACTTATCCTTATGACGGGTAACAGAATTGCCAACTCCGATTTTCTGGATAACAGAAATTTCAATATTGAGCAATATGGATTGGGTCCTGAACTGGCCTGGCAGCCCAGTAGTCTTTTCCGTACCACAGTGACCTATCAATATACCGACAAACTGAATCTGGCCAACCAGGAAATTGAGGAAAGAGCCGCATTGCATCAGATGGGACTGGACCTACGCTATGCCCAGGCCATCAAAACCACCATCAACGCCAATTTCAAATATATCGTCATTGACTACAATGGGCAGGCCAACACTCCGACAGGTTATGAAATGCTACAGGCATTGACCCATGGAAATAACCTTACCTGGTCCCTCAACTGGCTGCAGAAAATCGGTGAGGGTCTGCAGATGAACATGGTCTACGAAGGCCGAAATTCGGAGGGATTGGGAAGATTGGTGCATATTGGCAGGATGCAGGTGACGGCGCTTTTTTGAAATTGAGAAACAACAATTCAGGAAATCTTATGAGCCAAATAATTTCAGGTAAATAGATGAAATCAATAAACTTATAAATTCCTATATTTGACAAAAGCCAAATTCATGAACAGTATAGCGGAAATCAAGACAACCCTGCATCAGTACATTGCTGAAACTGATGATGTAAAAATTTTATCTAAGCTCCAGGAATATGTCAAAAACATATTAGACAAAGAGCAGACGAATGTTACTTTCAACTCTCAAGGAAAACCATTAACTTCTTCACAGTATAAGAAAGAAATAGATGATGCTGTTGCTGAAGTGAATAAAGGTGGTGTAGTATCTCAGGAACAAATGGAGAAAGGATTTGAAAATTAAAAACGTAGAGTGGTCCAACAGAGCGGTTGCTTCTTTGGATTTTTATTGCGCTAGGATTGCCAGAGATTCACCTACAAGTGCGTCTAAAGTAAGGAGAGAAATAGTCAATTCCGTTGGTAATCTTTCAAAAAACCCAACATTATATCAAATAGATGAATATTACCCTGATAACAAAGGGGATATAAGAAGGTTTTTTCGATGGAGTTTTAGGATCGTTTACCAGGTTAGGGAAACAAAAGTGGTAGTTTTAAATATTTTTCATACCGGGATGGATCCTGATATGA
>NZ_JBGTCA010000254.1:0-3624 GCF_041749095.1 Aquiflexum sp. | reverse complement strand
AGCTTACGATCATTTAAACCTTTCAATGGTACTGAAGGAAAAACTGGAACAACAAAAACAGCTTCAAAATTTAGCAGAGCTCAAAGAAAAATTTGAATCAGAAAAGAGAGAACAGGAAATTGCCCTGCTAAAATCAAATGTAGAACTGGAAAGTGTAAAGGCCCGAAGAAGGTTGCAGTTTCAATATTTCACTTTTTTCCTGTTTTTGTCCATTATGGCTATGGCATATTTAACATTTAACAAGTATCGGTTAAAACAAAAATTAAATGAGCAGGTACTTAGAAATCAAATCTCAAGTGACCTCCATGATGAAATTGGTTCTACATTGTCCAGCATTGATGTCAATAGCCGTATTGCACTTTTGAAAGTTGATGAAAAAGAAACAGTGGCGAAACAATTGAAAAAAATCCAAGTGAATACAAGATCAATGATGGACAATTTGGCCCATATCGTTTGGTCTATAAACCCTAATAATGACAGTCTGGAAAAATTGATTTACAGGATGAAGGATTTTGCAGCAGAAATCCTTGAGCCATTGGGGATTCAATATTCTTTTAACCAAGAAGATATTTCTTCTGAATTCATCTTGAATCCCGTTTTAAGAAAAAATATATACTTGATTTTCAAGGAGGCAGTAAATAATTGTGCGAAGTACAGCAAGGCTTCTAAAGTAGAGATTTCGACAGTTTTGAAGGAAAAAAATCTATTGTTGAAAATAGAAGATAATGGAAGAGGTTTCGACTTGGAAAAGGTAATGGACAAAGGCAATGGGTTGGGAAACATGAAAGAAAGAACAGGACAAATTGGAGGAAAAATGAACATAATATCCAATCCGGAAATAGGGACATTGATTAGCTTGGAAGTGTCTATCACCTGATTGAGGGATTTATTTTCGGAAGGAATTAACATAAATTCAATACTTGACAATTCTGCAATGACACCGATCCGGATTTTGATTTTTGAAGACAATGACAGCCTTAGGGAAGGACTCTGTCAATTATTGATGCTTCGGGAGGAGTATACTATTGTGGGAGATTATGGAGATGCCCGTCAGGTTAAGGAAGTCGTTATCAAGGGTCGTCCGGATGTGATTTTGATGGATATTGACATGCCGGGTACCAATGGAGTAGAGGCTGTTAAACAGATACGTGAATATGATCAGAATGCACAGATTATCATGTTGACAGTCTTTGATGACAATGGTCATGTCTTTGATGCCTTGAAGGCAGGCGCAAACGGTTATTTGTTAAAGAGGAATGTTTCTGACATGATGGTACAGGCAATTGAAGAAGTTTTGGAAGGAGGTGCACCTATGAGTCCTTCTATTGCAAGGCTCGTAATCAATCAGCTGCATGAACAAAGACCAATAAACCTATACATGCTTTCTGATAGAGAAAAGGAGATCCTTGGGTCATTGGCAAAAGGTAATAGTTTTAAATTGATTGCAGCAGATTTGGGCATTAGTTTCGAAACTGTGCGAACCCATATTAAGCGGATTTATGATAAGCTTCATGTGCATTCCCAAGGGGAAGCTATCAGCAAAGCCCTGAATGAGAAATTGGTTTGATTTTTTTGATACACTTTTTTGATATCCCCCTATTATGGTATTGATAGGGTAATTTGAGATATTGAATTTTAGGTCCGGCAAACATGGTGAAGATTGATCTTTGAATTGGGGCATTGCCAAGATCGGTGTATTTATGTCACTTTATTTCAACAGGATGGAAACTTTCAGTGTTTATTCAAAATTTGAGGAATTGTTCTCAAGCCTAACGTTTGTGGAAAAGGCAATTTTTAATTTATTGATTGTAGGGGTTTATCTAATAGGTATGGTTGGATGTGCGGAAGAGCAAGACCCAAACAATCCAAATAATCCCAATCCAATAGCCAATGTGGAGATCACTGAAACATCTCCCGAATTTATTTTTTGGGGGGATGAACTTACACTGACCGGAAAAGGATTCAGCACCAAGCCAGCGGACAATTTTGTTTGGCTCAAGAATGAAACTGCATCGTTGGGAAGTTGTTCTTCTGATAACAGGTCAGATTCTACTGGTTGGAGAAAAGCGACTGTTCTGAGAGCAACAGCAACATCTCTAACCATAAAAGTTCCATATAAAATCGCCTCAGAGAACTCAAGCAACAGAGCTTGTGGGGTAATCGATCCAAACATAAGTGTTACAGTAAATGGGAAAACGGCTGTTTCGAAGAAGGTCAAGCTATTGGGCATTCCCTATATTGCGGATGTTTGTTACACCAATTCCGGATGGAAGGGGGCAGGGATGATTCCTGGAAAGGAGCTTGAAAACCAAATTAGTATTCCTGGGGTGGGACTTTATGGAGCAAGTGCAGGAATCGATGAAAAAATGAAACTGTTGGTTAACGGAGTTTACTTACCCCTGACAAAAGTGGTATCCACTGGTCCTACCAATTGTGCAAGCAGTTTTAAATTTGTCATTCCTCTGGAATTCGCAGATGGTAATTGTTCCACACCTGACCCTGTCCTTACAAGTCGATTTGCCAATATGATGGATTTTGTGGCAGTTATTGATGGCACTACCAAGTCTTCTGAAAAATTGACTTACCCGGTTTCTTCATTCCCGGATCGTACTTTTAGTACTTTTACACAAAGGGTATTTTCGTACAGCGCTGCAGGAAATCCCGAAATTGTTTTGACGGGAAGTGGCCTTAACTGGTATAAGGAAGCTCGATTTTCTCCACAGCCAAATACAGGTTGTACTTTGGCTACAATAGGCCCTGTGCCTTCGGTGGATGGTACTACACTGACGATATTGGTTCCATTGGCTCAAATGCAGGTTGGTTGTAGCTATACACTTACTTTAGTTGACGTCTGTGGACGTGTCAGTAATCAGGTCGGTCTGGTTACGATTGGGACTTGATTTAGCAGATTTCATTTTCATTCGCACAATAGCAAGCTGACTCTCCACCCATACTTGTCCTGTTCCAGTTTTTCTACTTCCCATTCGTGATATTCACGTTATATAATTTGATTCCAATCAGGCAATTTCAAATTTTCGATTTCTGCAACCCGAGATTCAGCACGCTTTTTATGTTCGATTCTGTCTGAACAGATAATCTCTATGATATAGTATCACACTCGTTAAGCAGGGCAGATTTCTCCCATTCTTTACGAATTATTTTAACTGGACTACAAGAGTCCGAAACAACATTCCTTCCGAGTTTTAAGTTGTCATCTGCAATTTTGTACGCCAATCCATATCCTCCTCCTTGAACATCTATATAATATAAGTCTTTTATGCTCTACTCAATGGTGTCAATCCTTAGATAAATAACATTGTACTTTTGAATACTGTTGCCTCAGAAAATAAGAACCATAATTGATGTGCTGAGCGAATTTAAAAAGCTAACAATACCAAACGCCAATACTATGGAAGTCGCCAAAAATCAGTTATCCCTTCAAAGAGACAAGCCGGGTGAATCCACGGCTTGTCTCTTTCACTTTTTGTTTAGCAGTAATCAAAACTGGTTTGTTTCGTGTAGGTTTGTAACCGTTATTTAGGGTGAGAATTGATAACGAGATGAAACCAGGTAAAAATTCAGGGAAAGAGCAGATTCATGTTTATGTTCATCGCGAAATGGTGC
>NZ_JBGTCA010000253.1:0-3150 GCF_041749095.1 Aquiflexum sp. | reverse complement strand
CACTGCGGAAGACCTGGCCAAATTCGCTGTCAACATTCAACAGACATTGAAAGGTGGACCTGAAACAGTATTGTCCAAAGACATGACGGCTTTGATGCTCACGCCTTTTGTGGAGGATTTTACCGGACTTGGATTCTTTATTAACAAAATGAAAGATGAAATTTATTTTGGCCATGGGGGTTGGGACGAAGGATTTTCCAGTGAACTGATTGCCCACAAAGACAAGGGATACGGAGTGGTCATTTTGACCAATTCCAACCATCCTGAATTTATTTCTGAGTTGATCCGTTCAGTGGCACTTACCTATGATTGGGATGAATTTGTCCCTGTTTATCAAAGAAAGAATCTGAATCCCGGAGAAATAAATCAAATTATTGGGAGGTACAAAATCGGTGGCAATATGCTGATCGAAATTTTCCAAAATGACAATGTTCTTTACAGCAAAGGTTTGATGGGTGAGTCAAAGGAATTTGTCAAAATTTCTGATAGTACCTTTATCGGGAGGGACAACAACCAGCCTGTTGTATTCAAAACCAAACCTGAAACAAATAAAACGGAAATGGTTTTACTCAATCCTAATACAGGGGTTAAAGAAGGTTCATTTTCCAAAATGGATGATGGTGAAAAAATACCAATTGAATTGCTGGTTGCCGGAGATTTTGACCTCGCATTGAAGGAATATCAGGCGATGAAAAAACGTGATCCAAACGACCCTACCATTGCTGAAGACAACCTGAACATACTTGGTTACAGATTTATGGAAAATGACAAATTAAAAATTTCACAAGACATTTTCAAAATCAATACTATCCTTTATCCCAACAGTTCCAATGTGTATGACAGTTATGCGGAGGCCAGTATGGAAATCGGAGAGATTGATCTTGCCATTGAAAACTATAAAAAATCCCTCAGTCTTGATCCCCAAAATGCCAATGCGGAAAAAATGATTGCCGAATTGCAAAAAAAGAAAGGAGGTTAAAAAGTATATTTTTCGATTTAATTGTCCATCTTCCATCAATTAATCTTGCAAAACAATGCTGTGATTGTGTAAGACATTTTTAGGGAAAATAGATGTCATTTGTATGTATGGCCATACAACCGATTATTAAGTCAACAATTGCCGGCACCTCTGCCATGACTCTTTTCAGTTATCTGATTTCTGAAAAGAAGTATGAAAATTTTCGGGAACCATTGGTACTGGCAGATTTGATATCGAGGCTAATTCCAACGATGCGGAAATCCGATGCCGCATTGGAAGGGTGGTTACTACATTACATTTCCGGCCTTGGGTTTTGTTGTGGCTATCATCAATTATGGAGAAACGGTAAAGTAAAGCCTGGAATACTTTCCGGCAGTGTATTGGGTGCAGCAAGTGGGGTAGCTGGAATTTTGGTCTGGAAGGCAGTTTTTAAATTACATCCCAATCCACCAGCAAAGAACTTGAAGAAATACTTTGGACATTTATTGCTTGCACATGTGGTATTTGGGGCATTTGCAGGTATGGCTTACAAATCCAAAATGTCAGAGAAGAACCCTGATCTTTTATCAAAATAAATATTATCTCATGCGTGCCATTTGGACAGGTTCTATCAGTTTCGGTTTGATCAATATCCCGATAAAAATATATTCAGCTACTGAAGCCAGCACTTTGAACCTGGAAATGCTGGACAGCGCAGATCACTCTAATATAAAGTATAAGAGAATAAATGAAAGTACCGGAAAAGAAGTCGAATATGCTGATATTGTCAAAGGCTACAAATTAGATGAAGAGTATGTAATATTGGAAGATGAGGATTTTGAGGCTGCTGATGCCGAAAAAACAAAGACCATTGATATTCTTAGTTTTGCTGATGGCCAGGAGATTGACAGTCTATACTATGAAAAACCCTACTATCTGGAGCCCGATAAATCGGGGACGAAAGCATATGCGTTGCTTCGGGATTCTTTGCAAGCATCAGGAAAAGTCGGTGTCACTTCATTTGTCATGCGGAACAAAGAAGGATTGGCAATAATAAAACCTTATGGAAATGTAATTGTGCTGAACAGGATTAGGTTTACACAGGAGATAAGGGAAACAACCGAATTAAATTTGCCCCCCGTTTCCAAAAAGAAAACCAAGGAAATGGACATGGCAGATAAGCTCATTGATCAGCTTACGGAAAAGTTTGATATAGAAAATTACAAGGATACCTATACAGCAAAACTTTTGAAGATCATCAAAGCCAAAGCAAAGGGCAAAAAACCACCAAAAGCAAAAATGAAGGTAGTCCACAGGCAAAGTGATGATTTGATGGAAATGCTCAAGGCCAGCTTGTCAGATAAAAAATCGAAATCTGCATAAATTTTTTCTAAGATGAGTTTGTCGGAATACAAGAAAAAGAGAAACTTCAAATCGACAAAAGAGCCTGTAGCCGAAATAAAAAAATCAGGAAAGGAGCTCATTTTTGTGGTTCAAAAACACCACGCAAGAAACCTTCATTATGACTTTAGGTTGGAATTGGATGGGGTACTTAAAAGCTGGGCTGTACCCAAGGGACCATCCTTAAATCCAGATGATAATCGGCTTGCAATATTGGTAGAAGATCATCCATTCAGCTACAAAGATTTTGAGGGAGAAATACCCAAAGGCAATTATGGTGCAGGCCATGTTATTGTTTGGGATGCCGGAACTTATACCTCTCCCGAAGCAGAAAATGCCGATGAAGCTTACAAAAACTTAAAAGCAGGCTTTGCAAAAGGACATTTGGCGCTTCAGCTTGATGGAGTTAAATTAAAGGGAAGATTGATTTAGTAAAGCTCAAAGGCAAAGAAGATAATGCATGGTTACTTATCAAAAAGTCTGATGATTTTGTATCCAAAGAAGATGTTTTAAAAAAGGACAAATCTATTGTATCAGGTAAAACATTGGATGAGATAAAAAAATCATCTTCAAAAAGCGACAGTAAAATGCCTCAAAAAAAATCTTCCAAATCCTCCTCAATTAAAGCTTCAGCAGCAGTATTTACGAAACCTATGCTCGCCGAGACAGTGAAAGAAGCATTTGACAGAAAAGATTGGATCTATGAAATAAAATATGATGGCTACAGGACCATAGCTGTTTTAAATCATGGAAAGGTGGACCTTTTCAGTCGCAATGAAAACCCGTTTACT
>NZ_JBGTCA010000252.1:0-9578 GCF_041749095.1 Aquiflexum sp. | reverse complement strand
ATAAAGGAAAAAACAATTACTGAATTTTCAGGTACTGTCAGTGAATAGTTTCCGTCCAGGTCCGTCACAGTCCCGGTGGTGGTTCCTGCCACAGTGACTGTAGCGCCTGGAAGTGGTTCGCCATTTTCATCCACAACCGTTCCGGCTACAGTGATATCTTCCAATACTATGGAAATCATTTCGAATGGTGTATCCTTTTTTACAGAAGATTTCTTGACATGAATATTCTCATTGACCTGCTTAAACTGCAGATTGGTCTGTTGGGCAAGGATCACCAACACATCATACAGGGTTTGGTGATTCCCATTGACCGATACATTCGTCAGGTTCTTGAGTTCCTTATTGGTATATACAAAATTAAATCCCGTCGATTTCTCTATTTCCGAAAAGGCCTTTTCGACAGAAACACCTTCCAGTGGAATTCTGATCATTACTTCATCAATACCTTTGATTTGTGCGTTTCCATTCCAGGCGAGGAGAAAACTCATCGTAAGACACTGGATCAAAAAGGCATAGGTAAACAGCTTGGTCATGTAGATAACATGTAATAGTAAACGATTTTTCATATCTTTACATAGTTTGTTTTAGGCTATTGCTAAATGGTTAAAATGAACTTGTCCGGTTTTTCAGTTTGATAGCCGTGAACCGGGTAATCTTTAAACCGGAGGTGTTGACGCACCTTCGGTTTTATTTTTTGAAGCTTTTTTGTTTCATAGGCACATGTTATTGTTGTTAAGTGGTTATTTAAAATAAATATCTACTGTATTTTCTTTGATCTTATATTCAAACCTGGCTGAATAACTCAACCCTTCCAATACATTTGTAAGGGTTTCATCATGGAATTTTCCGGAAAGCAACAGACCTGGATCCGGCTTGTTTTTGAAATTAAAGGTGACTCCATACCAGTTTTCCAGTACCCGGATACATTCGTTTAATTTTACCTTATCAAACACAATTTTTCTTTGAGTCCAACCGATCACCTGATCAGGATCAAAAATTCCTTTGGTGGATTTTCCTTCTTTTAGGTTTACCCTAACCCCCTCTCCTTTTTCCAATAAAAATTTAGTGGGATTATCAAAAACCAAATCCACTGCTATTTTTCCTGACAGCAGGGAAATGCTCAATTCCTCATCAGTATAGGAACTGATATTGAAAGAAGTTCCCAATGCGGTGGTGACGACCTCTCCTGTGGTCACCATAAATGGCCTTTCAGGATCTTTCGCAACCTCGAAATAGGCCTCTCCTTCCAGTATAAGTGCCCGCCTGTCCGCTTCGAAATTCCTGGCATACCTGAGGCTACTTCCGGAATTCAGAATCACCTTGGAACCGTCATGAAGGGTCAGGGTGGATTTGACCCCGGGAGGAGTGGTATGTTCCTCAAAAACAACAAGCTGAGAATCCGGGGTGGTGGGGATGGATGAATGGAAAATCAGATTGGCAATAATGCCCAATCCAAAAACCACCGCTAAAATGGCAGCAACACGGGAAAATTGGGAAAATTCGAACCCCTTATCCGCAATTTTCTCATATTTACTCAGGGTAACTCCGGAATTCAAAGGCACTTCATTTTCAAATGTTTCGACTGAGGTAGAAGTTGCCTGATCTATTGACTTCCAGAGCATGCGTGATTCGGATTGGCTGAGCTGATGATTTTTGACAGCAAGGTTCATCAAAATTTTCCTTGCCATTTTTACCTCATTAAATTGGGCAGGATTTTTTTCCAGTAATTTGTCCCACATGATGTTTGACTCCGGATTGGGGGACAGGACCCATTTTTTGAATTCCGGATCCAGCACAAAATCTTCCGCTGTATATTCTGAAATATCCATTTTTATCTGTTTTCATATATATAAGCCAGAAATCCCGAAAATCTATCCTATGATTTTTCAAAAAATTTTGATATTTACATTATTTTCAAAAAATCCACTTGTAAAATTCCAATATGACAACCAGAATAGCAATCTGTTATCAAATACAGTAGAATTATATTTCAGGTTAAAAGAAAAAATAAAATAATCAAGATGGATTTTTTTAAATTGGCGATGGCCTTCCAAGCCAAAGTATATACAGATTGAATGTTGATGCCCATAATCTTGGCAGTCTCTTCATACGAATGGTTTTCAAAAAACAGGTTTTGGATAGCTTCCCGCTGCCTCAGTGGTAACTTTTCCAAGGCTTGAATCAATTTTTTCTGAATTTTCTCATCATTCTGATGGCTAATCAGGTTCTGTTCCGGTGAATTTTCAAGTAGTAAAACATCGTATGCATCTATATCATCTTGGGAATACCGGTTTTTATCTCTTGCAATCTCTTTGTGGATTTTGTTGGACAGACATCTGAACAGGTACAATTTTATATTGTCGGTGGTCTTCAGATTATTTCGGTATTTCCAAAGATCGATGAAAAGTTCCTGGATACAGTCTTTGATAAAACTCCGGTTGGGCTTGATGGCCATGCCATGCCTAAAAAGTTCCTGCGAAAACATTTTATAAATACCTTCCAACCCGTCTTTCTCCCCATTTTTCAATAGGTCCCAATATTGGATTTCGCCAATTTGGTTATCGGTAATATATTTCCCTTTAGGATCCGGCATTTTGGGTATATTGTATGATCAATAAGTAATAATAAAAAATTAAATCCAAAAACTGAAATTCGGATAGTTTTAGCTGGTTTTTGGTTGAAACTCCCAACCAGGATGGACAACCATTGACATAATTCGGAGCAGTCTTACCTACGGCAGGCAGGCGTCATGCTGATCCCCCCGATAGCTCCGGGTGGCAACCTGGGGATTTGATAATCAAGTATTGGAAATGGCTTTGGCTTAGCACCGGGTTAATCGTGGATTGGTTTTTCCAAGATTCCCAAGTCATCGGCCCCATAAACTTTTACAACGAATCAAAGGACACGGCAATTCCAATTGTTCTTTTATTCTGCAATAAGTCGGCTCCCTAAAACATTTAATGTGATTTCTTGCTGCCGACACCTTAATGTGGCGGATAAGGGCATTGTGAAATTTCAAATGATTTCCATATTTCCTTTCTCCCTTATTCTTGGTATTTTTACTTAATGGAAAAGGAAGAAATGAAAAACAAAGTTGAGGAGCCATCAACATTTTATGGCCGCTACACCTATGCCGACTACCTGACCTGGCAGATGGATGAGATGGTAGAACTGATCAAGGGCAAAATCTTCAAACATGCGGCTGCTCCCAGGGTTAGCCACCAAAGAGTCACTGGAAAAGTTTTTACTGCGTTTTCCATTTTCTTAAAAGGAAAGAAATGTGAAGCTTTTATTGCCCCTTTTGATGTCCGCCTTCCAAAAAAATCCAAAAAAAACGAAGATATCGACACTGTGGTGCAACCTGACATCTGTGTGATCTGTGATCCCGAAAAGTTGGATGAACTGGGCTGCGTGGGTGCTCCGGACCTGGTGGTGGAAATCCTCTCTCCCGGCAACAATAAAAAAGAGCTGCAGAACAAATATGAAGTATATGAGGAATCAGGCGTGAAAGAATACTGGGTGATCCATCCCAATGAATGCACCTTGATCATTTACACGCTGATCGATGGGAAATACCACACCTCCAAAATCTTTACCCATGGTGACCAAGTAGCTTCACAAGCGGTAGCCGGTTTTGTCCTCGATCTTGAGGAAGTTTTTGAAGGGATGATGTAGATTGACTTTGAGAAAGCTTAAATTCCATCAGATCGGTTTACGGACGTACAATCCCCGACTGCCATTTTCTTGTTGTGTAAAGCACCACCTTTCGCCGTTGATGGAATGGCCCGCAAATCTCCAAAATGATGGACAGCTGAATCAGGAGTATTACGGATAAGAGGTCTTATGGTTTGCTCAAGGCCTGCTATGCCTTTTCCAGATCTGTCCAAGATGTTCATGAAATTTCTCCTTTTGTACATTCGTAGCTATGAGGTGTTTACCCTCTTTGTTGGGATTAAAAGTAGTATATCCGGTTAATTCATCACCCTCAATAGCACTATCACGGGAAATATCGTACTGCATAAATTTAACACCAATATCAACACGCTGGTATTGGCAGAGATCTGGCTTAAATATCAGGAAAGCCGCAAACGGATCGTGAAGACCTAAGTGATTTCCATGCCTTCCAGATCTATCAACCCAGGCCTTACATATCTCATATAGCATTTTAAAAGGTGGGCCTCCAAACCAACTTTCCATAGTCTCCCGTGAGACGCTCAGAGGACCTGTTACTTCCGATCCGGCAATTCGGGTAGGGACATTGATTTGTTGATGCACCGAAGCAGAAGAGGCAGGTTCCATAATAGGGAAAGCCAATGAAGTCCCAACAGCTTTTTTGATAAATAGTCTTCGGGATAATTCTTTCATTTGAAAGTGCTCTAAGATTTGAATATCTAAAATTAATTTATTTCATTTTTGTTTAGTTGTACTCCAGCCATGCAGTGGCATTGCAATTTTCATTTGATTTGAACCGGATCCACCTGGCCTGAAATCCATCTGGGAAATCGTATTTAAATACTTCTCCTTTTCCAACTTTTACTTTATTATAAGTCATCCATGGACCATGTCCGATAGGCTCCACTTCAATGGTAAACTCTACCTCCTTATTTAAGTCATGGCTGATTTCAAGGGATTTTTTGTCATAAAACCCTATCAGATATGGATCAGAAGCTTGAACTTTGACCACATGTGAGTTTTTCCATGGACCGCCTTTTCCTGTCGGTTTGCCCAGTTTCCAAAGGTCATCAATTACCCCGGCCCAAACTGCGGCTTTACCATCCTCTGATTTAAAGATATGTTTTGAATCAGACTTGTTAGGATCAACTCCGGTCAAGATCAGCATTCCCCTGTATGATGCATAGTCATGAACCTGGAGATTATGGGACGATATTGGCCTAATCTTGGCGTAGCCGTCGGCATTTTCCGCAGGCAATTCATAGAACGTCCCATGGGCATTAAATAAATCCCTTTCTGTGGCCACTTCCCTGCAAATCCTCAACAATCCATCATTGGTCTTTTTGGTAAAATCTGTTTCCCCTAATGGCAGTCTCCACCTGCGGTTCTTGTCATCAATCACCAAAACCGAGGACTCATCGATTTCTATTACATATCTGGGGATTGTAAACTTGGTTTTTATGAAATCCCTTGTCGCAGCATCAGCTTTTGGAACAATATAATCTTTTCATTCAACTCATAATAGCCATTTTCCTGGAATCCATTTTCACCTATTTCTCCGGCAACAACTCCAAGGGCTCTCCTGTTATCACCAAGACCGTAAAGTAAACCTCCCAATGAAGCTTTTTTGTCAACAGTAGCAATGCCATCAAATACTTCAGCATTTCCAAATGTACTTTTGGTATAGCCATTGTTGTAGGAAAAATGGACGGTTGCTTTGGAGTTTTTGTTCACCTTTACCCTGATCCACTCTCCTTTTTCATTTTTTGGAAATTCAATAAGCTGGGTTTGTCCGGCAGGTACTCTTTGGGATAACAAGGTTTTCCATGTATTATCACCGGCTATATCGACTTCAAATAAAAATTCGGTTTCAGAATTTCCCTCATTGAGTATCCATGCCGACCTATTAGTCCATCCTGCAAATAAAAAAGGTTCTGAAACAGATCCTGTGGCAACATCTTCAGATATCCAGACTGCTCCATTGGCATCAGATGACCCTAGTTCATCAGGTAGATTTGTGGATGTAAACCAAAGATTGGAATTCGATTGTCCCGGTCCTTCAATACCTCCTTTTGCTTTTCTGACATTCAGAAATTCTTTCTGTGCGGAATCATCACATCCAAAAACCAGTTGGTCATTCCACCTTGTAAAATCCCCAATGACTTTGAGATAAGCTGAGCGTGGACGGATTCCCACTGAGTTTTTAGCAGAAAAATTTCCTGGAAATTTCCAAAACATGCCATGCATGGTCATCAAATAATCGGGATTATCCGGGCTGCCGATATCCCTGATTCTCGGCCATTCAGTATTCCAGCCATGTGCGCCATCATAACTGTGACTTGCCTTGGGCAACCTGTAGAATGACCATTCCCCCATATCTCTTACCCCGACTAAAATTGATTTATGGTCCCAACCGGTGGCCCAAATCGGGTCGGTTTCTGGATTGGCATTTCCATAAATTCCTCCTGGTCCGGTCACTTCCACAAACTGGGCCCTTCGAACAGTTTTCCATTCCTTTCCATTCCATTCCGCCAAAACCCCGGATTCTATATCAAATTGTTCCAATGCTTTTTGACCGGATTCACCATTATTGCTGTAGACCAAAACACCCTGCCCCGAGTAGGCGCCTTTCCCATGTGCCCCCAATAAAAGCGATCCGGGAGGATTTGAATCGGTATCTTTTGCTTTTTAGTTTCCTACATTTGAGTCTTCATAGAGCAATGTGGGTTCAAGCGTATGGACATCTACTTCATAAAATCCCTCTTCCATGGTGGCAGAATAGATCTTACTTTCCGGATTGAACAAATACCGGGCGTTTCCGGTATGCCTTCCTGGCATGAGATCATAGGGGATTGCTTTTACCTTTCCCTGATTGTTGATGACATAAGGCCCTATAAAAAGCTGATCAGATTCCTTATGGATCATCCGGTTTGCCGGAGTGCCGCCGATGCTTTCCTCTCTAACGACCTGATTCAATGCAGCATCGATTTCATAAAGTTTATCAGAGGAGCCAAAAGGCAAATGTGGCCCGTAGGTGATCACCCATAACCTATCGGCCCATGGCACCACTGCACTGGTTCCACATTCTCCTTCATCATTATAGTAAGCCAAATGGGGATAAACGCCACTGATTTGAATCCAATCCGAATCTTCTCCTTCGGATCCTTCTTGACCTGAATTACATCCAATCAACAGCAATGAGATCAATAAACAACTTTTCAATGCTTTCATCTTGAAATTTAAACAGGTTTGGGTTAAATGACGGTATTATGATTGTTGTTTTTATAAATTCAGAAAATATGTCTGATGCGGCAATGAGCTGTAAACACGTCCATTTTTTAAATATGATCATATTCGGCCAAGGCAATTATCCACTGTCGGGTCTATTCCTGCCAAATCAATTTCGGATCTCTAATATATAGGCAAGATTTGGCAAGTAGCGGATTAAACCCATCATTTACTCTTCTCATGGTGGCATATGTTTCTTTAGCTCTTCAATCACCCCAGAATAGGCCTGGTCATGAGCAAGGTTTTTCCATTCCCACGGATCATTTTCTCCATCATACAATTTTTCAGTGCCATCCATATAACGGATGTATCGCCATTTCATAGAGCGCACGGCATGATTACCTTTACCCATGATCATTAGCGGTAAATGGTGGCCCGGGAGGTGAACATGAGTCATACTTCATTTTGCAGTTACTTCAAAAGCAGGACTTACAAAACCCTGTTTGGCTTTATCAACGAAATGCATATTGGCCAAGCCTGCAAACTGCTGATTGATGATGTTCTGATGCTACCTACTTTCAATAATATTGCGAGCCAGTAAACCATAGATCATACCTTGAAATCCATGCTTTTCGTCAATCTCCGGTCGATACCTTATATATTCCTCTGTAGAATAAAGCGGCCCTGGACCTTTGCTGGAACTCAGAACCTGCCCACTCTCTGTAATAAAATCTTTTAACCTACCATGAGCTTTCATGATACTCCTTTTATAGGATTTACCAGACAACCAACCTTCCCGCACTGCGACAGACATATAATAAGCAATCATACCGGTACCGCTGACATCAGGATAAGATTCGCTTTTTGGCAAATGAAGCATGATGTACCACATGCCATCTTTTGATTGAACTTTCTGCAAAGAATCTACAACCTCTTTCAATATTGGCAAAAGCTCATCCCTGTATTCTTCAGGCAAGTACATCATAGAAGTAACTAATCCCCTCAGCAGCCACCCGTGTCCACGTGACCATGCTCCGGGAGAGAGCCGGCTTTTGTCATCTAGCCATCCTCTTCCCTGACTATAAAGCCCGTTTTCGGGGTTTTGAACAATATTTTTATAGATTTGGTATTGTTGCACTGCCTCCCGGTAAAATTCAGGATCATCAGTAATAAATCCTGTCTTAGCCATTCGGCTGGCATATTCCTGCAAGTAATCAATCAAAATATAGTGACCTCCCTGGTGGTTGATCATGATTGCCCCTTCTTCAGATCTTGCTACCTCCTGTCGCATTTTACTGCTTTCTGCTACATACCCTTTAAACCAATTATTATTTTCAGAATATTTTCCGATAAGAAAATTCATACTGCCAAATGGTTGACTTCTATAAGAAATAGTATCTTCGGCCGATATCCCCCTCAATGCAAGCACTTGCTTTGCCAAATCAAGATATTTCTCTGTACCTTTCGAATTCCCATATACCATCATCGCCTCTAATGTTAAGTCTATGGTGTAATTGCCATGGGCATCTTTGGCAGAACTAAAATTATTGTGCAGGCTTAACCAATGGTCAATTACTTTTTCCACCATTATCTCCGTACCTTGAGCATTACTTTTCTGAAAAGCAAATAAGAGCCCTAAGCACATTAAAATTATAACACCTTTACATCGAATTTTTTTAGACATATAACTATTAATTATAACTGATACACTGCTCTTACCGCCTCTCCGAAAACCTTCAGGCTGGAATGCCTGATTTCATCATATTCCCTTGAGGCCAATATTCCATCCGCTCCGGCTTCCTTGGCTTTATATATGGATTCTTTGAGCCGTTCATGATCGCTGGGATATGGTACCAAACCTTCCGGTGCATGCCATGGCACATCTATTCCTATACCTGCTATCACCTTTGATTTGCCGCCCACACTGGCCACACATCTTTTGGTTTCATCATACACATATTCCGGGCCCATGCCATTTGTTTCCAGATCATCCAGCTTGACCTGAGCATCTTTGCTCAACCCCATCCAGCCGTAAAACAAATCAAGTGATTGTTTCAGTGACAGATCCTTTAGTACCCTTTCGTTCATCCGTTGAATCACCCACCACCGCAATCTGGGTCCAAAAATATCATGGTAAAGAATCGGTTTGATAAAATCCGCATGCGTGGCCATTTCTCCGTAAGTAATTGCCGACCGATAGAATATATCCCAACTGGATCTTTGGTGATCCACATGCCTACCCACCACGGCTTCAGGTTTGATTTTTTTTATTCTATTATATACTTCCTGCTGAATCTCCTCATCGGCCCTGAACCATTGATAGTTCCAGGCAAGAATTTCAGGATACTCTTGCAGATACCTCAGTACATTTACTAATACAGTGTCTGTGGAATCCTGCGTGCCGACTTCGACCTGCATTATAAAATTATAAAGCCGGGTAAATCCCTCTTTGGCCCGAAGCGGATCAATTCCCTTTTCTTTGTTTCTTTCTTGGCAGTGGTCACAGAAGCAATCCGGTACCGATCCCTGAAACAATAATTTGGAAAGTGCACCCGTTCGTTCTGCCCCATACTGCATACCGTCAACTTCATAATTATGAAATAAATCTTCCACGGTTCCGTACACCCAATTTCTATATTCCGGGTTGTTCCAGCACGGCCCACTTCCCGGTTTATCAT
>NZ_JBGTCA010000251.1:0-1814 GCF_041749095.1 Aquiflexum sp. | reverse complement strand
GTGGAGAAACAGCGACTGAAATCTTCGAATTTGTAGTAGTGTATGATCCAAGTGGCGGATTTGTTACAGGTGGAGGCTGGTTCCACTCTCCTGCAGGTGCTTATATGGATAATCTTGAGGCCGAAGGAAAAGCCAACTTTGGATTTGTGTCCAAATATAAAAGAGGTGCAAAAGTTCCGGACGGACAGACTCAATTCCAGTTCCATGCCGAAAAATTCAATTTCCACAGTACTGTTTATGAGTGGTTAGTAGTGGCTGGACATAAGGCACAATATAAAGGTGAAGGACGCGTCAATGGAAACAATGGGTATGGATTTATGTTGTCCGTTGTCGATGGGGACAGAAAATCACCTGTCGAACCTGACAAATTCAGGATTAAAATCTGGGATCTTTCAACCGATCTAGTAGTTTATGACAATCAGATGAGTGCCGGGGATGATGCCGAGGCAAACACTGATATTGGTGGTGGATCGATTGTCATCCATGATGGTGGTAAAGGTAAAGGTAATTCATCAAGGTTTATGGATATGGAAATAGATACAGATGAAATATCCATTGCAAGAGACCTTATGGATGCGGAGATTATCGAAACAAGAGCCTATCCTAACCCTCTTTCACCAACGGGTCTTTGGATAGAAATCCCTGCTGCTGAATACCATCAAGTGGTACGGCCTCAGATTTATGATCTGAACGGAAGAATGATGACGAACACGATTTTTGAAGTGGAAGCAAACAGGAGTGCCAAGTATTTGTGGCAATTTGACCATCAGAATTGGAAAAATGGAGTTTACGTCCTTATGGTCAATACTCCATCAGGAATCCAGAAAGTCAAATTGATGAAATAAAGATCAGATCAAAATTTAATCAAAAAGCTGCTCCTATTTCGGGGCAGCTTTTTTTATTAAAAAAAGATCATTAAAATTCATGTATGTACGCAATGATGCCAGTAAAATGGTAATTCAACATAATTATAGCCAGAAAAATTAAGTGTCCAATACATCGGACTTCCAACCTGTTTGAAGTAGAATATTGGGTTACTGGCAAAGAAGCGTATAACCATTATAAAATTTTTTTAGTTTAAATCATTCAAAACTAGAAAATTCAAAAATGTAATTCTTTATTGTATGGTTTATCGAGAAATTCCATTGCGCTCTTCGCGTCTCCCGATACTCGGGACAAGTTTTGCGGGATCCAAATTTTTTTTGCGAGCTCGTTCCCTAACTTCTCCACAAATAAGGAAACAGAATATATGCTGTCACCGCTACTATCCCATTGATGGCAACAAGTGTAATGATTTTATCCACACTCACTGACCAATCCAAGCCGTCGATGGCATTTTTGGAAACACGGATAGCCATCAATAAAATGGGAATGATAACAGGAAAACTAAGGATCGCCATCAAGGTGGCATTGTTGCTGGCTTTTGAGGCTATTCCTGAGACCATGGTGAGACAAGCCGAAAAACCAACTGCACCCAAAATAAGGTTTATAATAAACATACCCTGATCTGCCACAGGATTGCCAAGGATGATGCTGAACACCAAATAACCCAACAGTGCCAGAATTAAGGTCAAAAGTGTATTGTATATCATTTTTGATATAATGATGGATTCAGGTGAGGCGATCATGTAATAATATAATTGTCTGCCCTGATGTTCCTGTACAAAGCTTTTGGCAACAGCATTAACTGCTGAAAATAGTATGATGATCCAATACAAAGCATTCCAAATTGGGATATCAATATTCCCTTGTTTTGCTCCCACGCTGAGATAAGTGATGAAAACCGCTGAGACTACATATAAAAGAATTCCGTT
>NZ_JBGTCA010000250.1:0-5472 GCF_041749095.1 Aquiflexum sp. | reverse complement strand
TCTAGGCAGCCGTCATTCTGAGTCCCCAACATTATTAAAATGTTCAGAATTGGTAATGACATCAGGCCATAGACCTCTCTCCACGATAGCTATCGGGATCGAGGTGACAAGGCAAAGTCATTTACAAGATTTGAATGCTATTCATAGTTCTAAACCATTAATTTCTAAATCTGTCAATGGTAGCTTGCCTGCCCATTTTGGCAGGGAGCAATAAATCACTTTCTAATTTGGGAACCCTCCGTGTGACGTGGCAATCCCAAAGTAAAGATAACCCTGAATACAAACTCAACTAATCTCCTTAATCCAAACCTCTGAGGTAAAACTTGAAGCGGCTAATCCTCCATAAGTTCCCGAAATCGGTAATGTATGGGAGGGATGAAAACTGCTGGCCAATGGTATATAATTATGGTCAGTGAAAAGCCCCAAGCTCGGATCAAGGCCGACCCAACCCGCTCCGGGAAGATAAACTTCTATCCATCCATGAAGCTCATGACCTGCATCCAATTCAGGATTGTAAGCATATCCACTGACAAACCTTGTTGCCATACCCAAATTCCTCAACAACGCCATCAGCATCCATGACAAATCCCTGCAAGATCCTTCCTTACTTGAGAATGTCTCCATGGGTGTTAAAAGACCCGGTTCAAAGCGCAATCCATGGATCCAATTTTGGTGGATTTTATCCAATAGGTTGACCAAAAAAGTGACAATATCAGCAGATTGGCTCATGATGGAAAGTCCAAATGCAGTCAATTCAGGTTCGCTTGCTGCTTTTTGATATATTCTCAAAAACTCACCGGTATTTCCGTGATATTCAAAACTATCGAATGGATAAGGAATATTTGGAGAAAGGATAAAACTAAAAGGATTAAAGTCAAATGTTTCAATTTCCAGATCGACATTGACCTCCAAAACATCCGTTTCAATGTTGAATGCTACCTGAAAAAAGGGATTGCCCTCGGCATTTATTCTTTCATTTTTACCCACAGGTTCAGGGGAAATATTCCAATTCGCTTTTTTGATTTTGAAATAAGTTCTCTGCTGGGGAATCAAAAACAACTGATGTGGATTAAGCGGAACTTTCTCCCCATATTGGTATTTTGTAAGATGTTGGATGTGGAGTTTCATTTGCTTCCATTGGTAAACACTTTCATTTCCGGTTCTTCTATAAAAGCTCTTTTTAAAATTTCTGCCGGCAATTCGT
Source organism: Aquiflexum sp. (assembly GCF_041749095.1). Classification (GTDB taxonomy): domain Bacteria; phylum Bacteroidota; class Bacteroidia; order Cytophagales; family Cyclobacteriaceae; genus Aquiflexum. The sequence goes on along the minus strand of NZ_JBGTCA010000250.1, from coordinate 4,268 downwards.
GAATGGCTGATTTCAACCTACTGTTCCAAAAAACCGAAATATGTTCCAATTCTTTCTTCTCAAACCGCCTTTCAATGGTATGGTAACTATCATTTTCGAGAATGACAGTATCCAATGGAAAATCCACGTCGTTGGCAGATATCATGGTCGCATCAAAAGCCAAAAAAGCACATTTCAATGCATAATCCAGAGAATCATCATATCCCAATGACCGTCTCAAAACAGGATTTCCCGCACCGGTATTGCCTATGATGACAAAAGGAGTCCCTTTTCGGATTTCAATCCAATTTCCCTGAGGATATAAAAGGTACAATTTGGGTTCTTTGTCATCTTCAAGTTGTCCTCCTATCACCGAAAACAGATTAAATGATAAACCCGACTCCTCTAAGTATTCTTTGTCTTCCTTGGCCACCCGCTTGACCTGATTGCCAAATTCATTGACAGCTTTGTAGAGCTTATTGAAATTTTGGTCCTGTTCTTCTATTACCTCTGTAAAGTAAGTGATGGCTTTATCCCTCACAGAACGTAATCCGGAAGTCATAATGAAAAAAGAATGTTTTTCCCGGTTGACTGTAAATACTTTTTTGGAAGTGGTAGTCTCGTTTCCGGATGTGATTCTGGTGTCAGCAAGGCCTATCAAGCCATGTTTGGTTTTGATTCCTAAGCAAAAGGTCATTCTTGATTACTATGTTGACTGGCAAAGTTATCCTTTATTTGAAAGAAGTTGGCATCTATTTTATTTGATATACTATTTATTTTCACTTGTAGGTCATCAATGTACTCATGAAGGCCACTACTGATGATTTCATTGACATCTGCAAACTCAAGTTTTGATCTCAAAGCACCGATTTCATTTTCAGCACTGTTCCTTATCCCTCCATTTGATCCACCGGAAATTTTATTGAGGCAGTTTTCTGCCTCAACCAGACAGTAGAATACAGACCTGGGAAAATATTTGTTCAAAAAGAGCAAACTGATCACCTTGTCCGGTTCAATGGTGCCATACAGTCTTCTGTAGGTATTAAAAGCTGTTACGGACTTCAATAAGGCAGTCCAATGTAAGAAGTCAAGGGGTGTTCCTACCATATTGGGAGAAGGTAGCAACATGTGGTATTTTACATCCAAAATCCTACTGGTTTTGTCCGCACGCTCTAGATAGAGGCCCAGTTGCCTGAAATACCAACCCTCAGTTCTTGCTACGGTACTTTCCGATAGTCCATAGAGTAGAAGGAGTTGGTTTTTCACACTTTCAAAAAACACCCTGGGATCCTCTCTGTTCCAATCTTTCTTTCCCGCACGCTTCAGCACAAAGTGGTAAAGCTCATTAAGTTTTTCCCAGGTTTCTTTTGTAAGATTTTCCCTTATTACCCTGGCATTTTCCCTTGCAAAAGAAACTGAAGAGATAATTGAATTTGGATTGTCAGTATCAAAAGTCAAAAAATAAATGACCTCCTTCCTGTCAAATCCTTTGTGTTTTGAAGTGTACAATTGACCATCGCCGGTGGCAAACACCAAAGGTTCCCACTGTTCTTTAAGATCCGGAGGCAAGTCCAGCATCAGGTTAAAATTGACATCAATGAACCTGGAATAATTTTCAGCCCTTTCCAGGTACCTACCAAGCCAATAAATGGAATTTGCAACTCTACTTAGCATGTTTAATTTTAGAATTTAGATGTTAGATTTTAGATTGTAGATTTTAGTACCGAAAGCTATCGGGGTGAGAAGGAAGACCGAAGACGGAAGACGGAATAATTTGAACCTACTTGACCACTGCTTACTGACCACTGACCACTGACCACTGCTTACTTATACAGCACCCATGTATCCTTACTGCCACCGCCTTGGGAGCTGTTGACTACAAGGGAACCTTTGGTCAGGGCCACTCTGGTGAGTGCGCCGGGAATGACTTCAATCTCTTCACCATAAAGTATATATGGTCTTAAGTCCACATGGCGGCCTTCAATCCCCTCGTCGGTCAAAGTCGGAACTGTGGAAAGAGACAAGGTGGGTTGGGCTATATAATTGGTGGGGTTACCTTTGATCAATCCACGGAATTTGTCATGTTCTTCTTTAGAGGCTTTTGGGCCTATCAGCATACCATAACCTCCCGCTGCATTGGTTTCTTTTACAACCAATTGTTCTATATTTTCCAGTACATAATTTCTGTCCTTTTCTTCTCTGCACAGGTAAGTAGGCACATTATTTAAAATCGGTTCCTCATCCAGATAGTACTTGATTATCCTGGGAACGTAGGCATAGACTGCTTTATCGTCAGCCACGCCTGTACCGGGGGCATTGGCCATCGCTATATTACCAGCTTTATATGCCTCAAACAAACCGGGCACCCCCAGCATCGAATCGGGATTGAATGCCAAAGGATCTAAAAATGTATCGTCAATTCTTCTATATAACACATCTATTTGCTCCAACCCCTTAGTAGTCTGCATAAAGACCTTATTGTTTTTAGCAATCAGATCTACTCCTGACACCAATTCCACTCCCATTTGCAGGGCTAGGTATGAATGCTCATAATATGCCGAATTGTAAATCCCGGGAGTTAAAACCCCTACAACAGGATTGGGTTTGTTGGATAAAAACTGCAGCATTTTCAGCAACTTGGTCGGATAATCTGAAACCGGCATTACGCCAAGCTGATTGAAGAGGTCGGGATATGCTCTTTTGATGATCTCCCGACTTTCCAGCATATAGGATACTCCGGACGGGCAGCGTAGATTATCTTCCAAAATGTAATATTCACCATTCTTGTCCCTGACAAGGTCCGTACCGGTTATATGGCACCAAATACCCTTGGGTGGGGTCAGGCCTATACAAGGTTCGAGGTAATCTTTGGATTTAAGGATCAATTCCTCCGGAACAACCTTGTCCTTTAATATTTTCCTGTCATTATAAATATCCTGAAGGAATAGGTTCAGAGCGTGAATCCTTTGTTTTAATCCTGCTTCCAATTTGATCCATTCCTTATTCGGGATAATTCTTGGGATAATATCAAGGTGCAAAATCTTTTCTGTTCCCTGATTATCATGGTAAACATTAAAAGTCATTCCCATGGCAACTTGAGTCTTATTTGCAGAAAATTGTAAATGTGACATTCTTTTTGAGGAGGTTTTCTTCAAAATGTTTAAAAAATCCTGATAATGACTCCTACAATTAACCTCATCAGCAAACATTTCGTCATAATTCCCCCCAACTTGGTATTGATTTGTTTCCATAGATTTAAAATTTGTTCAATTATAGATGATATTCTTGAATATAGTGTTTTTAAAAAAGTCAAACAAAAAAATCAACTCAATTATAATAACATATCCAAATTGATATCATTAAAATCCAAAACCAAACAGTTTATTTACAGAATCCATGTTATTTGAGGCTTAAAACTTTGGGGATAAAAAAAACACACAATCAAGGATATCGAATTGACCTATTCTTAAAACACACAAAAAAAGCTTTAGATCAATTAAGACCCAAAGCTTATCATTACGCTATTTGGTGATCAGGAAATCGTAGAACCACTCGCGGTCGCTTCATTAGGCTGCAAAAGCCTAAGCCTGCCATCCCTATCTTCCGCCATCAAAATCATCCCTTCAGAATCCACCCCCATCATCTTCCTTGGCGCAAGATTGATCAACATGGTCACTTGTTTTCCAATCAAATCCTCAGGCTTGAAATGTTCTGCTACTCCGCTCAAAACGGTTTTCACACCCAAGCCTGTTTCCACCGTTAGCCGCAAAAGTTTTTTGGATTTGGGCATGGGTTCGGCGGTCAGCACTTTCACTACCCGCATATCCAACTTTGCAAAATCGTCATAGGTGATGATGTCCTTCATCGGGGCAGCTACCGCATTGGCCAGTTCATTTTGCTTTTTGGATTCCAATAATTTATTGACCTGGGCTTCCACCGCACTGTCTTCAATTTTATCAAAAAGAAGTGCCGCAGGATTGATGCTGATTCCAATCTCTAATAAATCACCGTTTCCGGCCTGTTCCCAGCCCAAACCTTCCAGATTGAACATACCATATATTTTGTCTGATGTGAATGGAAGAAAAGGTTCTGCCACAATCGCAAGATTTGCGGCAATATTCAGCGCAATGTTCAGGATTGTACCTGTTCTTTCTTTGTCCTCTTTGATGGTTTTCCAGGGTTCAGTTTCAGCCAGATATTTATTGCCTGTTCTAGCAAAGTCCATCACAATCGACAAAGCTTCCCTGAACCTATACCGCTCTATAGAAGCAGCAATCTTCTCCGGAAAC
>NZ_JBGTCA010000249.1:0-1783 GCF_041749095.1 Aquiflexum sp. | reverse complement strand
CCAACCACTCCGACGGATTTTTCTTTAGAAGATTTTTTCAAGGCCATATCCTTCCAGTCTGTTGTGGTAATAATAAAGTAAACTCAAATCCTGTGTTTCTATATTCCCTGCTTCATTTTTCACTAAAGGACGTTTTGCATGATACATGCCCACATTGGCCAGTCCATGGTTAATGATGGTATCCAGATCATCTTTCAGGTGAGGAGCTGCCTGTACTTTCCCTTCTGATTCCAATTCCAGTATCTTATCCAATACCTTTTGGCATTCATTTTTGAAATCAGCATAAACTATCACAATATCCTCCTCTGGGAGGCGCAAAAGATTGAAAAGATCCATTTTTTTATTTTCTCGCTTGATCATCTGGAATGCCGTAAATGCCACCAAATGCGAACTGAAGACCCTGTTGATGATATGTAATTCCTCAACGATACGGTTTCCTAACCTGTAGGTATATTCTTCTTCCCTTTGCATATCCACCGTCACCTTTCCATTGGAGATAAAATAATCCCTTGAATCAATGATCCTTCCGTTGCGGTCCATGCTGTTTCCGTCGGTATCCACATAATTGCCCAACACATCCATGGCCTTCCCAATTGAGACAGAGATGTCAGACCCTTTGGTAAAGAACTTGACCAGAAATTTTGAAATCTTGTAAGAAGTCGAAAATTCATCGGATTCCTGATAATACCTTTCCTGGCCCGTCAGAGAAAGGTGTTCCTGTATCAGACTTGGAGCTTCCAGTACAAAGTGGTAGTTGATTGTGACCGGTACAATAAATATTTTTCCATTGACATCTTCGAGGCCTTTTTGGTAATTGGCTCTTTGGGCTTCGACTGCTGTGCTGAGTAGTCCCAACTTCAGTTTCTTCTCTATTATCCCACTTCTAGATCGTGTTCCACCGGGGAAAAAGAGGCTGTGGACCCCAAACTGAATCGCCTCCGAGGAATAAGTTTTCAATGTTTCCAGATACAACAGGTTTTTCTTTCTCCTATCCACTTTATATGCCCCCAAGGCATTCATGAAATAAGCGAAGATTCCGATATTGAAGAGATTGAGACCCGCTCCATAAATGAATGGTGGCAACCCCAAAACTGAAATGACCCAGCCAATCAGAATACTGTCAAGATTGGAAAAATGCGTGGGAACCATTACGATGGTGCCTTTTGAGGCCAACTCCCTTATTTCATCTGTTTCACCGACTATCTGGATTTTGTCCTGTAGGGTGTACTGATTGCTGAATATAGATCTGAAGCCTTTCACCCTGGCAGCATTCAAGAGACGTGCAAAGCCAAAAGTGACAATCCTTCTGGTAACTTTATAATGGGAATGGATAAAATTACTGGCTATTTCTTCCGAATAGCGCATGGTGATATCATCCAGAATCTCCAGGTATTTTTTCTTTTTTTGGGTTTTGGTTGTATTGGTGTCGGCACTTATCTGGACTAGGCTGGATTTTACTTTCCTCCAAAAATCCTTTTCATCATCAGGATCAACGTCCCATGGATTTTGCTTTATCCTCAGTTTTTCCCTGTAAAGCGTTGTTTCCAACTCTTCTTTCAGCAGGGCCATATTATCACCTGTGATTTGGAGAACGGATCTTTTACTGGCTTCTGCTACCCTTTTGATAAAATCCTTTCGGCTTTTGCTGAGTTTGACAACAGGCCATTCATCCTTCTTGGGAAGAATCGGATCATATTTATGCTTGATATAATTTTCTGCCAAGTGTCTTTAGAGTTACGTAAAAAACAAAGATATAAAAAAATGGACTTGAGGTTGATTTTTT
>NZ_JBGTCA010000248.1:0-3899 GCF_041749095.1 Aquiflexum sp. | reverse complement strand
TCATTATTTTTAATGTCCATGAATTCATCACGAAAATCAGAAAAACGTTTTTCATTTTGGACAGATATCCTGCTTTGGGCGAATTATTTGATGCTACTGGTAGGTTTATTGGTCGCTTTTGCTGGAAATTCTTTTGTTTTTAATTTGCACAATGATGGGACTTTTGAAGTTTTCAATAAAGGAGAACAGCTTTCAAGTCCAATTATAGATTTGAAAAACTGGCTTTTCGGGATTATTGGAGCAACTATGGTGGGGTTTAATGTAATGGCAATTTTTATCATCCGGTTTGCACTAAAAGCGAAAGAAATATGGGCTTGGAATGCCTTGTTTTATGGAATCATTATTTGGTTTATCATCGACTCAGGTATTTCCATTTATTATGCTGCTTATTACAATATTTATTTAATCAATATTCCTGCACTTTTGACATTTTTGATTCCACTTTTCTTTACAAGAGTATTTATTGTAAAGCATTTGCCATCGAGCCACGGATCGGATATTATTTAGTATTAATAATTCCCCAGAGTTTTTCCCTTCTTAAGAAATCAAATTGCTTCATTTGAGTTTTTCCAATTTTCCTTTTCTTTTGATCAGGTTTTTGTAATCCCATTGTATTTCCTTTGACTTTTTCAGCCATCGTTTCAAATCGGCTGTATTGATCTGATCTACCGAAGTATAGGTGATTGAGGCATCTTTGAATTTCCCGGTTCCTGGTTGGAGTTTTTCTTCCCCAAAGTCCATTCCGCTCCAAAACATCAGCCGGATACCTGCTTTTAGCTTATTGTAACCTACTGTAGGATTGCCTTCCAAAAACCAAACCGGATGCCTGTGCCAGATTTTGCTTTCAGCTTCAGGTAATCCCTTGTCAATTTCTTTTGAAAGCAACTCACAAACCTCCCTTTCAGCATCGCTTTGGGATTCGTTGTACACTTTGATTTCAATGTTCATTTTTCTTGACTCTTATTATCTTTAAATGTTAATACCTCCTCAGTCAGAGCTTTATGTAAGGCAGGGAGGAAAGCTTTACCCACTCTGTGAAGCCCTTCTTATCTAAAATACAGGTTATATTATCAATTCTTCGGAGCAGTATCCTCCTCAATAACATCCTTCTCAATGGTAAAAACAATATCGTCTTTTGATTTGGTCTCTCCTGTATAAAAATTATGGACACCCAGCATAAAAGCCACAATCAACGCCCAAGCGAGATTTTTGATTGACTTCCATATTGATTTCAATAATTTCACAGGAGAATACATATTAGATAAATTTACAGACTATTTTCTTTAATCCCCTTAATATTAATCCCGGACTCAAAAACGATTCCATTTGCATTTTTCTGTCAAAGTGGCTGGTTGAATTTCCCTTAGTATATTAATATGACAGAAAAATTTAAGAAATTAGGTTTGATTTTCAACCAATTAAAAATCAATTCTATATGCTTAAAGCTATCCATCCTAAGTTGCCCATGCGTGATAAAACAAAAACACGTGACTATTACCTCAATCAACTGGGCTTTGAGGAGTTAGGAAATCAGGATTATGATGGTTACTTGATGGTCAAAAAAGAAGAGATAGAAATCCATTTTTTTGAATTCAAGGAATTAAATCCAAAAGAGAACTACGGGCAGGTATATATCCGAACTGATAACATAAAGGAATTCTATCAATCTTTATTGGACAGAAAAATATCAATTCACCCAAACGGGCATTTAACCACCAAGCCATGGGGACAAATGGAATTTTCCTTGCTTGATCCAGACAATAATTTATTGACTTTTGGGCAAGTAGTGGAATGATCACTTATCACTTAAAAATTAAACCTTGCCGATAAGAGTACTATCCTCGTTTCCTGTTTGGAATAAAAATCCTGGGAAAATGAATTAGACCTTGCAAAGCCTGCAAACCTCCTTGTGTCAAATATATCGCGGACACTCAAACCAAGACTACCTTTATTTTTGAAGAGACTTTTTTGAAGGGTGGCATCTACAAAATATTGGGCCAAATCACGACCTTGCGCCTCAATCTCAGGGGACTCATAGTTTCCTGCAAACTGGAAATTAAAACCATAGGGCAATTTGAAATCCTGTGTCAACTTGACATTCCATGCAAAGCCGGAATTGGTGAATTCTTCGCTGATGTTGGAACCATCTACCGATATTCGAAATAATGTCAAACCTCCATTGATGGAATACCACTCAGTTACTTCCCCAGTCCCAATTAATTCCAATCCATAGGATTCTGCTGACAATAGGTTTTCAGGTTGGGAGTAAGAGATCCCATCTTCCACGATTGTGATAAAATCAAGTTGTCCATTGACTTTTCTATAAAACAGGTTGGTCGTCAAACTTGTTTTTTCAAAGTTTGCCATGTGACCAACTTCAAATGAATTGATCATTTCAGGCTGAAGGTTGGGATTTCCCCTTCGGACATTAAGACTATCTGTAATATCAGGAAATGGATTCAACCTCCATGCTGTTGGCCTGTCAATCCGCCTGCTGTATGTAAATTTCAGGGAATGTTTTTCGGTCAAATTGTACATTCCCTGCACACTCGGGAATAAGTTGAAATAGTTTTGCTGATTTCGATTACCGGTATTTTCCAAATAGGTATCCACTAATGTCATCTCTCCCCTTAATCCAAGACCATATTCAAATTTGGGTTTTTTAACCGAAATTAAAGCATACCCAGCGTGAATCTGATCTTTATATAGAAATCTGTTGCTGATTTGATCATCTTCCACAAAACCATTTTCTGCTTCATTAAATCTAAAATATTGGTAATCATTGTCGAATTTTCTAATGATCGATTTTAATCCGGTTTCAAATTTACCAAAATCCAAAGGTTTGATATAGTCTGCCTGAAAGACCGAAATGTTTCTGATTTCATCAATATAAGCCAGCTCCTGACCAGTCCGGTTGTCAGGCAGTGGATTCAGAGTGTTATTGAAAATGTCGATTTCCTGGGTTTTAAACTGGTTTCTAAAGGAATGGCTCGCAGTGGCCCTAAAAAGGTGTCCTTTGTCCTTGAAGTTGTGTTCAAAGATCAATGCATTATCAAGACCAGTATCTGTCTCACTTTCCTGATTTCTCCTGACATAATCAAAAGCTTCCGTGTCATCTCCCCCTCTTTCCAATTCCGCAAAAAGGGTATTGACCTGTCTATCCAAACTGGACTGAAACACACCTTCATAGCTTAGTACATTGTTCCCAAAGTAATAATCCGCACCATAGGTCAAATTGTGTCCAACGTTTCTACTTACGCTTTCAGTGTTTTGTTGCAAAGTTTCATCTTCTTCAAAAAGATAACGGGTAGAACTCCGATTACCTACATTTTTCCAATCCCTGAAATTATATCCTACAAAAGTGTTGAGTCTTAAACCTCTATGGTTCATTCTGGCACCTAGGTTTGTCCGGTTTCTTGTGCCGTAAGTTGCCTCCAATCCGCCATGGGTTCCAAGATCTTGGCCTTTTTTCAAAACAATATCAATCACCCCTCCTTCAGCTTCCGCATCGTACCGGGCATTTGGATTATTGATGATCCTGATTTCTTCTACTGCGCTTGCAGGTAATTGATCCAGGTTTTGGGTCAGGGAGGAGTTGCGGCCATTGATCAAAATATTAGTACCTGTGCTTCCTCTCAAAGAAATGGATCCATCCTCGGAAACAATAATCGAAGGGGTGTTTCTCAAAATATCCAATAAGGTTCCGCCTATATTTGCAAGATTATTTTCCGGCGAAATGGTAATGCCTTCCATGCTTGTCCGGAAGGGCAATTTGGAAGTCTGAACCACAACCTCCTGCAGGTTTTGGCTATCACCGATCATTTTTACTTTTCCCAAATCAGTGGGCCCATTGATTTCCAATTCTTCAAGAAGAAAATCTTTGTAACCCAAGAAGAAAG
>NZ_JBGTCA010000247.1:0-5007 GCF_041749095.1 Aquiflexum sp. | reverse complement strand
CTTTTTCAAACCAGAGCTTTGGGTTTTTACTTTGTTCATTTCAGTACCTATGGACTTCAGGTTTCCATCAGTTACTTTGATTGCATTTCCATTTTTCTTGACATCTTTACTAATAGCATCAAGTGCCTTTTTTAGGTCTTGTTTAGTGGCTAAGTTTGGTGGTAACTTAACTTTAGCAGTTCCCGCAGGGGTTTTAATGGATCCTACCGCATTATTTGTTCTCTTTATTCCCCTGCCATACCCTCTCCCGGCAGCTACTCTCGGCCGGGTATATCTCCTCCTCCTTCTTCTCCTTCTTCTTTCAGAAAGGTTTTGGCTTTCATCATCATAGTCACTTTCAAAGAAAAAACCTTCATCATCATATTCCTCATCATCATAATCCTCAAAATCTAATGATTCGTCATCATCATTGTCTTCAAAATAGTCCTCAAGAAAAGTCTCGTTTTCTGGGTCATCGAAATAAACATTGTCACTTGCCATGTTATTAATATTTAGTTTTAGAAATTTTTATTTAAATATTTCATCTATCCTTCAGATTGTTTGACAACAACCTGATTAATCCATTGAGTATTTTTAATTATTGGAAGAACAAATTTAATAAATGCTGCTTTATTCACTGGATATGCACCAGGCCCACCATTATCGTCACATATTTCACAATCCTTTAAAATTCCCCAGCAATTTGGACATGCACCAACTGCCGAAGCTAAATCATCATTGATGCGATCAATAAATTTATAATCCTCTTGAAGTTCATCCATTTCTTGTATCAATGATTTGTTTTTCCCAATTTCTATCCTGAGGGCAAGGGTTAACTTTTTGTTAAGCATTTTCAATTTCTCAAAACTGTCATTGCCTTTTTCAGTTTGGTTCTGTTGCTGCATTAATTCTAAAATTTGCCCCATTTTAGGATTTTGAGCAATCAGTTTTTCTTTTAAAACTTCGTTTATATCCATGGAATTTATTTTTTACTCGATTAACTCAGCTTGAATAAGCCATTGTGTAAATTCATCAAAATTATTGTCCTCTGCTTCTAGGTTTGATCCATAATAATTTTCTGAGAGTAAATTCATGAGGACACTTGCTCTTTCCTCAGATGAAGATGGATCACAAACATATTCACCATATCTATCATTTAAGTAATTGGATGACATTCCATCTTCAAGACTACCACCAGCTTCGACAGCAGCTTGGTCAGCCAATTGACTCAGCGCATTCATGAAAGCTTCAAACGGAATTACTTTATATCCTCCTTCCGTTGGTAGACTCACATTATTTGCCCCCTGTACACCTAAAACCTGCCCCAAAATAGCTTGAATTAGTTGTGGGTTATTTAACAGTGTCATCAATTGATTTGCTGCCGGTTGTGAGGTAATTGTTGGCGGGGGAGATTGTCTAGTTGATCGTGGATTTAAAGACCTTGCTGATGGATTTCTTCTCCTAACTTGAGGTTGTCGACTCACGGCCCCACCAGCAAGATTCCCCAATTGTCCACCTAAGGAAGCCCCTAGGGCGGTTCCAATTCCGGGAGCTATCGCTGTTCCGACTGCACCACCAATTATCTGACCGGCGACCGGAGCAACTGAAGGCAAAGCATTTTGAATTGTATTTCCAACAGACCTCCAGAAGGATTCGATTTCTAGGGGAGTCATTTCGGACAATCTATTGTTGATAATTTGTTCAATTTCTAAATCCGAAGCAGAGGCAAAATTCTCACCCATCACTTCTCTTATTGTATTAAATGAGCGATTTAGATTTTTTCTTTCCAGGTATTTTGTATTTCTAATCATTTAACCAATGATTTAATTGACAGAGAGTTTAAAAGAATATCTTTGATTTATATCAAAACTACCAAAAATTGTTACCTCTCGGTATAGCTAAATCTAGCTATAAATGAGGGAATTAAATTTAGAATAACTCATTTCAAAATTTAATTCCAAGCAAAACGAATGGGAATGTTTTACTATAATTAATATTCCTACAAAATTAACTTTTACTTTTGTCTGGCTTTGAGAGTGACTTCGAGAAAAAATAAACCCAAAGCCATACCGATAAAGATGCAATGATAGATAGTGAAATACTAACCATTTGTTCAATGCAAGAAAGCTTGAAAGTGGCCACGAATGTCCACGCTCCGATAACAGCCGCATAAACAAAAGCAGAAGCAACGGGTACGGTAATGAAATTTGACTTTTTATCTCCCTTAACTAAACTGCCGAAATGTCCTATATTTGTTGGTAACGTTTTGAGTAGTATTTTTTCTATTTCGAGTCCGGCTTTGATATACCCATCGCATTTTAATATCCCTTTCATCTCATAAATTAGCAGTCCAAGGGTCGTGATTACGCCCAAAAAACCGATTGGAGACAAATAAGACGGAGTTTCAACTTTACCGAGAATCTCAAAAATAGCTACTCCTGAAACTAGGGGTAAAATTCCCAATAATTTTGCCCTGAAGTCATCTACGCTGTGATAACTGGTGCAGAGCTGGTCATATATGGTTTTCAGTGCCTCATTGTTTTCATAAGGTGTATCTGCCATGTTTGTATTTATTTTTGTAATGCTAAAACCGCCATTTTCTGATCAGGAATTATAGGAAAGCTTTAAATCGGATCACACAATTCTTAATACTATCAAACCTACTAATAATGATTGCCATTTGGTATAGCTAAATAGGGCTATAAAGAAATCGGGTTTGAGATAATCTCCCTTAGAGAAAATACAATTGCAAATGAAGTCCTCTTTTCAATTAACAAGTTCCTTCCAACCCTCAAAACCTTCGAGGTCAAAAAAAGACCTCAAAGGTTGACACTCCTTTGCGCCTCAGCGACTTTGCGGGAAACCCTTTTCACAACAACTTCTTCTGATAAGCCAATGCCACCGCCTCCCCAAGTGAATGCACATGCAACTTTTCATATATCTTTTTGACATGGTTGTTCACGGTGAAGTAGCTGATGCCGAGTTCGTCGGCGATCATTTTGTAGCTAAGGCCTTCTGCGAGTTTTTTGAGGACTTCGGATTCTTTGGGGGTCAATTGGTAGTCTTCCTTTTTCTCTTTAGGGATTTCTCCAAAATACCGCATCACCTTCAAAGCAATGGAAGGACTCATGCTAGCCCCTCCTTTATTGACTTCATCAATGCTTTGGGTGATTTGGGCGACGGAGGCAGATTTAAGAATATATCCCTCTGCCCCTGCCTGTAGTGCAGCAAAAACCTTTTCGTCATCATCAAAGGAAGTCTGCACAATGATCTTGATATAAGGTGCATATTGCTTGGCTATTTTGATGCCTTCGATCCCATTGACCACGGGCATTTCCAGGTCCATCAGGATGATGTCAGGACGGCTTTGGTCTATGTCTTTTTTGATAGTGGCACAGTTTTCAAAAGAACCTACCCATTCCAATTCGGGTACCAAACCGATCAAAGCCTGCAAACTTTCCCTGCGGGCCGAATTATCGTCATATATGGCTACCCGGATCATAGTTTAAAGTTAATTTGATTCGGGTCCATCCACAATACTAAATGTAGCCATAGGGATAGCACAGGTCAGCGTGGTTCCACTTCCGTTTTGGCTTGCAATGCTCAATTTTCCGTTCATCTGTTGACAGCGATTTTGCATATTTCCCAATCCGTTGCCGTTTTGGACCATCATAACATCCAATCCTTTCCCATTATCATTGATTTTGAGGATCAACTGACCTTCTTTTTCATATAGCATCAGCCTGACCCGGGAGGCATAACTGTGTTTGGCAATATTATTCATGGCCTCCTTGGCTACCAATAACAGGTTTCTCCTGAGTTCAGGTTGGACGATTTTTTCATCCACATCTGCAGCAATCACATCGACAAACAGGATTTCTCTGGGGGCCAGCAATTCATTGGCGCAATTCCTTATCCTTGATTGAAAGAAATAGTTCTCATTTTTTGGATCCTTCATACTCCAAACGATATCACTCATGCGGCCCATCAGTTCTTTGGATTGGTCTCTTATCTTTTCTACCATTTCCTTTCCCTTTTCAGGTTGGGAATCCCAGACTTTTCCAGCAAGATCCCCATATATATGAAGGCTGCTGAGCGTGGCACCTACATCATCATGAAGGTCAGCAATAATCCTTTCCCGCTCTTTAGTTACCGACAGGGCCTGATCGGCTTTCAGTTGCATGATGCGGTTTTCTTGTTGAAGCCGGAACGTCCGTCTTGCAAGCATCATTCTATAAATAAGATAAATGAGAAAAAGCCCTATAAAAATAAAAGCCAATCTGAACCACCAACTCGCATACCAAACCTGATGGATCACAAAATCATAGCTTCCAATCTCAGGTTGGTTGGCAATCTTGACCTGAAAAGTGTAGGAACCGGGAGGTAGGTTGGGGTAATGGACTACATTGGAGAAATTCAGATCTTTCCATTCTTCTTCGGAGCCAACCAAACGGTACTCATAGGATAAGGCGGATGCCATCCATATTGGATTGGCGGAAACATAAAAAGCAAAATGGTTCTGGTCATGATCAAATTCAAATTGCGACTTCAGATTGATCAACCGATCATTATTATGTACATGGGCAATCTTCGGTTTTGGTTTTTCAAGTACTTCCTCCACCTCATTTGGATCAAAAATGTCAATCCCTCCCATTCCTCCCATCATTATCCTACCGTCAGGCAGCAACATGGCGGAGTTCCGGTTGTATTCGGTATTGACCAAGCCGTCAGCTTTGGTGAAGTTGGTGAAGGATTTGCTCAAGGTATCAAACTTGGAAAGTCCGTTGCCTGTACCGATCCAAAGAAGTCCGTTTTTGTCAAAGGCCATACAATAAATCCTGTTGTCAACAAGTCCATCTTGGGTATGGTAGGTTTTGAATTTCCCCGTCTTTTTATTGAAAAACGACAATCCGTTTCCAGTGCCCAACCAAAGATTACCATCCGCTACGGGAATTACCGCATGCACCCTGTTTGCCGGTATGCTTTCAGATCTGCCCGGCTCGGAAAGCCATTGCTGCGTCTGACCAC
>NZ_JBGTCA010000246.1:0-14162 GCF_041749095.1 Aquiflexum sp. | reverse complement strand
ACGGTGTGGGTGGGTACTTGGCAGGGAGGGTTAAGCAGGTATGATGTGAAAGAAGGGAAAATCAAGACCTATACCATTGACGACGGGCTGCCTTCGATGAGTATTCAGTCCATCATTGCAGATGAGAAAAACCAATCCCTCTGGCTCAGCACTTTCGAAGGATTGAGCCGATTTGATATCACAACAGAAAAATTTTATAATTATTCAACTGATGAAGGCATTCAGGGCCAACAATTTGCCGATGGGTCCTATTTGAAAACCGGCGATGGTGAATTTCTTTTCGGAGGTTCCAACGGGTTTACGGTTTTCGAACCGGAGAACCTCAGTAATGACTCCAAACCCCCAGTTGTTTTCCTTACGGATTTTAAATTGTTCAATAAGTCCGTAATTCCAGGAGAAAATTCAATTCTCAGCAAACCCATCCATGAAGCTGGGTCAATCACGTTGGCGCATGACCAAAACAACATTTCGCTTGATTTCGTGGCCCTTCACTTTAGCAATCCATCAAGAAACAGGTTTGCCTACAAACTTGAGAATTTCGATACGGATTGGCGGGAAATCACTTCGTTGCAGAGTGCATTTTACCCCAATCTCCCACCCGGGGAATACCTATTCAAGGTTAAGGCTGCCAACAACAACGGAGTCTGGAATGAGGAAGGAGCAACCTTAAAGATTTTGGTCAGAAAGCCATGGTGGAGTACCAATTGGGCATATACGTTTTATGGTGTACTCCTTATAGTGGGTATTTTTGGAGCGGATCGCTATTTCAGATATCGTGTAGTACAAAAAGAACGTGAACGGTCCCAAGCCAAAGAATTAGAGCATGCCCGTGAAATTGAAAAAGCGTATTCCGAACTCAAATCCACTCAAGCACAACTCGTCCAACAGGAAAAACTCGCCTCGCTCGGTCAGCTCACTGCAGGTATTGCCCACGAGATCAAGAATCCCCTGAATTTTGTGAATAATTTTTCGGAAGTCTCAATCGAGCTGGTAGATGAAGCAATTGAGGAGAGAAGTAAGAGTCAAGAAGCAAGAGACGAGACTTTGGTGGACGAGATTCTAATTGACATTAAGTCCAACATTCAAAAAGTTCATGAACATGGATCGCGCGCCAATAGCATTGTGAGTTCCATGCTTCAACATTCCCGTGGGGGATCCGGCAAAAAAGACCCAACCGATCTTAATGCTTTGATCAAAGAATATGTTAATCTAAGTTTTCACGGCATGCGAGCCAATAAGAATCCAATCGACGTGGATATCCAGCTGGAGTTAGAACCTTCTTTAGAACCAGTTTCCCTTATCAAAGAGGACTTTACACGAGTAGTAATCAACCTCTGCAACAATGCCTTTGATGCGATGAGGGGAAAGGTTTATCAGACGGAAGACAGAAGACGGAAGACGGAAGATGGGGATTCAGGAAACATTCAATACGCTCCAAAATTGAAGGTGACAACTAGTTTGGAGAAAGGACAAGTTCGAATAGCTATCCAAGACAACGGCCCCGGCATAACAGACGACATCAAAGACAAAATCCTACAGCCCTTCTTCACTACTAAGAAAGGAACGGAAGGAACGGGGCTGGGGCTAAGTATTACGGATGATATTGTGAAGGCACATGGGGGAGAATTAATTTTAGATTCGGAATTAGGTGAAGGAAGTACATTTTCCATTTTTATTCCGCTTGAAAAATGAAAAGTATTAGAAAGAATTTTTGTCGGATTTGGAAGATTGGGATTTTAACTCCTGCTGTTTTATTGTTTGGAGAAATCGCCTGTGGCCAAAATTTACCACCGAAGTCTTCAGATGAAAGAACGATCGACAGCCTTTATCTATTGGGGAGAAACTACTTTTTCAATGATTTGGATTCGGCTGTCTTTTATATTGAAAAGTCCTTTCATCTATCTAAAGAAATCAACTTTACCTATGGAATAGCACGTGCTACCCAAAGTTTTGGAGAAATCAAAAGAATCCGGGGGGATTTGGTAGGGTCGGTTGAGGATCAATTGGAAGCCTTACGCATCTTTAAGGAAATAGGTGACAGGGATGGAGAATGCATGGGCTATGCTGTATTGGGATTTACCTATGCAGAGGGCAGGGACGGGGCGACAGCCCTCAGGTTTTTGAAAGAGGCAAAGGAAATTTATGTTAAAGATTTATCGGATCTGGACTCCCTACCATTGACAGTTCCCAGTTTTTTATTTTCCAATCTGGGTTTCGCTTATTTCATATTAGGTGAACTGGATTCAGCCCAAAAATATCAGGATTTAGCTTTTACTTTGATTAATAATACACAGGAGCCTAAGCCTGTCAAGAATATTATTTTTAGAAGGCTTTCCAATATTGAGTTTGAAAAAGGAAATTATGGGACCTCTATCAACTATTTGAAGATGGCCATAGAAAACAACATTCTTGTTGGTAATACAAACCATTGGGACATGCCCATCAGCTACGCAGGAATTGCCAGGTCCTACTTAAAAATGGAATACCTGGATTCTGCCTTACACTATTCCTACCGCGCACTCTCAGGTTCTAAAAAAGTAGATAGAAATTTGGGCTTTTTGGAAGCTACTGAACTATTAGCCGAAATCTATAAAAGAGAAGGAAACAAGGACAGCGCCTACCACTATCTAGAAGTCAGCTCGGGACTTAAAGACGAACTCTTTGGTGTGGAAAAATTGAATAAACTCACATTACTACTTACAGAACAACTTGAACAACAACAACAGAGTCAGCAACAGGAAAGTGAAAGGAGATTAAGTCTTGAAAAAGCTCGATTTAGGTTGTGGATTTTGGTGGCCGTTTTGTCTGTAATGGTGTTGTCTATTTTATTGTTTTTTTTCAATCGAACCAGAAAAGCAGCATTGAAATCAAAGAGCAAAATTGAAAAAGCTTATGATCAGTTAAAATCCACACAAGCCCAACTTATCCAATCGGAAAAAATGGCTTCACTCGGTCAGCTAACTGCAGGCATCGCCCATGAGATACAGAATCCGCTGAATTTTGTGAATAATTTTTCGGAGGTCAGTGCGGAGCTGGTTGAGGAGATTGAAGAAGAAAGAGCCAAGAGCCGAGAAACGAGAGACGAGACTTTGGTCAGTGAAATCCTTGGGGATATCAAGCAGAATCTGAAAAAGATCAACCACCACGGCAAGCGGGCAGATGCGATTGTGAAGGGGATGTTGGAGCATAGCAGAACCGGCTCGGGGGAGAAGGAACTGACGGACATCAATAGTCTAGCAAGCGAGTATTTGAATCTTGCCTACCAAAGCTACAAATCCAAAAATGAAGGGGTCGATATAAAGCTTATCACAGACCTTGATCAATCACTTCCCAAAATTGAATTGGTCCGAGCCGATATCGGCAAGGTATTGTTGAATATTCTCAACAATGCCTTCTATGCTGTCACTTCGAAATTCGATATTCATCATTCATCATTCGAAATTCAAGAACTTCCAAAAGTCACCATTAAAACCAAAAACCTCGGAAATACACCCGATAGCTATCGGGTCCAGATCTCCATTTCCGACAACGGCCCCGGCATCCCCGACGCCATCAAAGACAAAATCTTCCAGCCATTCTTTACGACCAAGCCGACAGGACAAGGAACAGGATTGGGATTATCCTTATCTTATGATATTGTGAAGGCGCATGGGGGGGAATTAAAGGTGGAGACTGAAGAAGGAGATGGAAGTGAGTTTATTATTCAATTACCCATAACATAACCTAATTGATAATATGAAACATCTGATCAAATACACTTTAGGTATTTTCTGGTTCCTGATAGTTTTAACTTTTCAGTCATTTGGCCAGCGAATTGAATTTATCAGCGTAACGCCTCCCGAGGGTGGAAATTTCACCTTTGTGACAGGTATAACCCAAGATGTTAATGGTTTTATGTGGTATGCCACCAAAAAGGGATTGTACAGTTACGATGGCAAAAATGTCACATCCTACAAAAACAATCCATTAAATCCGAATTCGATAATGGGCAATTTTTTGGAATCGGTTTATGCTGATCATGATGGCACCATCTGGGTTGGCAGTTTGGGAAAAGGCCTGGATCATTTCGACCCGGAATCCGGAATCTTTAGCCATTTTACACACGATCCGAACGATCCGGAAAGTTTAAGCAGCGATACTGTTACCGTAATTTTGAGAGATAAGCAGGGAACACTTTGGGTTGGCACTCACGGTGGCCTGGATCAATATGACCCTAATACAAACAAATTTAATCATTACCGATACTCGGCAGATGATACAACTTCTATCAGCAATAACCAAGTACGCAGTATGTATGAGGACAGCGAAGGAACGCTTTGGATTGGCACCGGTAGTCCTTATGCTGATAATGGTGGAGGACCCGATGAGGGAGGTTTAAATCGGTTCAACAGGGAAACCGGCAATTTTACCCGGTATATGCACGATCCAAATAACAGCAACAGCCTGTTAAACAATAAAATAAGCGCAATTTTTGAAGATAAACAAGGGGATTTCTGGATTGGAACTGCCAAATTGGGATTACACAAAATGAACCGCAATGACGGTACTTTTGAACGGTTGATTTACGATCCGGCATATCCTGAAAAGTTAAGCAGCCCGCCCATTACAATTGCAGCCCCTGATTATGAACATATTACTTTTATCAACCAGGATGCAGCCGGTAGTTACTGGTTCGGAACTGTGGATGCGGGACTTTTTTACTTCAATGCTGACATTGGAAAAATGGTAAACTATATAAGAACTGCGGGTTCAACAGAAGGTTTTAATGACCTCGGTGCTTGGATCTCCTATTCCTCCCGCGATGGCATTCTGTGGATTGGCTCAACGCAGGGAAATATCTACCACATCGATCCTATGCACAAGGAAATCCCGCACACATTGATTTCATCAGCGAATGTCAACAGTTTTTATGAAGAGCCCGACGGTACATTTTGGATGGGCACAAACCAGGGTATCATTCGTATTAAAAATGGTATAGAAAAACGATATTTAATTGATCCGAATCCTGCAAATGCAGATGCAAATCTTGTGTATTCCATCAGATCCGATAGACAGGGCAATATCTGGTTTGGCAGCACAGGTGGGTTAAATTTATGGGATAGAAAAAATGAAAAATTTATCAGGTATATCAACGAACCCAACAACAGCAATAGCCTTTCAAACAACAATGTGACCTGGGTATATGAAGACAAAGAAGGAAATTTCTGGGTTGGAACATTCCAGGGATTGAACCTGATGGACCGTAAAACGGGCAGGTTTACCCATTACTTTAAAAATCCGGCTAATACCGAACCCTTTGGAGAAAATTTAATTACTGATTTATTAGAGGATAAAGATGGCAGGTTGTGGGTAGGTGCATGGGGTACCGGTGGGATAAGTTCGTTTGACCGTGAAAATAAAACATTTAAAAATTATCTGATGGGTACCGGTATTGTGAGTATTTACCAAGATACCGACGGCGTTTTGTGGACAGGTGGCAATGATGGCTTTTACCGATACAACGCCGACATCGATAATTTTATTCGTTATACCGACTCAGGTTCACCATCAGGTTTAACAGAAACAACAAGTATTGTTGAAGATGACCGGAAAAATTTATGGCTGGGTACATCATCGGGCATCGTAAAAATCAATGCCCAGCGAAACGAAAGCACCCTCTTTGGTAAAAATTCCGGTATTGATAATTCTTTGACCCTTAATTCGGGTTTCAAAAGGAGTAATGGGGAAATTTATTTTGGTGATGCAGCCGGTTATTTTTCATTTTCACCGGTTGAGTTAACCCGGAATTTAAGGGCACCTGAAGTTTCCATTACAAGTTTTCGCCTTTCCGATCAGAAGGTAACGCCCGGCGAAGGGAGCCTGCTCAAAGAAAGCCTTTCCCTCGTGAAGGAAATTCAGTTAAAATATAACCAGAATGTTTTTTCCTTTGACATCAGTGTAATTGATTATGCAAAACCTGAACAAAACCAGATGATCTATTACCTCGAAAACTATGACATAAGCTGGCTTCAGGCTTCAGGCCGTACGGTTTACTACTTTAATGTGCCACCGGGAAAATATATCTTTCGTGTTAAAGGTGCAAACAGTTATGGCGTTTGGACTGAGAAGAAAATAGATATCATCATTCTGCCCCCGTGGTGGGGTACTTGGTGGGCTTATGGTATTTATGTATTGTTGTTTGGCGCTGCAATTTTCGGAATTGATCGCTTTCAGAGGAATCGGTTGCTTAAAGCCGAAAGGGAGAAAAACCGTGAAAAGGAATTAATTCATGCCAAAGAAATTGAAAAAGCATATACCGATCTAAAAACGACCCAAACCCAACTGATCCAATCCGAAAAAATGGCTTCGCTCGGCGAGCTCACCGCCGGCATCGCCCATGAAATACAGAACCCCTTGAATTTTGTGAATAATTTTTCGGAGGTAAGTGCGGAGTTGGTTGAAGAGATTCGAGAGGCGAGAAGCGAGAGACGAGATGCAAGAGCCAAGAACCAAGAATCAAGACTGGAGTCCGAAAAGGAGGAATTAGAGGATGAGATTCTGGAGGATATCAAGCAGAACTTGGAAAAAATAAATCACCACGGGAAGCGGGCGGATGCGATAGTGAAAGGGATGTTGGAGCATAGCAGAGCAAGTTCAGGGGAGAAAGTGCTTACAGATATCAATGCTTTGGCGGATGAATACTTGCGATTGTCTTACCATGGCATGAGAGCAAAGGATAAGTCTTTCAACGCAGACTTTGAGACCCACTTTGATCTGGATCTTCCAAAAATCAATGTGGTGCCTCAGGATATCGGAAGGGTGCTGCTGAATGTTATCAATAATGCCTTTCAGGCCGTAGGGACAGGGCATGCCCTGTCCCTACGGCCTCTCGTCACCGTCTCTACCAAAAACCTCGGAAACGCAATCGAGATTTCAGTAATAGACAACGGCCCGGGCATTCCCTCCTCTATCAAAGACAAAATTTTTCAGCCTTTCTTCACTACCAAACCCACCGGGCAGGGAACGGGATTGGGATTATCCTTATCTTATGATATCATAAAGGCTCATGGAGGGGAATTGAAGGTGGAGACAATAGAAGGAAAGGGTTCCACATTTACTATTTCATTGAATTCAAATTAAGCAATCATAAACAAATGGAAATAAAGCGACTCGTTCACCCCAATGCAATACTGCTGATCTTGCTTTCGATAGTGGTAGTTTCCTGCAACAAACATACCGATATCCCATTTCCTGAAAACGCTTCCGGTTTTGAAATCCCAAAAGCCATTCCTTTTCGGATGCCGGAAGGAAAACCTATCAATTGGAAAGTTTATCCAGAGGACAGTATTCCCAAAGCAGTAAAGATTGGTTTTGATATCGATAAGTTGCCTTCAAAACCATTTTCAGCAAATGAATTCAAACCGCTGAAAACCCCCATCACCACTACTACATTTGATTGGGATAAGCTTGAATCCATTCCTTTTCAACTGGACTCCATCAATAATTTTCCTTTAAAAGTCAAAAAATTTATCCTTCCGGAGCCCATTGTGACCCTTGCTTCTGTGCCATCCGTGTGGACAGGAGGAACTTCAGCCATTGTAAAATTGGGTCAATCAGAAGGGTTGTTGGGAAATAAGGTCTTGTCCATCATACAGGATGATTTTGGAAGTGTTTGGATCGGAACAGAGCGGGGTCTAACCAAATATGATGGCAATAAATTTTTGACCTATAATTTCTTTGGTAAAGCTCCTAATGGGAATACAGAAATCATTCCGGACATGGAACTTGACAATCAGGGTAGGTTGGTGATTTCCGGCCTGGAATCAGGAATTTACCGCTTGGATATGACTTTGGGACTTGTGGAACATTTTATTTTTGAAAAGGGCTTTATCAGAATCGCATTCGATCAATCAGGCCTCCTTTGGGGGGCGAATACAGGTGTCTACATCCTTGACCTGGATAAAAAGCTCATTTCTGAAGTAGACCTTCAAATGGAGGAAACTGGCTTAAATACGGCCTTTGGAGTCAAAGAAGACAGTCAGGGAAATATTTGGATAGGATTTGGCCAAAAAATTGGAATTATTGAATCCGAAAGGAAGAGTATACGCCTGATGGGAGATGACGAGGACTTGATGGTAAGGACAGCCTATGACTTTACTGAAGACAAGTCCGGAAATGTCTGGATCACCGCTTTTTCAGAGGGGTCATTTTCTGTTTCGGTCGAAAACAGTGCCATCAGGAATTTTGGAAAAGCACAAGGATATTTTGGAATAACTACAGATGTATTTGAGGATATTTATGACAGACTTTGGTTTATTTCAAATGATACGCTTACCATCTATGATGGCAGGAATTCCATAATGAAAAAGGTCCATTCCGGTTCGGCCATTAGAGCCGGAGGATATCCTTCTTCCTCAATGAAAGGAAAGGATGAGCTGATTTGGATCGGAACAGATAAGGATGGTGTGCTATTGGTAGATCCAAAAGGAATGCTAGCCGACAATTTTTCCATTCAGAATGGATTGGAAAGCAATGATGTTTGGGGAATACTGGAAGACTCAAAAGGAAGAATCTGGATGGGCACATACCTTGGGATCAATATCTATGACCCTGTAAATGAGAGACTATTTCTCTTTAAATTTCCTGAAGCATTAGGGACCAATAACTTCCGAAAAATAAAACCAATTGGAGAAGATGTCTTTTTGGTCGGACTCTTAAGAGGATTTGCAATTGTAGATGTTAAAGCCAATTCCATCACTTTTTACAACACTTTTGATAAAGGTATTGCAAATGTGGTCTTTAGTGCGATTAAATCTACAGATGGCAAATTTTGGATGGGAACCGCAAATGGATTGCTCGTTTTTGATCCATCCAAAAACTTATTTCAAAAGTTGGACAAATCCAATGGCTTAGTGTCCAATACCTCCTTTGTGGTACTTATTGACTTAAATGGAAAGATATGGATTTGTTCTGATTCCGGGATTAATATCATTGACCCAAAAAATAACACCAATGTAACTTTACAAAAGAAGGAGGGATTGTTGAGTGATTATAATTCTATGGTTTTTAGATCCGAAACAGGGGAGATTATCATCGGTGGAGACTTGGGGATTTCGATTTTTGACATCAATCAAACTACCATTACCCATATTACCGCCCAAAACGGTTTGTATCCACCGGCATTGTATGATCTCAA
Source organism: Aquiflexum sp. (assembly GCF_041749095.1). GTDB lineage: Bacteria > Bacteroidota > Bacteroidia > Cytophagales > Cyclobacteriaceae > Aquiflexum. The sequence goes on along the minus strand of NZ_JBGTCA010000246.1, from coordinate 4,987 downwards.
TGAATTTGAAGGCAGGATCCATATCGGTTCGGAAAACGGAATTGTTGTGGTTGACAGGCCAACAGAAGATAAACCCGATCAATTATGGCGGTTTTCCAACTTTGACAAATCAGCAGGAATCCCCTATAACGATTACAATCAGGCAACTTCCTTTGTGACCAAATCAGGTCAGGTATGGTGGGGTGCCGCACCGATATTGACCGTCAACCACCAAAATCCCTTCATAGACAGCATTGCTCCTGTGGTGGTAATCCAAGGGATGAATATCATGGACCAAAATCCGGTTTTTTTGAAACAAAAACTGATTGAAAACCAATTGGCTCCGGAAGACACTCTTTGGACAAGTGATTTTAGCAAAAGTTTTGTAAAGGGGAATTTTCCTTTGGATTCAGGTTACCTATCAAATAACAAAATCCTTTGGGACAGTATCAGCCCCGGGTTTCAGATGCCCATAGGGCTAAAACTTCCCCACCATCAAAACTCCTTTAATTTTACTTTTGCCAACCAATCAGTTTTGGGGAGGCATAAAATTGTGTATAGATATATACTGGAAGGAGCGGATAAATCATGGTCTGAGGTAAGCCCAAAAAATAGTTCAAAAATCTACTACAACCTGATTCCTGGAGATTATACCTTCAAAGTAGCTACCTGTGGCTTCAATGGAATCTGGAGTGAGCCGGATTATATTCAATTTAGCATTTTACCGCCATGGTGGCGGACATGGTGGGCTTACCTAAGTTTTGGCCTGATCGCAGGAGGATTGGTCTTTGTGGTAGTACAGGAAAGGTCCAAATACCTGAAAAGAGAAAATAGATCACTTGAAGAAAAAGTTTCTATCAGGACTGAACAATTAAAAAAATCACTTGATGATCTCAAATCCACTCAATCCCAATTGATACAGTCTGAGAAAATGGCCTCATTGGGAGAACTCACCGCGGGGATTGCACATGAGATACAGAATCCCTTGAATTTTGTGAATAATTTTTCTGAGGTCAGTATAGAACTTGCTGATGAACTGAAAGAGGAGCTATCAAAAATTAATCTTGATTCAGGACAAAAAAAGGAATTGGAGGAGATTGCTGATGATATTATTCAAAACCAACAAAAGATTCACCACCACGGCAAGAGGGCAGATGCCATTGTCAAGGGAATGTTGGCCCATAGCCGGAACAGTTCCAGCCAAAAGGAAAAAACCGATCTCAACGCCTTGGCAGATGAGTTTCTAAGGCTATCCTACCACGGGCTACGGGCAAAGGACAAGAGTTTCAATGCTGAATTCAAAACAGACTTGGATCCTGACCTTCCCAAAATGGATGTTGTCTCACAAGATATCGGTAGGGTTTTGTTAAATCTGATCAACAATGCTTTTTTCGCGGTCAATGAAAGAAAGAAAATGGGAGAAGATGGATATAACCCCATGGTTTCATTGAGTACAAAAAGACTTGATGGAAAAGTTTTGATTTCAGTCCGGGACAACGGCCCCGGCATCCCCGATGCCATCAAAGACAAAATCTTCCAGCCTTTTTTTACTACCAAGCCGACAGGGCAGGGAACGGGATTGGGATTGAGTTTAAGCTATGATATTGTAAAGGCGCATGGAGGGGAGATCAGGGTTGAAAGCCAGGAAGGTCTTGGCACTGAGTTTATTATCCAGCTTCCTATTGATTAAATCATGCTTTCCAGACGACGATTTGCACTTACGGGAGAAGACTAAAAAAATCGGGCTTGCATTTAAAATTTCTCCTATTTATATTATGCTTCTGATTGTTTAATTACCTCACCATAACCTCTATATCTTCATGAGAAAAGTCTTTTTAGGATTGGCTTTATTCGCCCTCACCTTTTATTGCCATGCCCAGTCAACTGAAATAGAACAATTAAGAAAGCAAATTCAGGAACACACCCAACAGGATACTGCCAGGGTAAATCTCCTGATCAAAATATGTTTTAGTATTCCGCCAATTCCAATCGAGGAAGTTGAAAAAAATGCTACCGAGGCGCTTTCACTTTCCCGCAAATTAAAGTATGCCGAAGGGGAGGGTTTTGCTCTGGCATTAAAATCAAGGGTAAACTTGATAAACAGAAACATGGAAACCGCATTTGCCCAGTTGAACCAGGCTGATTCCATCGCCAAAAAAACCAATAATTTATTAATGCAATACAGAGTTAATTTTTTCTTCATTTCCTATTATTATAGCATCAACGATTACAGGCAAGCACTTTCTTATGCCCTCCAAGCAGAAGAAATCGCTCTGCAATTGGGAAATTTAGAATTGATAGAAACATCACAGCGTTCAATTGCCAATGGTTACAGGATTTTGGGAGATTATGCTCAGGCTTTGGATTACAGTATCAAATCACTTAAAAATGCAGAAGAACTGAATAGCCAGACCCGCTTGTATACTGCATGGTTTGCCCTGGCATCAACATATACCTTGATAGGCGATTATGAAAAATCAAATGACTATCTGCAAAAGCTGACCGGTCTTCACAAACAGCTTGAATATGGAAATTCAGAGTTAAGGGGTCTTTATATTTTACTGGGTGAAAACTACCGACTGGATAAAAAATATCCTGAAGCAATTGCGGAATACAATCTGGCCCTGAATCATGCATTAACTGCGAGCGACAGTTTGATCCCCCTAAGTAATCTGGCTGATGTGTATGTAAGCATGGATAGTTTGCCCTTGGCATTTCAATACGGATATAAATCCATTGAAAAGGCCAAAAAATCGGGAGATGATTCAGTTGATGCCTGGATATTCGGCATTTTGGCACGTGCCCATGTGAAACAAAACAGTCCCGATAGTGCGCTCTTTTATGCAGAACAAGGGTATACACTTGGTATCCAAACAGGATATATGGAGGATATGCGGGACAATGCAAGGGTATTGGCTGACGCTTATGCGCTCAAAAATGATTTTAGAAATGCCTATGATTATTATAAAACATATATCAGCTACCGGGATAGTATGACGTCGGCGGAGGTGAAAAACAAAGCCACAGTGTTGGAGTACAATTTTGAAATGGAGAAAAAAGAAGATGAGATTGCACTGCTAAGCGAACAGAAAAAATCACAGCAAAACTTCCTGATAAGTGCCTTAATTGTGTTGGGGCTGATCCTGATTACCGTTTTCCTCTTGCTCCGCAATAACCGTCTTAAACAAAAAGCCAACCTATTGCTTCAGCAACAAAAACAGGAAATCGACGAAAAGGCAAATGAGCTTGCCCTAAAAGCCAACGAACTTTCTGCAGTTAACAGGGTAACCAATGCGCTCGCTTCTTATGGGTCTCTGGATGAAATCATTCATCTCGTAGGAGATCAGATGAAAGAGCTGTTTAAAGCAAATATTGTGTACTTGGCCCTTCTTGATAAGAAAACCAATACCATCAACTTCCCTTACCAACATGGGGATGATATGCCTCCCCAAAATCTGGGAGAAGGACTTACTTCAAAAATATTAAGTAGCGGAAAAGCCCTTCTTATCAATAAAGATTTCGAGGAAATGACCACAAAATTGGGAGCAAGTCGATTAGGAATTCCTTCAGCATCTTATTTGGGAGTGCCAATTTTTCGGGGAAAGGAAGCCATTGGGGTATTGAGTGTGCAAAGTACCGAAACGGAAAACCGATTTAATGAAGGAGATTCCAACCTGCTTTCTACCATTGCCTCTTCGGTTGGAGTTGCGATCAACAAAGCCCAGCTTTTTGAAGAAGTGGTGGCTGCCAAAAAATCTGCGGAACAGGCCAATGAGGCCAAAAGCGCCTTCCTTTCTACAGTCAGTCACGAACTCAGGACACCCCTTACTTCGGTATTGGGTTTTGCCAAGATCATTCAGAAAAGGCTGGAGGAAAAAATATTTCCCTTGGTCGATCGAAAAGATCCCAAAACAGAAAAGACAATCAACCAGGTTTCAGAAAATCTCAAGGTAGTCATTTCGGAAGGAGAGCGGCTTACCACACTGATCAATGATGTGCTGGATTTGGCAAAAATCGAGGCCGGAAAGATGGATTGGAGCCAGGAAGACGTGGCTATGCCCGAAGTGGTGGAACGTGCAATTTCAGCAACCACTTCTCTATTTGAGCAGAAAAATTTAAAACTGATCCGGGACATCAACCCAAATATCCCAATGATCACCGGAGATACCAACAAGCTTATTCAGGTGGTCATCAACCTGATTTCCAATGCGGTCAAGTTTACAGACAAAGGCTCCGTCACTTGCAGGATAAAACAAGTTGGAAATGAAATTATCACCAGTATCCAAGATACCGGAATGGGGATTGCCAAAGAAGACTTTGGGGCCGTTTTTGAGCAGTTTAAGCAAATCGGAGGGGATACACTTACCGATAAACCAAAAGGCACGGGTTTGGGACTCCCCATTTGCAAGGAAATTGTCGAACACTCCGGTGGCCGGATCTGGCTGGAAAGCGAAGTTGGAAAAGGGACTACATTTTCTTTTGCTATTCCTTTTGTAGAAAAAGAAAAACCCTCCACTTCAGCTGGACCGATTCACCTCAATGACCTGGTCAAACAGTTGAAGGAAAAGATGTCTTTTTCAAAACTTAAAGAAGTAGGTGCAAATGCCCAGATTTTGATCGTAGATGATGAGGAGTCCATCAGATCTCTTTTGCGTCAGGAGCTAACAGAAGCGGGTTACTTGACCTCTGAGGCCAGCAATGGAAAAGAAGCCATAGAATCGATTAGGGAGCATCGTCCTGACCTTATCATTTTGGATATTATGATGCCCGAAATCAACGGTTTTGATGTTGCCGCTATTTTGAAAAATGATCCCCAAACAATGGACATTCCAATCATCATCTTGTCAATTGTACAGGACAGGGCCCGGGGTTTCCGCATCGGTGTAGATCGCTATCTGACCAAACCGATTGATACTGCCCAGTTATTTGAGGATATCAGTGCACTACTGGAACAGGGCAAATCCAAAAGAAAAGTAATGGTAGTAGATGAGGATAGTGCAGCCATCCG
>NZ_JBGTCA010000245.1:0-3528 GCF_041749095.1 Aquiflexum sp. | reverse complement strand
ATAGCGGAAGTCATTGGCAAACATATTACCCATCTGGAACTGTCTTCGGCGGTCACCGGTATCGTCACGGTAAACAAATTTCCCTCTTCCACCCAATCTCAATCCTGCATAGGGCCCTATCCCAAACCTGAATTTTCCATTATTGCTCCTTATCGAAGGAATTAGACAGATATTGACATAGGAAGCTGAAATCTTGGACTTAATACCCCCACCATCTTCAAATTGATCAAAGAAAATACCATCCGGTGAACGCAAAGCCTGAAGATTTCTATCTTCAAATTTGAAATTGTACCAACTCACGCCCAACATGGTTTTGATCCTGAAATTTTCACTTGGCTTATAGGTGTAATAGGTGTTGAAAGCAGGATTCCAGCTTCCCCAGGGCCTTACGGCAGGGGCATCACTATCACCTATCCAGGTATTGATTCCCAATTCCAGATCAAGCCCTGTATCGTGCCTGACTTTTCTATTGGATTTCCTTTCAGTATCTTTTTCATTGTAAACCTTGGAGTTGGGTATGAATTCCCAGGTTCTTGAACCGTCATCATTTTTCTTAACCTCTATTTTGGTATCGAAAATAGAAAATACGGTAGTTTTGTTCATTGCGATTTTCACTGAATCTTCTACCTGAGCAATTGCCCAATTGGAAAGAAACATGAAGGACAAAATAATTGTTGTCTTTTTCATTGGTGTAGTTTTTTTAAAAAAGGAGTTTAAAATATTACCCCAAAAGTGATTGGGTTCAATTCAGGACCCGCACCATCCTGGAAGAGTTTGTTGAGATCATAAGTGCTGAAGAAATTGACCCTGCCGACACCTACCTCACCCCGGATGCCATAGCGGAAGTTGTTCAAATATATGCCTGTGGCCTGATGGTCTTTTTGGCGTCCACCGCCTTCCAATGGCCTGTAGACATACTTGCTTCTTCCACCAAGCCGGTATCCCGCATAAGGTCCCAATGCCACTCTGAATCCTTTTCTTCCCTGATCATTCATTTGGCCAAAATCCAATTTGAACAAACTCATCGCTGTCAGGTAGGATGCAGAAATCTTACTTTTGAATCCGGTCACATCTGTCCTTTGGATAAAATCTATTTCTCCGTCTCCCCGGACTGTTTGAAAGTCCCTGTTTTCAAACTTGAAATTGTACCATTGCACTCCTAGACCAAGGTCCCAGTGAAAACCTTTGCTAATTCGCTGACTTGCCATCCAATTGAGACCAACATTCCAGCTGCCCCATCCCTTGACAGCATAAGGTGAACTTGAAGTAGGAAACTGTCCATTCCCATCCAGATAATTATTAATACCCAGATCAATGTTGAAATAAGTCCTAAAAGGTGGATCACTTCGTTTCTTTGTACCGGTCTGAACCTTTACTTTGGTATCACCGCCCGTTTCATCTACTGTGACCCTGATTCCTCCAACATTAACTTCAGTCTCCTGACCGTCCTCACGGACCCTTACAACTTCCTTAGTCCCTTTTTTGCCCTGTACTTCTACGACTACAAGTTCACCGCTTTTTTCATCGACTACCAGATCCAGTTCCCTGATGATCTGATTGATATTCATTCCTTTTAATCTTTCAAAATCCTCCTTGTTGTCCACGAAGACAACGATTTTACCGGATTTACCGAATTCTACAATGATGGTGTCATTCTGGACCATAAAGTCATCATTCATACGTCCATAGGCCAATTGCACCAAGCCTAGCAAACAAAACAATAACAGGTATTTTTTCATAGTGTATAGTTTCTAATAATTGGTTATTTACTTCTTTCTCTTCTTGGAACATTGCTTGCAAAGAGATTTTCCTTTGCATCCTGCAGGTCTGCAAATCCTTGTTCTACTTTGTTCAGAAATCCTCCGATTTTATCTACTTTATTCTCAATTTCGCTGATCAGCCCCTGTTTGGCAGGTTCATTTTTTAAGCCATTGGATTTAATGATGACTTTGTATTCCACAAATTCTTCATCTTCTTTTTTCACGGGCTCATTCATAGCTATGGCACTTTCCAGTTTTAGTTCAGGAAGATCAAGTTCAGGGATTCCGATCAATTGTTCCTGATTTCTATCCCCCTGATCTGAATGATCTGCTAAAAGCTCTTTTGGACTTTCAATGACTGTATTTCTTATCATTTGTGGTATTTTAGCAGGTCTGTCTTGGGATTTTTTCTTTTCCGTATTTTCAGGTTGGGTAAGGTCACTTCCTTCCTCAGCATTGAATTCTTGCATTTCTTGGGGTTCTGAGTTGCTGTCCAAAAGATCCTCTTGAACCGGAATTTCTATGATTTCAGCAGTTTGAGGTCCCGGAAGGTTTTCAGATCCGGAAACTTGCCAGATGATATACCCCACGCCCATTAGCAATATTATAGCTGCCGCTATCCTCATAAATGGGAAATATACAGCTTTGCCTTTTTTACCTAATTGTGAATCCAATCTTTCCCAAGCAAGTTTGGATGGTTTTACTTCATGATTAACCAGTTTTTCCTTGAAGTACCGGTCAAAATTTTTATCTGTGTTAGCCATTGATTCTCCTTTCTTTGATTTGTTGATCGGCTATTTTCTGTTTCAATGTATTTCTTGCCCTGTTCAATTGTGATTTGGAAGTTGACTCCGTGATACCCAATAGATCGGCAATTTCCGCGTGGCTATAACCTTCGATGGCATATAGGTTGAATACTGTCCGGTAGCCTACCGGGAGTTCATGTACCAGATCCATCAGTTCAGCCGCCTCCAGGTGATTCAGTTCATAAGCTGAATTCATGTTTTCAAGATGGCTTTCCATATTGACCTCCATGCTGAGATTCCGGTTATTCCTAAGGGTAAGCAATGATTGTGTGACGATAATTCTTTTCATCCAACCCTCAAAACTTCCTTTTCCTTCAAACTGTGGCATTTTTTCAAAAATCTTCATAAAGCCTTCTATCATTACATCCTCTGCAAGGTCTCTATCTTTGACATACCGCATACAGATGGCGAGAAACTTTTTGGAATAAGACTCATAGAGATGCTGCTGGGCTTTTCGCTCACCCCTCAGGCAACCTTTGATGATGTCCGACTCCGTTGTAAAAGTTTTTTTGAATAACATTATTGATGGCTTTCAAATAGGTAGATACAGGTTGGTAAAAATAAGTTGCATTGATTTGTGAAAAAAGGTTAATTTTTTTTTTTGAGAGGCGAGAGATTAGAGGCGAGATGCGAGATGCCAGACCTTTGAGGTCTTTTTCAGACCTCGAAGGTCTTTAGCCTTTAGAGCCAAGAACCAAGAGCCAAGAACCAAGAGGCAAGAACAGGCCGGGAACCAAAAGTCCAAGTATCAAAAAAGGCAAAGCCTTCCACGAGTATCGGGGAACCGAGAAAAAGGTCTCTTTATAAATTAGATCCAGACAACAGTTTGGGACAGAAGTGTATAACCCAAAAGGAATTGGGTTTCTCATTTGAAAGTTGAATTAATAAAACTTATGGATTCAAGCGGTCATATCTTATACAATTTTGTTCATCATCACAAAATTGATAAGCTCTCTGGTATT
>NZ_JBGTCA010000244.1:0-11690 GCF_041749095.1 Aquiflexum sp. | reverse complement strand
AAACAAACCCATTTGTCTGCCATTCAAATTTAAAATCATTTAAGTGAAAGGTGTACCTGTCAGTGTACATGCCACTTCCAGTTTTTTCGTTTGCCTGTGCCTGATACCACTCAGGAAAATTTCCAGCTGCACCCACAGGATTAGGACCTACGCCAAAATGACCTGATCGGGCGGAATCAACCACCCATGTTTTTCCTTCCAGAGCATCTATCCCTCCTGTCAATAAATTATAGATAGGTCTGTCCAACAAGGTTGGGTCAGTCCTTTCTATGACAACCTCCAAAGTAGTACTCGCGCTTCCTCCCCTATCAAATATGGTAAGGGTGACATTGTAAGTTCCTGCAGAAGGATAAATTCCTGTAACATTTCTGCCTGTTGCAGTAGCCCCATTGCCAAAATCCCACTTCATCAGGAAGAACTCCTGATCTGCGGTGAAATTGATGATATTGTCATTTTCCGGACTTGGTTCGAATGTGAATCTTGCCGCTTGGTCAGGAGGAGTGGTGGCATCTAACCTATACTCCTCAATACAGGCTACCATCAGAACAATTGGTAGCAGTAAAAACAAATATTTTATATATTTTTTCATATCTATTTAATGTTTAATATCCCGGATTTTGGGCCCACCTTCCCCCTGCCAGATCAATCTCCACTTGCGGGATTGGAAATAATTCATGTTTTCCAACCTGAAACCCGGAAATAGCCTCAGCAGCTTTACCTGTCCTTACCAAATCCCAGAACCTATATCCTTCTCCTGATAATTCCAATCTTCTTTCCCTGTAGATATCCTCCAAAAGCTGAGCGCCCGAACTTGAAATATTTCCAACTCCCGCCCTTTGCCTTACCTTGTTTAACTCAGTTCTCGCTCTTGCATCATTTCCTGACTGTGCAAATGCCTCAGCTGCCATTAACAATACATCCGCAAAACGAATTGCCCTATAATTTAATTGACTTGTCAAGTCATCATCCGGAAGGCCTCTCTCATCTGCTCTTTTGATATATTTATTGTTGTAATAGCCAGTGTGACCACCTCCACCCTCCGCATAGGAAATCGCAGATGGATTTGATTGGGCGGAAATAAATGCATCAAGATCCAAAATGGTCACCTGTCTTCTGGGATCATTACCAAAGAAATCATAAAGATTTTGAGTTGGAAGGTTGTAACTGTTACCGTCAGCATAAAAAGGACCCACATAATTTCTGATAGAATGAAATCCCACGGCAGGATTACCTTGCAAACAAACCAAACAACCATAATCACCACCTTGCAATCCCGAGTGTTGGATGGTAAATACGTCCTCACTTCGGTTCTGATTCACAGCCAACCACATCGTGTTCATATCTGTCATCAAGGCGTAGTTAGCCTGATTGGTGCTTACCAATTCATCAAAAACCTGTGCAGCTTCCGGGAATTTCTTCTGATACAACAAAACCTTCCCTTTCAAAGCCATGGCTGCGCCTTTGGTAATTCTTCCAATCTCCGGATTGGTCCAATTGAGTGTTTGGATCGCTCTATCTAGATCCCTTTCTATTTGACTATAGATTTCCGCCTTTGGAGTCCTGTCAACCTGGAAAACTTCATTGATTGAAATTCTCCTATCCACTATTAATGGCATATCTCCAAAATAATTAACCAATGTAAAATAGTAATATGCTCTAATGAACGAAATCTCCGCCATCAAACGCTCCTTGGAAGCGAATTCTATTTTATTCTCATTTTCAAAAATGAAATTAGCTCTTGCTATACCTGTGTAATTAAATCTCATGACATCACGTAATTCATTATTGACCCCACCATGGACCATGTTGTCAATCTCATGAAGGCCCTGTGTGTCGTTTACACTTTCACCTCCTGCTATAGAATTATCTGATGCGATCTCCCCTATCCAAATCTGCAAATAGTTTGTTTGCATTAAATCATAAACACCTATTACAGCCCTTTGAAAATCCTCTTCAGTATTAAAGAAATTCTCGGCATCCTGTGTGAATTCAGGTTCAATTTCCAGCCACTGATCACATGAAACCAACGTCATGCTCAATATAAGAATGATGATATATATATTTTTCATGCCTTTTAGAATATAAAGTTTAAACCGCCCATGATTACTCTTGCCTGTGGATAAATGCCATTATCAACACCTGCAAATAATGGGTTACCGGATCCTACATCAGGATCAAATCCCATATACCTTGTCAATGTTAAAAGGTTATTGGCAGCGACGTAAAATCTCATCGAGCGGATCCCGATCCTTCCTGTAATCTCCTCAGGAAGTGTGTATCCCAACTGAACATTTCTTAACCTGACAAAAGAACCGTCTTCTACAAAGAAGTCCGAAAAAACCGTATTTCTTGTCTGACCAGTGGTCAGTCTAGGGATTTCATTTGTACTACCCGGCCCCGTCCATCTATCTACATTATATGCCAATTGATTGGCAAATGGTTGCTGCCTTTCATAGTTTCGGATGATTTCCTGGCCAATTGCTGCATAGACATTGGCTGATATATCGAATCCTTTAAAATCCATAGCCAAATTCAACCCCATAATGAAATCTGGAATCGGAGAACCTATAAAAGTTCGGTCCGAATCATCACTGAAATTGATGACACCATCTCCGTTTGTATCTACAAACCTTAAATCACCAGGCCTTGCGCCTGCTTGTACAACAGGACTGGAAGCAATTTCTTCCTCAGATTGAAAAATTCCGTCCGTCTGAAATCCTATGAAATAACCTATTGGAAAACCTTCCTGGAATCTTGTGGCAACATTACCACCGACACTAAAACCTGCACCCGGAATAAAATCCAATCCTTCAGGAACCTTCGTCACCCTATTTCTAATGAAGGTAGCATTGTAATCAATTCTAAAATTCACACCAGTAGGTTTTTGGGTCCCATATCCAATTTCCAGTTCAAGACCTTTATTGGAAACATTTCCCGCATTGATTACCGGAGGTGAACCACCCGGGCCATAAGAACCCAATAAAGCCGAAACCGCTGGTTGAAACAATAAATCCCTGGTATCCTTGATAAAGTAATTGGCTGTGAAATCGATAGATCTCCAGAGTGTAAAGTCCAGACCAATATTTGTTTGTAAGGTAGTCTCCCACTTCAGATCAGGGTTACTTGTTGCACCGATCGCGGCACCGTTGATGATAAAATCATTGAAAACATACCTCGCCAACCCATTCATCAAGCCACGATATCTGAAAAGTCCGATTTGATCATTACCGGAAATACCAAAACTGGCCCTCAGTTTCATGAAATCAATTGCGCTGTTTTTACCAAAAAAATCTTCATCAGAAAGGACCCAACCAGCAGACACAGAAGGAAAATATCCAATTCTATTGTTTGGACCAAAATTAGTAGATCCATCCCTTCTCAAAATAGCTGAAAACATATACCGGCCCTTCAACTCATACTCTCCTCTAATAAAAGCAGATACCAGCCTTTGTCTGGTCTGGAAAGAACCTGTCTGGTTTAAAAATCCTCCGGGAGCCTGACTGGCAGAAATATCTGCAAATGCAAGATCATTATTTGGAATATTGAAAGCAGTTCCATTAAGTCCCATGTTTCTGTTACCAAAGTAACTTACACCCAGGGTACCTTTGATTCTGTGAATATCCTGAAACCTCCTGTCATAATTCAGGAAAGACTCCAAGTTATAATCTAAAAATGTATTCCTATTCTCAAATACTGATGCACCTCTTTCAATTTGTGTACCACCTACATCTACAAGTACAGGATCTAAATTCTCATTTCTCGCACTATTGGCAAACTTACCGGGACCAAACCAAGCTAGTGGAGAGAAGGATTTACCATCAACCAAAGCAAAATTATATCCTGCTCGACCATTCAAGCTAAAATGCTCATTTATCTGATAAGAGATTTCTTCTTTACCTACAATTTTATTTACAAATGTTTCATTGAAAGTATTTTCAATCTGGGCCAATGGGTTGATGATGTCTGCCACATTTTCCAGGTAAGAAAATCTGTCTCCAACAAAAACAGGTTCAGTTGGATAGGCATTGATGGTGTTAAATAAAACTGAGCCAATCCCCCCTTGGGCAATTCCACTGGTCTGCTCGTGAGTGTACAAAAACACGCTTGTCAGCTTCACCTTGGGTGCCAATTCCGTAACAAAGTTAATCCTCGCATTATAACGTTCGAAGTTTGCTTTTGGCCCCCCTACAATTCCCTGCTGTCCAAAATAGGTCCCACCAATTGAATAAGAAGTCTTTTCAGAACCGCCGGTTACTGTTAAGTTATATTCTTGGATCGGTGCTGTTTCGAAAACCTCATTTTGCCAATCAGTACCTCTTCCCAAGTTGACATTGTTAAATGGAGGTGTTATGCCCCCTGCTGCAAAAGCCTCATTTTTTAAAATGGCATATTCTCTTGCATTCAGAAGATCCAGCTTTCTGGCAGTTTCCTGTACACCATAATATGCACTGAAATTTACTGCGGCTTTACTATTGAGACTTCCCTTCTTTGTTTCAATGATAATAACACCATTTGCAGCTCTTACTCCATAAATTCCTGCGGTTCCATCTTTCAGGACATTGATTGTTTCAATATCATTGGGGTTAAGTGAGTTGAGCCCGGCGGCATCAAAAATTACTCCATCTACCAATATCAGTGGGTTGTTATTACCAAATGTGCCCAAACCCCTGATTCTAATATTGGAAGTTCCTCCCGGTGCACCTGAGTTAGTGGTGATATTTACACCTGATATTTTTCCTTGCAATGCCTGATCTAATCGAGGCATATTCATTTTGGCAACATCATCTCCCTGAACTTGAGCAACTGCGCCGGTAAGTTCTTTTTTAGTTGCCGTACCATACCCAACCACGACCACTTCGTTGAGGGAGCTGATATCACTTTGGAGGGTTACGTTTAAAGTAAGGTTGCTACCGACTCTAAGCGTTTGAGCTTGGAACCCAATAAAGCTGAATTTAAGTTCGTCCCCTTCTCTACCTTCTATGGTAAAATTACCATCCAAATCCGTAATAGTACCTGTAGCAGTACCGACCTTAAGGATGTTGACTCCGGGAAGTGTTTCTCCCCTATCATCAACTACTCTTCCGGTAATCAATCCCGTTTGGGCTGAAATCCCGAAATGAATACCCATGGTCAAAATCAACCATAAAATTCTTTTCATAATTATATTTTTGGATTTAATTATCAATTGTCTCAAAGCAAGCAATATAAAATAACAGAGCAAAAAAGAAGACCACATCAATACTACATCACATAAGATTAATTTCTTTCACAAAAACTCAGCAAATGGTGAAATAATGGTTAATTAAATCAGATAGCTTAATTTTTTACTTTTACAGCCAACTCAACTTTTCCTTCAATCCTATACATCAAATAAAAAAATCAGTATCTTGCCAACATACAATTTACCCTAAATGAAATACCGATTCCTCCTCTTTATTTTGACTTTTGTCACTTGGGAAATTTTGGCACAAAGTCCAGGGCTACCATTTTCCAAATTTTATTCCAGCGAAGAGTATCAAGGCGGAATCCAAAACTTTTCTTTTAACCAAAGTATTTCAGGATTGATTTATGTGGCTAATAATTTCGGGCTTTTAGAATATGACGGTACAACCTGGAGAAGGTATTCTCTGCCCAATAGTACCAAGATTAGGGATGTCCATATTGATGAAAGAGGGATTATTTATGTAGCAGGGCAGGGCGAATTTGGTTATTTTAAACCTGATGAAACCGGCTATTTAAGGTATCATTCTCTATCGGATAAGCTTCCAGAATCAAGTAAAAATCTTGAGGAGGTGTGGAAAATAATATTCGTTCACGATCAGGTCATTTTCTGTACCTTTCAGGAAATATTTGTTTTTTCAAATAATCAAGAACTGATTTCCATCATAAAGGGAATTCCGGATTTTGAAAGCTTTCATTATACCAACAATAAATTTTTTACAAACCAGAGGGAAGAAGGTCTTCAGGTTTTTGAAAACGGCAAGTTGTTACCTGTTGAATTTGGGAAAGTTTTCGAAGATGATGTCATTACAAGTATCATTTCATTAAACACCAATCAGCAACTTATTTTTACCCGAAACAATTCGGTTTTTATTTCCAACTTTAATACCATCACCACTTGGGAAGCTAATATTCCAGGTAATATTCAGATAAATATAGCACTGAGACTCAAAAATGGAAACATTGCGATTGGCACCCAAAGTGATGGATTGTATATCCTGAAAGACGATGGTCAATCAGTCCTTCGAATGAACAAAGACAATGGATTACAGAACAATTCCATCCTGACGCTATTTGAAGATATGTCAGGCAACCTTTGGATTGGACATAACAATGGCATCACCCTATTGGAACTGAGCCTTCCTTTTAGGTTGATAGATCAGTTTTCAGGATTGCCGGGGACAGGATATGATGCCATACTTCATGAAAATTCTATTTACTTTGGAACCAATTTTGGGCTTTCGGTTCAAAAATCCAATTCCGAAAATCAAAACCCAATTCAAAAAATCAGCGGAGGTTACGGACAGGTTTACCAACTGGCAAAAATTCAGGATTTTTTGCTTTCGGCACAAAATGACGGGGCATTTGCCATCAAAAATTCCAAGGCAACGTCCATTGGAAGTCTGCCCGGAGTCTGGAACTTTCTCCCGTTAAAGGATCATCCTGACTTGATCATTAGCGGCAGCTACAATGGTTTATTACTTTTTGAAATTAAGGACAACGATATCAAATTTTTAAGGAAACTGAACGGTTTTGAGGAGTCTTCAAGGATATTGGAGCAGGATGCGAACGGAGACATCTGGATGACGCATGGATATAAAGGAGTTTACAGGTTGAGGTTAAATGAGACTTTGGATGCAGTGGAATCCAAATATTATGGAACTGAATCCGGACTCCCCACCAATCTGCTCATCAGTGTTTGGAAAATCAATAACAGATTGATCTTTTCTACCGAATACGGTATATAT
The DNA here is from genome assembly GCF_041749095.1 of Aquiflexum sp. GTDB lineage: Bacteria > Bacteroidota > Bacteroidia > Cytophagales > Cyclobacteriaceae > Aquiflexum. The sequence goes on along the minus strand of NZ_JBGTCA010000244.1, from coordinate 4,722 downwards.
AGCTATAATTCACAAGAGGATAAATTTGAAATTGACTCCTTCTTTTCAAAATACTTTGATTATGATTTTTTGGCCACGAGCATGGTGGAAGATGCACTTGGAAATATTTTTTTCATAGGGGATAAAGAGGTTGGTGTACTTGAAAAACAGATCAATGGAACCTATGTCAAAAACTATCAGATTTTCAATAAAATCATTCCGTTTTTAAATGATGACTTACAAAATATATCCTTGATAAGGGCCAATGAAGTACTGTTTGCCGCCAACGACGGGTTTATCTGGTATAAGCTCGACAATAAAAGCGCCTCCTCGACTTCATTCCCAACCATGATACGGTCTGTATATCTAACAGGTGTTTCCGATTCTTTGATTTCGCAGGGTAACTATTGGGAAAAAGATTCCCTGCAATATTCCCAGGTACTTAAGGCTATTCCTACTATACCTTATCATTTGGCCAATATCCGTTTCGAATCAAGTAATCCTATTCCGAACAATGAAAATACCACCCAGTTCCAATTCTGGCTGGAGGGTTTTGAAGATGGTTATGGAGATTGGACGGTCAAGAGGGATAAAGCCTATACTAACCTGAGGGAGGGAAAATACATATTCCATGTCAGAAGTAAAAACATCTACGATCAGATCGGCAGTCCAGATTCTTACGCTTTCAGGATACTTCCTCCATGGTACAGATCCTATTTGGCATATTTCATTTATTTTATAATTGGCCTGTTTTTATTAACATTCATTTACAAAATGATTGACAAAAGATTCCAGAAAAAGACACATGAGATTACAGATGCTCAAAGAAAGGCCTTGCAACAAAAAGAATCTGCTCTGAAAAGTTCAAAGGAAGAAATAGACCGGTTAAGAAATGAAAAGCTTATGGCAGAAATCCAGAGCAAAGACAAGGAATTGGCATCTGCAACCATGCACCTTCTCAATAAAAACGGTTTCATTGACCATACCAAAACCCATCTGAATTCCATTATCAAGAAGAGCAAAAACCAGGAAGTCAAAAATGAAATCCAAAAGGTCGTTCAGAGCATTGATAAAAACATTGCAGGTGACAAAGACTGGGAACAGTTTGAAATCCACTTTGATCAAGTGCATGGGGATTTCATGTCTAGATTCAAAAAAGAATATCCCAATCTCAGTCCTCAGGAAATCAAACTTAGTGCTTATCTTAGAATGGACCTCTCTTCCAAGGAAATGGCCTATCTGATGAATATTTCAACTAGGGGAATTGAGATTGCCCGGTACAGGTTGAGGAAAAAAATCAAATTGGAAAGGACTGCCAACCTTCAGGAATTTATTTTGAAATTTTGAAAGTAGGCAAAAGATATAATACTTGAGACTTAACCCAAAAAATCCCCGCTCTTAAAAAAAGACCAAGGATTTTTAAAATCAAGAGTAACAATTAAAATTAAATTAATCCTTTGATTCAAATCCAATTACCAATGACTGTGAAATAACCATTCACCCAAATGCATGTATATCAAGATTCCTAGGATTCTGAATTTTTCCTGCATCGGATTCATAGGCTTTGTATAATAACACCAGCTGGAGGATTTCGAAAATTGTAAAAACAAATAAACCTGGAATTGCAAGGATGATACTCATAAATGCAATCCCTGAAATGATACTCAAAATTCCTGTGACCAAAGCAAAAGACCCAAATTCTGATTGATACCTGATCAGACCCAAACCAAAAACAATATACAGCGCTCCAAAGAGAATTGCCTTAGAAAACTGTACTGATTGCCAAATAGAGGCATTATTGAATCCATAGATATCAGCTGCAACACTAAAGCAAGTCGCTAAAATCAAGAGAATACTTGCTGCTTTGATGATTATATTGGGTTTGATCAAACTCAGCATAAAATAACCAAATGTAAATAACCCAAATGTAAGCATAATACCTATTTTGACAGCTATATACCAAGGAGCAGCTTCTTGACTAATCCCCTCTCCCGCTTCCCAAAGTCCGAAATCAAATACTCCTTCCACAAAAGCCAACAGGAAATAGACAATTCCTACAAAAAAAGCAATTTTAAGATAATCAACTTTCCCTTTCATCTCAGGATTGATTACCTCATTATCTGTTTTGGTAAGTTGGATTTCTTTAAAATCATAGCCCAACACCTCTAAAATACTTTTGATGGTATAACTCCTCGGGGTCACTTCCCCGGACTCAATGCGCTGGATAGTGCGTACATTGATGTTGCAAAGCTCGACAAGTTCTTCCTGTGTCAGTCCTTTGGCTTTTCTCAGTTCGAGAATTTTTTTGCCCAATTCTGGTTGTTTCATGGTAATATGGTTTTGTTTGACCATGGCAAGTTGGATTGATTTTTACAAATATAGCCCGAAAATCGGGAGGATTTAACCCGACATTTGCACGGCATTTGGCTTAGAGGCGAGAAAATTAGAGGCGAGAGGCTAGATGGTCCACGGCGTATCGAAGGTCTTTTTAAAAAGTGAGATCCTTGATAAATTCATGCCATGACTTTGAGTCACGGCATGAATACGCCTCCAAAAAAGGTCATAGCCTAAACAATCACCTTAGTAGTTCCCCCACCCTTCAATGTAATCTCAACAGGTTTATTATTTTTCCAGCTTCCTCCTGTAAAGTCGGGGACATCAATGGAATTGGACCTGTGGGCCACAGACCACTCACTCAATGGTGAAATGGCTGACCACAAAGCGGCATCATACACATCCTGATCCAAAGGCAGTCCATTGCGCAGGCAATCAATCAATCTCCAGTCCATCATAAAGTCCATGCCTCCGTGACCTCCGATCTGTTTGGCAAGCTCACCTACTTTTTTGACAATCTCAGGAGTATATTTTTCTTCCAAGGCTTTGACTTCTTCCTCTTTCAACCAGTCATGTCCTTTGGAGATTTTGGGAATGGGGTATTTCTGGGCAAATGCTTCGGTGCCGCTGATGACATGAAGTCGGGAATAAGGTCTCGGAGAAGTCACATCATGTTGTATCATAATGGAACGGCCTTTTTTGGTTTTGACTATCGTGGTATTCATATTTCCACCATATTGCTGTTCCGCAAAGGGGGCATAAAAGTTATCCTGCTCTGCCAGCTCTTTTGCCTTTGCAGCCATATGAAAATCAGCACTTGAAAGTGAGGTAAGGTAATCCATCTGATCTCCCCTGTTGATATCCATAATCTGGCAGATTGGTCCAAGACCATGGGTGGCATATAGATTTCCATCCCTGTAATTTTCTTTGAGCCTCCACATATTCTGATAACCTCCCTCAGTATCTTTCCTGAAATTGTTCATCAACAGATCATGAATATATGCCCCTTCGGTATGGATGATTTCCCCAAAGAACCCATCCCGCTTCATACTCAATGTCATCAATTCAAAAAAATCATAACAGACATTCTCCAACATCATGCAATGTTTTTTTGTCCGTTCGGAAGTTTCCACTAATTGCCAGCACTCTTCCAAAGTCTTGGCAGCAGGTACTTCCACTGCGGCATGTTTACCGTTTTCCATGGCATATACAGCCATGGGAGTGTGCCAGTGCCAGGGTGTTGTAATGTAAATGAGGTCCAAATCATTCCTGTCCACCATTTTTTTCCAAGCATATACTGAGCCTGAGTATCCCTCGGGCTGATGCTTGCTTCCCTGAAGCTTGGTTTTCAATTTATCCACACGTTCGGGTATCAAATCGCATAGCGCTTTGATTTCCACTCCTTCAATTTTACTTAAACGGTCAACCGCCCCCGGCCCCCTTTGTCCCAAACCGATTATTCCCACCCTGACCGTATTCAACTTTGGAGCAGCATAGCCACTCATATTGAATAGCTGATTATGGTTTTTTTGACTCAGTTGATATAATTGTTCAGGAGATTCAGCTCTGGAAAATTGTGGGACAGTTGCTCCGACAAGACCAAGTCCTGCAAGTTTGAGAAAATCTCTACGGTTATTGCTCATGTATTTTTGGATTTTAGTCCCGATAACTATCGGGATTAGATTTTAGAAATTTGAATTTAGGCTTAATTCTTTTTTGGTCAATGCTGTTTATGTAAAAAACAAAAAACCCATCAATGAATCTGTTTCATCAATGGGCTTTTACGTGAATTTGCTTTACTTCACTAGGCTTTTTTTGCAGGACAAGTGTTTAATCCTACCAAGGAATATAAGGGGCAAAAACTGACCAACGAGGTCAACAGTAATACAGCTGCCACCACAACTAGGACTATTCCAACAAAGCCTGAAACTATACCGGAAAAGTATAGGTAAGCTGCTACAATGGCAATCAGGGCACGGATAACCCTGTCCGCATTTCCCATGTTCTTTTTCATATTTAAGACGAGTTTATGGTTGAAATAGAAATACCAAACCAACAATGAAGGAAAGACAAATCAAACAGACAGTCAATAAGTTCAGTGCGGTTTTCATTTTGATGAAAGGTAATCAATAAACAGTGGGATAAATGTGACAAAAGTCCCATATCACTTTCTAAACAAACTCAAAGAATAATACTCCAGACTGTCCCTAAAATGTTTGTCCCAAGGAAACCCTGTTTTTACTGCCAACTGATCCAGTTCTTTTAAGCTGTATTTCTGAGAGACCTCGGTATGAATTGTTTCATATTTTTCAAAGTGAAAAGTGTGTTCAGCAATATGGACATCCTGCTCATCCATACTGACCAAAAAACTCAAGGCAGCACCATCCAAAGGATTGTACATCCCATAAT
>NZ_JBGTCA010000243.1:0-5673 GCF_041749095.1 Aquiflexum sp. | reverse complement strand
TCCAACAAAATCAGGAACCGTAAATTTTCCAAATTTTCTCAAGTAAGGAGCCAATAACAAAGCCAACAGTACATATCCTCCTGTCCAGCCCATCAGGTAAACTGACCCATCATATCCTGAAAATGCAATGATCCCTGCCATTGAAATGAAAGATGCGGCAGACATCCAATCAGCAGCTGTAGCCATTCCATTGGCCAATGGAGAAACTCCACCGCCAGCAGTATAAAATTCTTTGGTTGACCCGGCGCGGGTGTATATCGCTATCCCGATATATAGCGCAAATGAAGCTCCGACAAGTATATATGTCCAGGTTAATATTTCCATTGCAGATTTTTTTGAAGTTGGGGTTTATTCTTCGTTGACGTCAAATTCTTTGTCCAGCTGATTCATTCTGTACACATATACAAAAATCAGCACTACGAAGGAGTAGATAGACCCCTGCTGGGCAAACCAAAACCCGAGCTTAAAACCTCCAATTTTGATCTGGTTGAGATGCTCAACCAATAAAATCCCAAATCCAAATGAAACAGTGAACCAGATGGCCAAAAGAATAAACAGTGTTCTGAGGTTCTTTTTCCAATAAGCCTGCATTTTGAGTTTGTGTTCTGACATAAAGTTTTGGGTTAATAGTATAAGGATCTTATTGACTGAATTTTGCAATAAGAGACACTTAAATTGAAAAGTTGAAATTCAAATAAAAAAACAGGGATATATATTTGTTAATTAATTATAGTAAACAGTATAATGTTCTGAATCATCTGTTTTTAAAACGCTCCCATTTAATAATCATAAACTTATCTCCCAATTCGGTTATCAACATACCTGTATCTGTAAGATTGTCCTTTTGGGCCATATATTTGATCAATTCAGTGTGATTCAATACTTTGTAAGTTGGTCTGTAATCGTAGCTTTCAGGGGCTTTGATTTTATATTGCTTTACCCAATTCATCACCGAAACATGGCTTACACCCAATATTCTTTCGATTTCCCTATAAGAAATACCTTCAATATACAACTGCAAAGCTTTCACAACATAATACTTGTCTATGGATTTACCCAGCTTATTCACTGTAAAGTGATACCCGCATTTTTTGCACTTAAATCGCTGTCTGCCACCTACTACACCACTCTTGACCACTTTGGTATGGTCACATTTGGGACATATTGCTTTCTCCATTTCGTCTATTTTGGTATTGATATATCAAATTAGCGAAAGTATATTACTTTAGCAATATATAGTCAATAAGACGATTTAAAAATATAGATTCAAAACAATACTAAAGAAACATCTCCAAAGTAATTGCCAGACCAAAAGCCAAAATACTGATTAAAACCTTGTTGAGATGAAAACGATGGTCAGGGCTGCTTTCAAAAAAGATGGTTGTGGAAATATGCAGAAAACCTCCTGCTACCATTCCATAAAAAACATTCAGCGCATTTCTGTCCAATACATTCCTTTCATAAAACAGGTTGCTCAATACCATACCCAAAGGTGAAGCAAAAGCAAAAATGACCAATAAAGCAAAGACCAACCTTTTTCTCATATTGCTCATCAGCACAGCTACCAAAGCAAATGCCTCGGGCCCTTTGTGCAATAAGATTCCCAAAAGAAGGTTGTTGTTGCCATGATGATGGTGGTGACCAGGGTCATGCCCATCGTGGTGGTGATCCACCAAAATGCCATCATGGGAAAGTAGGGTTCCTTCCAGAAAGGCATGCATAAACAAACCGATCATGATGGTCCAAACCCCTACCTGAACCCCTGTGTGCTGATGGTTGGGATGATGGATATGCCCATGTTCCACTCCCGTGGACAAAAGGGCCAAAATTTGCTGCAGCAGAAAACCCAAAAGGATGAAAAGTCCCATTTTGGTGGAATCTCCTGATTCTACAAATAATTCGGGCAAGATATGAAGTACAGTAATGGCAAAAAGATATGATCCGGCAAAGACCAATACCAATTTGAAATACCGCTCCTCCCACCTTGGAATAAAGTAAGCCAAACCACCGGCCACCATGGCTGTTACAAACAATAAAATAAAATTAACTGCCATATTCTTGGATATTATTCATGGGCGAAGGATAAAAAAGGTTTGAGGCCATCACTGGCAAAAGATTTCATCTCGCCATTTTCATCGTTGTAAATCAAAAATATTTCGAAATCCTTTTCTTTTTCCTGTAGGGCAATGGCTCTTTCCGTTCCCATAACCATTATTGCCGTAGCCAATGCATCTGCCTTCATGCAATCAGCAGCCAACACCGTTGCACTCAATAATCCATGCCGGACAGGTCTACCGGTAAAAGGATCGATGGTGTGGGAAATTTTGACACTGTCAACTTCATAATAATTCCTGTAGTTTCCTGAAGTGGCCATCCCTTTATTTTCCAGTGCAATAATGCTAAAAAGCTCATCAGCTCTGCCCAATTCTTCCGGCCTATTCACACCTACTTTCCAAAGTTCTCCATTTTCGTTTACTCCTCTTGCCACCAATTCCCCACCGATTTCTACCAGAAAATTCTGGATCCCTTTTGAAATCAAATAAACAGCGACCACATCCACCCCATATCCCTTCGCAACTGCACTGAAATCAAGATAAATACCTGGCTTCATTTTTTTGACCCTTGTTTCGTCAAATTCAATCTGGTTAAATCCTACCAAAGGCAAAATGCTATTGATATTCACACTGTCTTTTAATTGAGGTCCTTCTGGCCCAAATCCCCAAAGATTGACCAATGGGCCGACCGTAGGATCAAAAGCACCTTCTGTCTTTTCGAAAATATCCTTACTTGCCTCCAATACCGGAAGAAAATAAGGCAATTCAAAAACCAAGGAATCACTTTTGTTGAAAACACTCAATTCCGAATCAGGAATATAGGTTGAAAGGGATTGGTTAAAAACGATCAAAATGGAGTCAATTTGGCCTTTGAAATCCCGCTCTTCCTTATCCAGGTAAACAATCCTGTAATTTGTCCCCATTGTATTTCCTGACAGGATGACTTTACCTGAGGTTACCGCTACAATTTCCTCAACTGGTTTTTGCTGATTTTGCCGATAGAGGTAAACAATGGCAACCAGCAATAAAAGAATAATGGAATAAAGAATGTTTTTGTTGGCGTTGCTGCGCATGGAAAGGGGTAAATTTTCCGAAAGTTAAAGCTATTTTTCTAATAAAAGTTCCTAAACAACCTTAGAAATGCAACATGATTGCCTTTCTTTTCACCCTATTTTATTTAAACTTTTTGCCTTGGTCTAAATTTCTATCTTTGTAGGGCATACTGCACAGCTATGAGAGAAGATTATTTGAGCGGCGATAAAGAAAAACTAAACAACTCAGACAGAGAAATAGAGAAAGCCCTTCGGCCTTTGAGCTTTGACGATTTTACTGGTCAGTTCAAAATTGTCGAAAACCTTAAAATCTTTGTTCTTGCGGCCAAAAGAAGAAACGAACCCTTGGATCATGTCCTCTTGCATGGCCCTCCCGGATTGGGTAAAACCACCCTCAGCCATATCATTGCCAATGAACTGGAAGCGGGACTAAAGATTACATCCGGGCCTGTGTTGGACAAACCATCTGATCTTGCCGGACTTCTGACCAATCTAGAGGAGGGCGATGTACTTTTCATAGACGAAATCCACCGGCTTAATCCCATAGTGGAAGAATACCTTTACTCGGCGATGGAGGATTTTAGGATTGACATTATGCTCGATTCTGGACCCAATGCCCGTTCCGTACAGATTTCATTGAGCCCGTTTACCCTTATTGGGGCCACTACCCGGTCCGGTTTGCTTACTTCCCCGCTTCGTGCAAGATTTGGTATCAATTCCAGACTGGAATATTATGATGCAAAGTTATTGACAGGTATCGTGGAAAGATCTGCCGGCATCCTGCAAACACCCATTGATGAAATTGCTGCGTATGAAATAGCCCGCAGAAGCAGAGGAACTCCAAGAATTGCGAATATGCTTCTCAGAAGGACACGTGATTTTGCTGAAGTGAAAGGAAACGGCACCATCAGTCTGGAAATAGCCAAATTTGCCCTCAATGCCTTGGATGTGGATGAAAACGGACTCGACGAGATGGATAACAGAATATTGATGACCATCATTGAAAAATTCAAAGGGGGACCTGTCGGACTCAGCACCATTGCAACTGCATGCAGTGAGGAGGCAGAAACAATCGAGGAGGTATATGAACCGTTTTTGATTCAGGAAGGATATCTCAAAAGAACAGCCCGAGGTAGGATGGCGACAGAACTTGCCTACAAGCACCTGAAAATCAAGCCGGATTTTGGAGGGCAGATGGGAAGCCTTTTTTAGGAAGGATGAGGGAGAAGGGATGAAGGATGAAGGCAGGGGAGATGGTAGAGTGTAGATTTTAGATTTTAGATTTGGGATATGGGATATAGGGGAGGATGGAGAAAGGATTAAGGGTGAAGTGCCAAGAAGAATCTTGTTGTTAAGCTTTGGTAACGCAAATATTCCTATCCTATAATCAAAGGAAATTAATGAATAGTTATTAACTATTTAAGTGAAGACCCTAACCTTGGCAAAGCTATCCCCATATTAAATCGGCAAAAAGAAAAATGCCATCGGCATGACCGAAATTATAGCCCGGCAATTTATTGCCGGGATTCATATTGATACCACCTCTCCAAAGTACCGTAGGTACGAACGATTTATTAAATCATAGAAAGAAGATGAGAACCTTTTGGTTTAGCATAAATATGTCAGGCATACTAATGCTCAACAAAACTAATTTCCACTAAATTATGTCCAATAATTCCTTTCTTCAAAAAGACAAATACGCTAGGATTATAAAGTCGCATGCAAAAAACCTGGGCTTTGATTTTTGTGGGATTGCCAGGGCGGAATTTTTGGAAGAAGAAGCACCAAGGCTTGAAGCATGGCTTTACCAAAATTACCATGGCCAAATGGCCTATATGGCCAATCATTTTGACATAAGACTCGACCCTACTAAATTGGTTGAAGGGGCAAAGACAGTGGTAAGTTTGATCTATAATTACTTCCCCGATCAAATACTTCCTGAAGGCAGGGAGGATTTCAAGATAGCAAAATATGCTTACGGGAAAGACTACCATTTTGTGATCAAGGACAAACTGAAATCATTCCTGCTACAACTCAAAGGAGAAATAGGAGAAGTCCATGGACGGGCTTTTGTAGACTCCGCTCCGATGATGGAAAGACAATGGGCCCAAAAGTCAGGGATTGGATGGTTGGGGAAAAACAGTTTATTGTTGAACAGGCAAATGGGGAGCTTTTTCTTTTTGGCGGAATTGGTCCTAGATATAGAAGCAAGTCCCGATGAACCTATGACCAAGGATTATTGTGGGACTTGTACTAAATGTATTGATGCCTGTCCGACTGATGCCATTGTTCAAAATGGAGTGGTAGATGGCTCAAAATGCATTTCTTATTTTACCATTGAGCTCAAAGACCAAATTCCACAAGAGATGAAAGGGAAATTCGAAAACTGGGTTTTTGGATGTGATATCTGTCAGGACGTTTGTCCATGGAACAGTTTTTCCAGACCACATGAAGTGAGTCAATTTAACCCTCATCCCGATCTAAAAGAAATGGATAAAAGAGATTGGATGGAAATTACAGAGGAAACATTCCAAAAGGTTTTTGCAAAATCTGCTGTTAAAAGGACA
>NZ_JBGTCA010000242.1:0-17887 GCF_041749095.1 Aquiflexum sp. | reverse complement strand
TGTTTAAGTTTAAATACGACTACAACTTATCCATTTAGTTTTTAAAAAACAAGTAAAGGAATAAATCTTTCTATTGGTAACTGTAAATTTAAGTAAAAAATTTTAGTTAAAAAAATGTTTTGTTAGTTTAAATTAAAATTTAAGTAGTTTTTTCTTGTAAAACAATTTACATTATCGGTATTGAAAAATTTTATATATAAAAAATAAAATCTTTCGGAACGAAAGATTTTTTAACGTAATACTACATTTTTAGGAAGCTTACTTAAGGAAGGAAATTTTCAGAGATGTTCAGAAGATACAATGAAATACAGAAAGAAAGCTGAGATCCAATTTGACTTAAAAGATGAAACTGATCAGGTTGTTTTTAACCTTATAATCCCCGTTGCATGCAGCAATTTGACAATAGGGTAGGTAGGATCGAACTCATACCATTTGACTGCAAAGTTTGCCCTATTGGGGAGTCTATGGTGGTTGTTCTGGAACAATTCTCCCAGCATCAACAGATCTAACAGCAAGCTGTTCTTGGACTTGTCATTATTGTCAAAATTGGCATATCCGTATTTATGGCCGCTCCAATTGACTATGGCACCATGTACAGGTCCCATCATCAAATGTATGGGAAGTAAAAAGTACATCCACCAATGTGTCCCTGCCAGTTCGAAGACAGAGATACTTAATACATATACCAGAATGTAAAATAAAGCCCAACCGACTCTGATTACCATGGAATCAGCAAACAGGTCAAATTTATTCCAATCAGGGACATCTTTGGAAAATCGTTCCTCAGGCTTCAATTTGAAACTGAAATAGTCATTATATATATTTTTGGTTTTCCACATCATTGTAAACAGGTTTTCTGTATGATGAGGGCTGTGGGGATCTTGTGGAGTATCACTATAGGCATGGTGCATCCTGTGAAGAATAGCGTAAGCCCTTGGGGATAAATATGAACTTCCCTGACAAAGCCAGGTGAAGAAATAAAAGAACTTTTCCCAATATTTATTCATAGAGAACATCTGATGGGCAGCATATCTATGCAGGAAGAAACTTTGGCAAAATAGGGAGAAATACCAATGGAGAAGGAAGAAAATTATTAGGATCACTGTTACTTGATTATATTGTTAATTGACAAAGATATATCCTTAATCTTAATTCATTAAACACCTATATTTATTTTAAGTTTGAAATATGAGAAAAATCATGTAAAAGGTAATAATTGTCTGAAAACTTGTGTAACATGTTTTGAAAACTATAGACCTTTAATTTAAATTTGAATAATTTATTCAAACATATCAAGTATGTACGCAATGTTGCCAGTAAAATGGTAAATCAATATAATTCTCGCCAAGAAACTTAAATGTCCAGTACATCTGACTTCCGACATCTGACTTCCAACCTGTTTGAAGTAGAATATTGGGATACTGGTAAAGAAGCGTATTACCATTAAACATATTTATAAATGAGCAAATCCAATGATGCCCTAAATATTATTCTTCAGTTGATACTTGGGGGAATTGCGGTACTGATCGCCCAATATATTTTACCTGGAGTACATGTTTCGGATTTTATCACGGCAGTTGTCATAGCAGCCTTGATAGCCTTATTAAACATTACCATCAAACCTATTTTAATTATTTTGACGATTCCGATTACTGTTCTGACATTGGGCTTGTTTCTTTTGGTTATAAATGCACTATTGATTATGCTTGCGGCCGAAATAGTTCCCGGCTTTGAGATTGATGGATTCTGGTGGGCGCTTATATTCAGCTTTGTTCTGAGCATTATCAATTCTTTGCTTGGAGTTTCTTTGGGAGGGAGCACTAGATGATTTATTGCTCGTTTGCAGGTATGGTTCTGTCATAAATCCTTTTGTATAAACTCTTATTTCCACTTTCATCGACCACGTAATGAACAAACTCTGATTTAGGTACATGGACCAAAATGATCATTATTTCATCCTTATCCCCGAATTCTTTGGCAATATCATGTTCCATAATTTCAAAATCGACAGGTACAGGAGGACTGCAATAATTATTGGCGGACTTTTCAACAATAAAAATCTCTTCATAGGGGTCTATGCCTACCATCACTTTATTATCAGACACCCCGACAACTAATGTACCCCCGTTAGTATTGGCAAAAGCAGTCAAAGTTTTGGCCAATTTCAGCGGATTATTGAGATGAAGTTTAAAGTCCAAAGTCTGTCCCTCAGGTCTCCTGACAAGCTCTTTGATTCTTTCCTCATTTTTTTTTGGCACTAACATTTTTTTTTAACATAAAAGCTTGTATTTTAATTACTTAATTGAGAACTCGGGACAATATTGAAGGTTTGTTCTTTTAAATTAACGTAATGAATCGTATGTTGTCTTTTATTCTATCAACTTTTAATATATGAAATATCAAAATGCAGGCTTCGTTCCGGAAACCATCGAATCCCTGAAGCAAGAATTAAAAGACTCTAACAAAAACCACAAGGTAGTCCAAAGCGAAGAAAACGCTGATGAATTTGTTAATTTCTACTTTATCGGCATGTTTGAAGGTAAAGAGGTCATCTATGATGCAGCACTTTATACCTTGAGGTTACATCATGCTTCAGAAGTATATGAACTTGCAGAACATGAAGCTGCCAAAAAATTCCCAAACTTCAAGGGTATTCATTATGAGGAAGATGAAAACGGGAATTTAAAGCCATTGACCAGTGAGGAGGAGGAAATAGGATGGTTTATTACCGAGATCATTATGGAAATGGAAGAGGAAGAAACGGTCAAAGTTCAGGAATTTGTAGATATTGATACCAATCATGATTTCGGGATTGGATTGGATGCGGCATTGAATGTGGAATATATCAGTGAAAAAACAATATCAAAATTCGTCAAGGAATTTAATGAGGACACTTTGGTTTTGGATGATACTTTATATGCCTTTCAATCTGAAGAAGAGGATGTAGATGAATGAAAAATTTTTGAACAAACCATTTTAATTTTCGCTTGTTTTCTAACAAGCGTTTTTTTTGTGATATGTTGAAAATTGCCTGGTCACCTATTTATTGTCATTCCCTTCCTCAAGGGCACAGATTTCCCATGGAAAAATATAACCTGTTGCCTGAACAATTATTGTATGAGGGCACAGTAAGTGAAGATAATTTTTTTGAACCCTCAGCCATTGATGACAAATGGATCTTAAATACCCATGACCCAAAGTATTATCAAAAATTGACATCACTGTCACTGAGCAAATCGGAAATCAGGAAAACAGGATTTCCACTGAGTCAAGAACTCATCAACAGAGAAATACATATCATGCAGGGTTCCGTGCAGGCAGCATTATTTGCCCTGGAATTTGGGATTGCTATGAATATCGCAGGTGGTACCCATCATGCCTTTTCCAATAGAGGAGAGGGGTTCTGTCTCTTGAACGATATTGCCATCACTTCCAATTACCTTTTGGATCACCAATTTGTAAAAAATATTTTGATGGTTGACCTGGATGTTCATCAGGGAAATGGTACTGCTGAGATTTTCAAAAACAACAATAAAGTATTTACATTCAGTATGCATGGCAAGGCCAATTATCCCATGCACAAAGAAAAATCTGATTTGGATATTGGTTTGCCGGATAAGATCAAAGATCAAGAATACCTTTGTTTATTGGTAGAAAATCTACCAAAGATTATTGATTCTTTTCAGCCTGAGTTTATGATTTACCAAAGCGGTGTGGATGTTTTGGCCTCTGACAAATTGGGCAGATTGGGATTGAGTTTGGGTGGTTGTAAAAAAAGAGATAAGATGGTTTTGAACTTTGCTAAAACAAGCAAAATTCCAATGATGTGCTGTATGGGTGGGGGATATTCAGAAAGACTTTCCCATATCATTGAAGTACATGCAAATACTTTCAGGTTGGCCCAGGACTTATATTTCTAAGTCATTTTTAGATAGGGATAAAAACCATTTTAACTGATTTTAACAATTGGAAATGCAAATAAAATTTGCAAAAAAGATACTTTGTTTATATTTGCGCCAAATAGAAAAACATAGAGACGTGAAAAAATTAGCAAAAGTGTTCGGCTTGTTGGGAATTGCAGCAATTACATTTTCCTCATGCGACAAAACAGGTATTACCGCTGAAGGAGACACCACAGATAACAGCACTTCAGAAGTAAGCATTTCAGATTTGAAAATAGCCTATGTTCTTACAGACAGTGTTATTTCGAGATTTGAATTTTTCAAAGAAAAATCACTTGAAATCACCGAAAAAGGGAAAAAATTTGAAAGTGAGTTGAGCAACAGGGCAAGAGGCTTCGAACAGGAAGTTGCTAATTTTGAACAGACTGCAGGTACCATGACACAGAATCAGGCTAGGGCAAAACAAGAAGATCTGATGAAAAAAGAAAGAAACTTGGTGACCTACAGGGATAATTTAATGCAAGAGCTATCCGGAGACGAATCTAAACTATACAGTGATGTCTATGATCAGGTACAGGAATATATGGCAGTGTTTGCCGAAGAAAATGACCTGGAGCTTATTTTATCACATACAAGAGGAGGTGCCGTATGGTATTCCAAAAAATCACTGGATATTACAGATAAGGTGGTAGCAGGCATAAACAAAAAATATGCTGATTCTAAAACACCGGCAGCAAATTAAAGAATACCTTCATATTATCATGGAGTCCGGTTTTTGACCGGACTTTTTTTATGCCTTATAAATTGGTAGTTTTGCGACTGAAAAATTCAAAAATATACTTATGAAAATCACAGAATTTTTAAAACATAATTTCAGGCATTTTAATGCAGCAGCTTTGATTGATGCCGCTGAAGGTTATAAAACACATCTGGACAACAATGGTAAAATGATGGTCACCCTTGCAGGTGCTATGTCCACAGCAGAATTGGGCATTTCTCTTGCAGAAATGATCCGTCAGGACAAGGTCCATATCATATCATGTACAGGCGCCAACCTGGAAGAAGATGTCTTTAATTTGGTCGCTCATGATTATTATGAAAGAATTCCAAATTATAGGGAATTGTCTCCCGAAGCGGAACAGGATTTGCTTGACCGACACATGAACAGAGTAACCGATACCTGTATTCCGGAAATGGAAGCAATGAGGCGGATTGAAAAAGTTATTTTGGAAGATTGGGTGAAAGCTGACAAGGCCGGTGAACATTATTTTCCGCATGAGTTTTTCTACAAAATCCTTCTCTCCGGTAAGTTGGATAAAAGTTTCCAAATAGATCCAAAAGACTCCTGGCTATTGGAAGCTGCAAAGAAAAACCTTCCGATCATAGTTCCGGGTTGGGAAGATTCCACCTTGGGAAATATGTATGCAGGGCACGTGATTTCAGGAGATGTAAAAGATGTGCACACTGTAAGGAGTGGTATTGAGTACATGATGTTTTTGGCAGAATGGTACACAAAAAATGCCCAGGATAATAGTACTGTCGGCTTCTTCCAAATAGGTGGAGGTATAGCAGGGGATTTCCCGATTTGTGTAGTCCCTATGCTTCATCAGGACCTTCAGAGAGGTGGAGTACCGCTATGGGGTTATTTCTGTCAGATTTCTGATTCAACCACCTCTTATGGTTCATATTCAGGAGCTGTGCCAAACGAAAAAATAACATGGGGCAAACTTGGACTTGATACCCCAAAATTTATTGTAGAATCAGACGCGACGATCGTCGCACCATTGATCTTCGCCATAGTATTAGACCAATAAAATGAGTAAAACTTCATATTCCTTTTTTTCTAAAGCAAGCAGGCTATCCCTGCTTGCTTTTTCCTTTTTCTTCGCCGTGAATGCTCAGGAATTGATTCCCTTGTCAGCTTTGAACTCTCCTTATGATGAGCAAAGCCCTGTACTTTCGCCAACCGACGAATTATTTTTCACTGTTGGTTTCCATCCGGTTAATGTTGGAGGACCTACGGATTATGGAGATATATGGATGAGTAAAAAAGACAATAATGGAGAATGGCAAAAACCCCAACATATTCCAAGTCTGTCCACTTCCGGTAATGATGTGCTTATAGGCTTTTCGGATGCTTTGACGGCCTTGGTGTACCACAGTGGTAATAACGGTAAAAGACAGGGGATACATCAATATTCCCGATTTGGCAATTCCTGGAATTACCTCCGTCCTCTTGAGATGGGAAACTTCAAAAACAATTCCATGCATTTCAGCGGTAGATTAGTGCCCGGGGGCAGTATAATTGTCATGTCCATGAATTCCTTTGGGACTTATGGCAACGAAGACATATATGTCAGTTTCAAACAATCCGAGAATGTATGGACTTCACCCTTGAACCTTGGACCCCAGGTCAATTCATTTGCCCAGGAACAAACACCCTATATTACCAATGATCTGCAGACGATTTATTTTTCATCCAATGTTCATGGAAATAACAGGGGTAAGGATATTTATTTTTCCCAACGAAAATCCCAATCCTGGGAAGATTGGACGCTACCACAAAAGATTGATTTGGCCAATTCTATAGGTTCTGAACTGAGTTATACCATCATCGATCAAAACAATGAAAAGGCGATTTTTACCACCACTCAAAATAGTGAAGGGTTTGGAGATTTTATGGTGGTAAAGTTTGAGGTAAAAGAACCTTTGGCAGATTTGGAAGTCATAGAAAACAAGCCATTCATAGCGGACAGTGAAAGTCCGATCGAGCAAGTTGACGCTATGATGAATTCTTCTGAATCAGAAAACAAACCCATCCAAGAAACAGCCGCCTCTATAAAAGAAGAAGAAGTAAATGAGGATGAAGATGAATCCGATACAGTATCCATTTCTACTGCGGCCAGAAAAAGAGATTTGGTCAGAGTCATCAATAGTCAGACCTCTGAGGAAGTGTTACATCAGATTGAAATTGGAAATGAACGCGGCCTGAAAAAAGTGCTTGAATCCCAAAATGAATTGTGGGAATTATTCGAGGAACCACAATGGAACACTATTACCATCAGTTCAAAAGGTTTTTTGCCAAAAATGATGGATAAATCTGATTGGGAGGAAATAGAAGGTAAAGACTTGTTGTTGCAGCCTGCAATATCGGGAACAGCTATCGTGTTGGATAATATTCAATTCAACAGGGGAACGTCGGATTTTGCAGATTCCAAGTCCATACAGGTTTTGGACAATCTCGTTATTTTTATGAAAGATAATTCTGATATAAAAATCCGCTTGGAAGGCCACACCGATAATGCCGGAGATCCTTCTTTGAACAAAGACCTTTCTATGAAAAGGGCATCCAAAATCAGAGGATACCTCACCATAAATGGTGTTGATTTTGAAAGGGTAAGGATTTCAGGTTGGGGAGGAAGCAGACCCGTTGCCGATAATCAGACCGAAGAGGGAAGGGTTCTGAACAGACGGGTTGAAATGTGGATAGAGAATTGATTGGTATCTAGTTAGATATGAAATTCTAAAATTCTCATTTACAAAAACCTTAATTATCTACCTAAAAACGCATTAACATTACCATAACTTTGGGTTAAAGATTTTGTAATAAAGGTTTTTATAAGTCATTTATAAAATATATTTTTGGATATATATAACACATTTATGCAGGCTTTCTTTTCGCTTTTGCTATTGACCATTTCCTACGGCCTTTTTATTTTATCCGTTTTTCCTCAAAGATATTTCATGAAATTGAGCCACGTCTTTCATCATAAAGAATCTCCTGAACACAGTAAAGTTTCTCTAAGCGCACCGATATTTTTCTCCTTTTTGATCGGATATTCTCTTGCGTCCACGATGTTCTATTTCTTTCTGTTTTAGAAGTACTTAACCATTTTTTTTTATTTATAGGTGAATAACTTTTGGTTTAGCTTTTGATAATTCTTTAAATTAGAAAAATCTTAACTTCTTTTCTGTGAACAATCCCAACATTTTGCCTATCGTAAAGGATTCGCCCTGGTTGAATGACCATGCAGTGGAAATTTTTGAAAGATATGAAAGGTATCGCTCTGTCTTAAATTCCATTGATCATGATTTTGGTAACCTTTTGGAATTTGCCCGTGCCCATGAATATTATGGAATTCATTTTGATTCCTTCAGGAATGGCTGGGTTTATCGGGAATGGGCACCGCAGGCCTATAATCTTTTTTTGATGGGTGATTTTAATAATTGGAACAGGTATAGTCATCCATTAAAAAGAGATCATCGCGGAGACTGGGAATTGTTTTTGCCATATCATGATTACAAAGACGCATTTCTTCACGGAAGCAAAGTGAAAGTTCATGTGGAAGGAAAAAACGGAGCCCTTGATCGTATTCCCGCTTATATCCGAAGGGTTATACAGGATTTGGAAACACATGATTTCACGGGTCAGCTTTGGTTTCCCGAAAAGTCATTTAATTGGACTGACCGTAGATTTGATGCAACGGCTAACCTGGAGCAGCCATTGATTTATGAATGCCATATAGGTATGGCCCAAGAAAAATTGGGTGTGGGTACTTACCTTGAATTTGCGGAAAATATCCTTCCCAGAATCAAGGCGTCAGGTTACAATACCATTCAAATGATGGCCATTATGGAACATCCATATTATGGATCCTTTGGTTATCATGTTTCCAACTTTTTCTGTCCTACTTCAAGATTTGGGACACCTGAAGAACTGAAATATCTTGTTAATAAAGCCCATGAAATGGGAATATCTGTCATCATGGATTTGGTCCATTCACATGCTGTCAAAAATGTTTTTGAAGGACTGAATGAGTTTGACGGTTCAGATCACCAATATTTTCATCCCGAACCCAGAGGATATCACGAGGGTTGGGATTCCAAGCTTTTTGATTATGGAAACAGAGAAGTACAGCACTTTTTACTTTCCAATGTCAGGTATTGGCTGGAGGAATTTCATTTTGATGGTTATAGATGGGATGGGGTGACTTCCATTTTATACCTGCATCATGGCAATATCACTTTTGATAACCTTGAAAAATACTTCAAAGATGGAGTAGATTGGGATGCAGTCATTTACCTGCAATTGGCCAATCAGTTGATCCATGATTTTTCCCAAAGCGCAATGTCCATCGCAGAAGAGGTCAGTGGGATGCCGGGATTGTGCAGGAGTATAAAGGATGGAGGTATCGGATTCAATTTCAGATTGGCCATGGGAATACCTGACTTTTGGATCAAAACCCTCAAACACAAGCCCGATGAGCATTGGGATATGTTTGAAATGTGGCATGAACTGACCAATAGGCCCCAACTCGAAAGAACAATAGCCTATGCTGAATCCCACGACCAGGCTTTGGTTGGGGACAAATCCATCGCTTTTTGGCTAATGGATAAGGAGATGTATTCGAGCATGTCAAAATTGCAAAACAGTCTGGTGGTGGACAGGGGAGTGGCTTTGCATAAAATGATAAGGATGATCACCATCGCTTTGGGAGGTGAGGGATATCTCAACTTCATAGGCAATGAATTTGGCCATCCGGAATGGGTGGATTTTCCAAGGTTAGGGAATGAATGGAGTTATCAATACGCCAGAAGACAATGGTCATTGGTGGATACAGACCATCTAAGATACCATGATCTCTTTGAATGGGACAAAGCCATGATCAAATTGGTGACAGATCACAAAGTTCTGGCTTCGGGACCTGCAGAGCAGCTTCATCTTGATGCGGAGAAAAAAATAATAGCTTTTAAAAGAGCAGGTTTGGTATTTATTTTTAGCTGGAACATCAGTGAATCTATATTTGGGTTTGAATTTAAAGTTCCTGAAAAAGGTAAGTATAAAATCATTTTGAATTCTGATGATAAGAAATTTGGTGGCTTTGGAAGAATAGAGGGTGACCCAATTTACCCTTCTGATAAAGAAGGGAAAATACAGATTTACCTTCCCAATAGAACCTGTTTGATTTTCACCCCATCTTCAATGCCCAAATCAACCCCGCTTCCACACCCCTGATCTCCGCCAATCCCTTCAACCTGCCAATAGCCGTATAGCCCGGATTTACGATGGGCTTGGCAATGTCGTCCAACATCTGATGGCCATGGTCGGGACGCATGGGAATGGATATCTGTCGTTTTTGCTGGACTTTCAGGAGTTCATGGATCACGGCCTCCATGGGCACATCTCCTGTCAGGTGGTTGTCTTCGTAGAAGTTCCCTTCTTCATCTCTTCTGGTTGCTCTGAGGTGGATAAAATGGATATGTTCCCCAAACTCCTTTACCATGGTAGGAAGGTCATTATCTGCCCTTACTCCATAAGAACCTGTACAAAACGTAAAACCATTGTTGGGACTTGGATTGTCTGAAACCAATCTTTTCATGTCCTTGGCAGTACTCATGACCCTGGGCAATCCAAACACATCAAATGGCGGGTCATCAGGGTGAATGGCCATTTTTACCCAATTCTTTTCAGCTATGGGCAGGATTTCATCCAAAAAAACCTGAAGATTGGTTTCCAATTCTTTATGCCCTATACCTCTGTAAGTATCCAATGCAGCCTGAAACTGCTCCATCGTATAGCCTTCCTCAGAACCGGGCAAACCTTTCAGGATATTGTCCTGAACACGCTTTAATTCAGATTTTGGAGCATTTTCAAAAAATGTTTTCGCTTTTTGGATCTCGGATGTACTGTATTCCTTTTCTGCATCTTTTCTTTTAAGTATAAAAAGGTCAAAGGCCACCACTTCTTTTTTTACAAAGCGAAGTGCCTTGGCGCCATTGGGCAGGGGCCAGGCCAATAGTGTCCTTGTCCAATCCAGGATCGGCATAAAATTATAGCATACGATATGAATGCCCTCGGATCCAAGATTTTCGATGGTCTGTTTATAATTACTGATCAGTTCAGCATAATTACCTGACCTTGTTTTGATGTTTTCATGGACAGGTACAGATTCCACTACTGACCAGGTCAGGCCGGCAGCTTCAATGGTATCTTTTCTTTTTTTGATTTCTTCCCGTTTCCATACTTCTCCGTTGGGAATATGGTGCAGTGCAGATACGATGCCTGTGGCACCTGCCTGTCTGATATCTGCCAAACTTACCGGGTCTTTGGGACCATACCAGCGCATGGTCTGTTCCATTTTATAGGCCATTTTTATAATTTAAGATTTTCGATTTTAGATTTTAGATTTAAGATTTCCGAACGAGAACAGGTACATTCCAAATCGATTTGAGAATTATGATTTTGTATTGAATTTACCTGACACCTTCATTGCTTGGACTTATGAAATTCCTTCGAGGTTCCTAGCGTCTTGGTACATTGTACTTAGTACAATGAACTTTTAAACTCCCGAATAAGCTGAAAATCCGCCATCAACCGGGATAATGGTTCCTGTCACGAATCTTGAAGCATCGGAGCAGAGCCACTGTAAAGTACCGAGCAGATCTTTGGGATCGCCAAATCTTGCCATAGGTGTATGGTTAATTATCTGATTTCCCCTTTGGGTCAAACTTCCATCGGTTTCTGTGAGTAAGGTACGGTTCTGTTCCGTAAGGAAAAATCCAGGGGCTATGGCATTAACCCTGAATTCAGGACCATGTTTTTGGTTGAATTCCACTGCAAGCCATTTGGTCAGGTTGTCAATGGCGGCCTTGGCTGAGGAATAGCCGACCACTCTAGTCATAGGCCTACTTGCCGCCATAGAAGATATATTGATAATATTTCCGGAATTATTGGGAAGCATTAATGGAAAGAAATATTGGATCGGGATTAAAGTCCCCTGATAATTGAGGTCCATTACTTTTTTGACAGCATCGGCCGAAAGGTCAGTCAAAGTCTGATCAGGTCTCACAAGAGCTTCCGGTATATTTCCTCCCGCCAGGTTGATCAATATATCAACAGTCTTGTATCTATCCTTGATTTTTTGGGCAACCAACTCAACTTGGATTTCCTTGGTAACATCCGCCAAAAATCCATCAGCTTTTCCTCCTTCTTTTCTTAAATCTTCAATAAGAGCCTCTACTTTGGAGGGGGTCCTACCCAGGATGATTACCTGTGCACCTTCTTTGGCCAGGTGTCGGGCCATGCTTTCGCCCAAGACCCCGGTGGCTCCTGTGATGATGATTTTTTTGTTTTTTACAGAAAATAATTTCATGATTTAATTTTTTTTGAAAGTTCAGATGTTGAAATTAATCCACCATCTGTTCAAAATGAACTAAAATTTGCTATTTATGAGGAAATTGGAAATAATCCTTCGCATTATAGTAGCAGATATCCTGAATGATTTTTCCTATCCATTTTTCATCTTGGGGAAGTTCTCCGTTTTGCATGTCTTTCCCAAACAGATCACACAATATCCTTCTGAAATACTCGTGCCTTGGAAATGAAAGGAAACTCCTGCTATCCGTCAGCATACCTACAAAACAGGAGATCAGTCCCATATTGGAAAGTGTATTCATCTGGGCTTCCATACCGTCTTTTTGGTCCAAAAACCACCACCCTGATCCAAATTGGATTTTCCCTTTGATACTTCCATCATTGAAATTCCCGGTCATGGTAGCCATCACCTCATTATCACCTGGATTCAGGTTATATAGTATTGTTTTGGCCAATTGATCGGTTTTGTCCAATTCATTGAGAAAACCCGATAGGGAAGCGGCCTGCCTGAAATCCCCAATGGAATCAAATCCGGTATCAGCGCCAAGCTTGCTGAACATCCTGCTGTTGTTGTTTCTCAGGGCACCCAAATGAAACTGTTGGGTCCAGCCTTTTGCGTGGTACATTTTGCACAGTTCCTGTAAGGTTTTGAATTTGAAAAAAGAAACTTCCTCATCTGTAGGGATATTGCCATCCATTACACTTTTAAATATTCTATGTGCATCAAGCGAGCTGTTTTTGAAGTAATAAAGATTTTCAAGGCCATGGTCTGAAATCCTGCCTCCCTTTTCGTGGAAAAAACCGATCCTGTTTAGAAGGGCTGATAACAGGTCGTCATAATTTTGAATGCTGATTCCTGAAGCTTCACTCAATTTATTTAGATATATTCTGTAGTCATCAGGCGAATCTATGGTGTAAGACTTGTCCGGTCTAAAGGCCGGGAACATTTGAAAGGATGAGCCTGAATTCCTAAAATCCCGATGATATTCCAAAGAATCAGTTGGA
Source organism: Aquiflexum sp. (assembly GCF_041749095.1). Taxonomy (GTDB): domain Bacteria; phylum Bacteroidota; class Bacteroidia; order Cytophagales; family Cyclobacteriaceae; genus Aquiflexum. The sequence goes on along the minus strand of NZ_JBGTCA010000242.1, from coordinate 4,825 downwards.
TCGTCGGTGGTACAGACAACTTCAACGTTCATTTTGGACAACAGGCTTTGTGTACTGAATTCTGCGGTGTTCAGCTGTTCATTTGTACATTTATAGATCTCCAAGGCATTATTTTGATCCAACACATCATGGATGTCGAAATACCGCTGCAGTTCCAAATGTGTCCAATGGTACAGGGGGTTTCTTAAAGTATAGGGAACCGTGTAGGCCCACTTTTCAAATTTCTCCCAATCATTTGCATTTCCAGTAATATAAGATTCATCAATTCCCAATGTCCGCATGGCCCTCCATTTATAATGATCGCCTTTGAGCCAGATTTCAGTGATATTGTCAAAAATCTTATTGTTGGAAATCTGTTCCGGCGACAAATGGTTGTGATAGTCTATGATAGGTTGGTTTTTGGCATAGCAATGGTACAGCTTTCTTGAAAATTCATTTGAGAGCAAAAAGTCCTCGGAGATATAGGATTGAATATTGCGCTGGGGTAGAATATTCATGGTTATGATGGTTTGATTTGGTGTAATTTAGTAAATCAGAATTAAGAATTATAAAGCAAGTATAACAATCAGTGCAATCGATTTCGTGAATTGTATTAATCCGAATAAATATCAAAGTTTTATACAATTAATTTGATTTTTGGGTAAACTGGTTTAAAATTAGCACCTTGTTGATAAATGGAATAATAGGTATGTCAGAGGTCAATATCAAATATTTAGCGGAGAAACTTGGGCTGGCCACATCAACAGTATCCAGAGCATTGAATGACAGTTATGAAATCAGTCAATCGACCAAGGATAGGGTAGCAGAGTTGGCAAAAGCCTTAAACTATCAACCCAACCCATTTGCCAGAAGCCTCAGACAGCAAAAAAGCAAAACCATTGCAGTGATTATTCCCGAAAGGATCAACAATTATTTTAGTCAGGTCATAGATGGGATTGAAGAAATCACCCAAAAATTCGGTTACCATTTATTGGTTTATAGTACCCATGAAAATGTAGATACAGAAAGAAAGATTATTTCATATCTGCTCAACGGTAGGGTGGATGCCATAGTCATGTCAGTGTCAAGTCAGACAAAAAATATTGATCATTTGGAAACAGTCTATACCAAAGGCGTTCCGATCATATTTTTTGACAGAATTTGTAAAGAAATACCCACAACCAAGTTCATTACCAACGACTATGAAAATGGATATAAAGCAACCAGTCTCTTGATTGAAAAAGGATGTAAAAAAATCTACTTTCTGTTGTTGTCCATGGAGATCTCTATCGGGAAGGAAAGATTAAGGGGATATCTTGACGCCATGAAAGAATCATCACTTCCATTTGATGAAAGTTGGGTAATCCAATGTTCTCAAAAAGAAGAGGAAAACATTAGCCTGATTTCCGGATATCTTTATGGGATTGACAGGCCCGATGGCATTGTGGCTTCCGTAGAAAAACTGGCAATAGCCACCTATTATGCTGCTAAAGAAACCAAATTGCAAATGCCAAAGGACTTTAAAATGGTCAGTTTTTCCAATATGCGGATTGCAGGATTATTGCAACCATCATTGACAACCATTTCCCAGCCGGCTTTGAAGTTGGGTATGGAATGTGCCCAACTTTTAATGAAAAAACTTAATAAGCCCAATCAACCCCCTTTGGAAGATAAAATAATTGTTTTGCCTTCACAGATCAGTTTAAGAGAGTCAACAGGTAAATAAAAAAAAGACCTTTCAAAAAGAGAGGTCTTTTCCATCAATTAGTGGCTTTGGCCATTATCCCGGATTTTGTAGAAAATTAGCTTCACCATTTAAATCTCTATCAATAATTTTATTTCAAACTTTAGGCTCCCAACCTTTTTCATACGCTTTTGACCATAATTCCATTCCTCTTCTGTTGTAGATATGCCCATTGGCAGAATTGCAGTCAAAGTTTTCACCGATGCGATAGGAGATGTTGGCCAAATGACAAAGCAAGGTGCTGACCGCCCCGTCATCAATGGTGGAATTTTGTTTTTCCTTTCCCCTGACCGCAGCAAAGAAATTGCTCACATGTACAGTGGTCATATCACCGCCTCCACCGAGGTTGGTACTTCCTTCTACACTTCCCGACTTGACTTCTTTTATAAATTTACCTCCACGGTCAAATAACCTGTAAAGACTCCTGTTGACAATCACCGAACCTTCAGTGCCATAGATGATGGTGCCACGGTCCATGCCATAGGTATTGTGTCCGTTTCTGCTTTTGCCATCCCATTGTATTGTTTTGTCATCCTCAAATTTGAATGTGGCCAGCATGGTATCATACATGGTCCAGCCGTCATCCACAAAATGGTATTTTTCGGCATCTACAATGACCTGTTTGGGATATTCTACCTGAAGTGCCCATCGCGCCACATCCAGTTCATGGGTTGCATTATTCCCTGTCTCGGCAGTACCGTAATCCCAACCATACCAGTGCCAGTTGTAATCCCAGGTGTTATGGGTATATTTTCTTCTGGGTGCAGGGCCCTGGAAAAGCTCCCAATCCAAACCGGCCGGAGGGGAAGCTTCCTTTTCAACAGGCACTTCCCCCCTTTGGTTGATATAAAAGGCCGTTGCCAAATAAGCCTTGCCAATTACCCCATTGTGAATCTGATTGATGATTTCAATGGTATGGTCGGAGGAGCGTTGTTGGTTTCCCATTTGGATCACCTTTCCATATTTCTTTTTGTATTCCAATAATATTTCTCCCTCCCTAGGTGTATGGCTACAGGGCTTTTCTACATACACATGCTTTCCGTTTTCCACTGCCATCCAGGTTCCGGGTGCATGCCAATGGTCAGGAGTGGCATTGATCAGCACATCGATTTCTTTGTCCTCAATTACCTTGAGAATACTGTTTTCCAATTTTGGTTTGTAATCAATGAATTTGGAGAAATTCGTTGCTGCCTTACCTCTTTGGGATTCCATGACATCACATAGGGTTGCGAGTCTTACATTGTTGTTTGGATCGGCAATTGGCGCATAAAATGCCCCCAATCTTCTGCCAAGTCCGGCAATTGCAACATTCATTCTATCATTGGCTCCTATAATATTTCCATAGCTTTTTGCGGAAAATCCCATCGCTCCCAAGGATGAAAGTCCTACAGTGGCGAAAGTTGATTTCTTTAAAAACTCCCGTCTGTTATTTTTATCATTATTCATTTTGATCAGGCTCTAATTTAATTCTTTGATTTTGATGTTTTTGAAATGGACTTCATTTCCATGGTCCTGAAGTAGGATATGTCCTTCGGAAGCTTCACCGAAATTTTCCCAAATTTTATATTTACTCTGCGCTACCAAATCCCTGTAATCCTGAGAACCTCTTTCAAATTCGAGGACTTTTACTCCATTGAGATAATGCGCTACCTTGTTATCCGGGGAAACAACGACACGGCCTTTGTTCCACTCTCCGGGTCCCTTTACAAATCTTCCTTGTTTCTCAGCCTTGATCAGATCGTAAAGTGAGGCAAGCGTTCTGTTTCCTTCTCTGCCCATTTTGGCATCCGGATGCCTTTCATCATCCAATATTTGATATTCCAGACCAATTGCCGAACCTTTGTTACCTTCACTGAGCGTTACAAAATACTTCACACCACTATTGGCACCTTCTGTCATCTTGAAATCAAAAGCCAGGTCAAAAGCACTGTATTTTTCAACAGTGACAATATCCCCAAAATTGCTCGATTCACCCCCGTCTGCTGCTTCCACCATCAATATGCCTTCTTTGACATGCCAGCCTTTTTCCGGAAAGGTTTCCTTATTAGCTCCCTTCCAGCCATCAGAATTTTCTCCGTTGAACAATAATTTCCAACCATTTTCTTTTTCCAGATCAGTCAGTTCATTCAATCCTGTATTGACCACAAATACATCACCCTGAAATGGGGTAGGAGTGAGGTTCTCTGTTTGTACCCTAACATTTCTGAAATAAGTCTTATTTCCTTCATTTTCTTGATTGCCAATGCTATGTACCTGCAATCCGATAAATCCCCTGGAATCCATGTCATCCACGACATAAGAAACCTCCTGACCGTTGATCCAGGTTTTGATTTCTTTTCCAATGGCTTCAATCCGGTAGGTATTCCATTCCCCCATTTTAAAAGCTTCTTTGGCTTTTGGATTGAGATCCAATGGATACAGCCAGCCACGCCGGGCTTCGTCATAAAGACCGCCTGACCATGCACGGGCAGTAGGATCAGCTTCAATCTGATATCCAAAAACCAATCCCTGTCCATCTTTTTTGGCAGGATCAAACTGACCCCTGACCATGACGCCTGAGTTGCTGGAAAGGTCTTCGATTTTAAGATCGAGTTCAAGGATGAAATCCGTATATTCTTTTTCAGTGATCAAAAAAGTATTCGGTGTATTGGCTTTTGCATAGCCTATTATTTCGGAGTCTTTGACCTCAAATGGTGCGGCCCCTGCGACGGCCTTCCAGCCATCGAGGTTTTCACCATTGAATATATTGTCCCATTCTGAGGATGTATTCTCCAAGTTGGAAGTTTGGCATGAGAGGATGCATATACATCCGACCATCATTAATATTATTGATTTTTTCATATTTTGGGTTGTTTTAACGTTTGTCAAGTTCTTCATTAAGTCCATCAAATTCAAGTAACCTATCCCGCTGTTTACGCAATCGATTTCGAGAGTAAGGGTGCAGCAAAATTTTAATATATGACCTAAAATCCGCAGGATTTTAGTTTGGTTAATTCAGATTTAAATATACACATCGATTTTATTTAAATCCGTCTTCTTTTGGATGTAGTTTGATGCTGAAAACCGTATTTGGGACTAAGTCCCTAATTTTTTGGGGGTATC
>NZ_JBGTCA010000241.1:0-6937 GCF_041749095.1 Aquiflexum sp. | reverse complement strand
TTTCGGGTGATAAGCTCATTTTCCCATATACATCTTTTTCAGGAGTTGCCAGAGATGGATCAAAGGGTTCATATACCGGTTCTGCTATCGGTATTGCTTTTCTTCGAAGAGATGGTTTTGCCTCGATGAACAATTCCAATTATGATGGATTTCTGATCACACGCCCGATAACATTTTCAGGTTCATGCATATTTATAAACGCTACTGCTATCAATGGTCGAATCAGGGTGGAGGTATTAGATGAAAATTTGGAACCTCTGTTACCTTTCACAATTGATAATTGCCTTCCTTTCAATGGTGATAGTACATCGACTGAACTGAAATGGAAAGGAGGAAAGGATCTTGCGGCCTTAGCTGGAAAAGTAGTAAGGTTTCGATTTGAAGTTAATAATGGTTCGTTATTTTCATTTTGGGTGAGTAAAAACTCTAAAGGAAGTAGTGAGGGATATTTAGCTGCAGGTGGTATGGGATATTCAGGAATATCTGATACGATTGGTTTAGATGCATATAATTAAGTGTTAATAGCGAAAACTCAAAAGCATAAAACATGGAACTTTTAAAATCCTATGTCAAATTTTAATCAAATGAACCGAAGAAATTCAATAAAATCCCTTGCCCTATTGTTAGTATCAAGCTTGCTCTCCGCTTGTGGTTCTGAACAATCCGACAAGAAATCAATGACTATTTTATTGGTATCCGGATGGCAGGATGTCAATATTGGTGATATTGCCCATACCCCAGGCTTACTGCATGTTTTAGATAAATACTTGCCGGATGCCAGGATTATTTTGTGGAAGCGTAGTAAAAGTGATCAGGTGGAAAAGCTCCTAAAGAAAAACTTTCCTAAAGTGGAAATACTGTACGGTGATGTTGACGCTGAAAAGAAAATTCATGAACCCGGATTGATTAGAGCATTCGAAGCTGCTGATGTGATGATTCATGGTTCAGGCCCAATGGTAGTAGGACAAAGTAACCTTGAAGCATGGGTGGAATATTCACAAAAACCTTTTGGGCTTTTTGGAGTAACCATCCAAAATATTAATGAAAGTCTATGTGAGTTATTATCTAAAGCCTCTTTTATATATACCCGCGAAACTGGCTCCATCGAGGTCTTAAAGTTCCATGGCCTTACAGGAAATCACTTTTCTTTTGCACCTGATGCTACATTCCATTTTCATCTAAAGGATGATGACCGTGCACAGGATTTTCTAGAGGTGAATGGGCTAGAAGATAAGAAATTCATATGTGTCATCCCACGACTGAGATATACACCCTACCATGAGATCCGGCAGGTAGACTGGTCGGAAGAGAAAATAAGGGAGGTAGAAGAAACGAACATTCAATATAAAGAAATGGATCATGCCAAACTCAGGGAAGCTATGATACGCTGGGTTAATGAAACTGGCAATAAAGTGTTGGTGTGCCCTGAAATGACTTACCAGGTGAACATTGTGGATGAATTGCTGATTGATCCCTTACCAGAAGATGTGAAGCCAAATGTAATTAAAAGAGGATATTGGTTAACGGATGAAGCTGCTTCCATGTATGCCAAGGCCCACACAGTATTAAGTTTTGAATGTCATTCACCCATTATTGCCCTTGCTGCAGGTACACCAGCAATGTACTTACGTCAACCTCAGGATACCATCAAGGGACAAATGTATTACGACTTGAACTTGTCGGATTGGGTGTTTGAAATCGATGACACGCAGGGGATTCAAATAGCCGACCGCCTGATGGAAATATACAATCATTATCCTGAAGCACAGCTAAAAACAGTGGACGTTATTGACAAAGTATCTGAAATTTATATAAATGCTTGTCAATCGATTGCTGAACAATTACAATATAATCCTTATAAAAAATGATTAAGAAAAGCCCGATTGTAAAATTGTATTTCGGTATGTTAAACTTTATAATAAGGTATGACATAAGTATTCTTAAATCAAAATAGTCATGAAATTCAATTGTAACTGTTTATTTATTGTCTTACTATATGTTTCAATGACTTTTATGTATAATCCATATCCCGCTTTTGCCCAAAATCCATTTACGGATTTTTGGGCGATGGAGGGGAATCTTGTATCCCATCACTACACAGATAGGGAAGACCCTTCGTTGGGCCAAAAAATCCTTGAGCTAAGGGGAGAAAATGATCTCCCCATTTGGTTTGCTAAAGAGTTGCATAAGATTGTTTGCCTGGAAGGCAATTGTCGCATTCTGGATCTTTGGTTGTTTTGGGACGGAATTGGGGACTATCTCGGTTTCAATCTATTTAAAGACAGTCCCTTGACCAAAACCGATCACGTGGATTTTGATCAGGAGGATTACGAAAAACTCCACAGGATACTTTTAGATGAAGAATCTATTTTGGGAAGAATGGAAAAAGAAAATTTAGTCTACCCCTCGGTCCGTACCGATTATCAAGTAGATGGATATTCGGGTGCCACCCAGTTGTCTTTAAAGGAATATCTTGTAAAAGATGCGGCATATACCTGTTATACCATATGGCATTCGGTATATGGACCGGTTCAGGAAGAAATACGGAGAATTCTGGATAGGAGGGCAGACAATTCCTTTTTAACATTATTGTTTGACCAACATGAGCCTAAATATAAAATATGGGCAATAAATTTTATTGAAAGAAATCCATCTTATTATTCCCAGTTTCTATCCCAGATAATCGACCAAATAAAAAGTGAGGATGATTTGCTATCATTGAAGGCAATGAAGTTTTTTTTGGCTGAAAGATTATCGGAACCAGCGTTGCAGATTGAATTGGCCTCTCGGATTGACGAATTTCCTGATCAGCGGCGGTATGAACTGTTATGGGAATTGGCGGAATTAGACCTAATTCAAGATGAAACCATAATAATTCTGTTGGATAAGTTCGGTCAAAATAAAATCAAACCTTCTCTGATAGGGTATATCTACAATCTAATTCGTCCTGAAAACCTAAAAGATTACAATTTGGCAGTTCGGTTGAGAGCCTTTCTAAAACATGAAAATTTATATGTAAGGAACTTAACAAAAAAGTTGTTAATGGATTTTAATTTCTCAGTAAATTAAAAAAGGCTGACTAAAATAACACAATATGAATGGTAGTCCATTAAATTTAAACAACTCAAAAATTAAAGTAAATTTTATTTACGTATTATTTATTTTAATTCTAATCTCTTGTACCAAGAATGCTGGACAAAAGAAAGAAGCAAGTAGGCCAACTCCCCCAAATGTGATCATTCTTTTGGCTGATGATTTGGGATATGGCGATCTCTCAAGTTATGGCAGTGCCACGATCGAAACCCCCTACCTTGATTCTCTGGCAGCCCAGGGCATGCGCTTTACTCACTTTTACTCAGGTTCAGCTGTCTGTTCACCTTCCCGCGCTTGTCTGCTTACCGGCAAGTTCCCTCTACGTTTCAACATTCGTCGTGCTTTTACAGATAACGATGAACACTTGCCTGAAGGAACAGTCACGCTGCCCAAATTGCTGCGTGAAGCAGGCTATGCCACAGCACATATCGGCAAATGGCACCTGGGTGGGCTTCGACCACAAGACTATGAGGCGCGGCAACGCCACGAACCGGCCAATCCCGGGCCCCTTCAACACGGTTTCGATCAATTCCTTACCAATATTGAAGGAGCGCCTATCCGTCCCGCTCTTGTCAAAGACCGGAAACTTTACCGGGAAGGGGGAAAATACTTAGTGCGTAACGACGAGCGCATCCCCGAAAACCCTAATCATTGGACCGATATCAAGGTAGATGAGGCCGTTGGTTTGATCGAAAACTGGCATAGAGCTAATCGGCCTTTTTTTCTAAACCTATGGTTTGATGTGCCTCATACCCCATATGAACCTGCGCCAGAGCCCCACTTGTCAAAATATGAAAAAATGGGAGTGACTGGCGACCAATTATACTTTCGGTCCATGGTTTCACATCTAGATGCTAATATTGGGAGACTTATCAGCAAACTAAAATCTATAGGGATTTATGATAATACCCTTATCATTTTCACCTCTGACAACGGTCCAGCCTTCCAAGGGAGCCCTGGCCCTTTTAAAGGGGGGAAAACCGACCTGCACGAAGGAGGTATTCGGGTACCTATGTTCGCAGTTTGGCCCGGCAGGATTCCCCCAAACTCCTATACCTTTCAAGTAGGTCATATGGCTGATCTGTTACCTACGATTTGCGAGGCAGTAGGATTCCATCACGTGCCTGGTGACCTAGACGGCATCAGTTTACTTTCTCATTTAAAAGGAGGGGATGTGATAGAACGGGACATTTTATTGTGGCAGATGGATTTATACACGCACTTTCAAAACCAGGGACCAAAACCCACCCCATATGCCACCTCCGTCGCACTGATGGGGAAATGGAAATTACTGGCCGACAGCCTGCAGCCTACCGAGTTGTTTGATCTGGAAGAGGATCAGCGCGAACTATATAATAAATTAGGCCAAGAGCCTGAAATAGAAAAGGCGTTGCGTGATGCCCTACAGCTCTATCATACCAGTCCTAGAAAGGGATGGCACTGAAGCCCCGAATCTTGAAAACCAAATTCGGAATTGGCAAAGATCTATACTTGAAAGTTTGATGGGTAATGACAATAAAGAGAATTCAAGGATTTTGGTAAAGTTGAAAGAAATGGCCTTTACACCTTTTAATACCAAACAAACCAGAAAGGTGATATCAAATGAGGATGGATGTATAGGAATGCAAGTAAAAGAATGGAGCCCTGGTATAGGCAACTCCGTGACCAGTTCCTGATTTGGGTGAAGTTAAAAGATTACACCAATTTCAAATAATAAAAATAAAGAAAACCATAACGCTAGATCCGAATGACATTCAACTTAAAGCACATAGCTATCTATAATCTGATTTATCCTGAAAACCTACAAGACGATAGGGAGGCAACCTGGTTGAGAACCTTCCTGAAAAATAAAAATTTATACAGAAAAAACCTGACCGCAATTGCTGGCGGATTTGGGTTTTCCTGTTAACTAAACACAAAGAATCTTAAAACATGAGAATAATATTGTTGATTTTCTTGAACATTGGATGGGACATCTTGGATGTCAAGTCGCAAATGACTTCCCCTGATCTCATTTGCCATGAAAAGCAGTTTGTCTTTTCCGATGCCCAAAACCACGGTTTTTCACCTGCAGCGTCAGGGATCGAAAATACCAAATCCCTTCAGGCAGCCGTGGACAAAGGAGGAACCGTTCTGGTCAGCCAGCCGGGCATCTATAAAGTGGCAGGTACGGTATATGTGGGAAGCAACACCTCCATCGTCTTTGGCAATGGGGTTTTTCTCCAAAAGGTTAACGAAGAGGGCCCTTTCACTCATGTGTTGTTAAACAAAGGAGCCCTGACGAAAACCTACGATGAACACATCCGCATCCATGGTTTACATATAATGGTCAACGGAATTGATAAGACATTCTCTGAAATCTATGGACTGCGGGGGCAGATTGCCTTTTTCTATGTGAAAGATTTGAAAATTGAACGATTTCGGTGCATGGACCTAACTAAAATGCAATATGGCATCCATGTTTGCACCTTTGAAGACCTAATTATTGACGATGTCATTATCAAAGGGGAGAAAGATGGCATCCACTTAGGCAGGGGAAAAAGGTTCCGGATAAGCAACGGAGTTTTCCAAACCTTTGACGACGCGATCGCTCTTAATGGGCACGATTATGCTACCTCCAATCCCGAACTGGGATGGATTGAAGATGGTCTGGTAGAAAAATGCCACGATTTAAACGCAGAAAATACTACTGGATATTTTTGCCGCATTCTTGCCGGGGCATGGATTGATTGGAGGCCGGGAATGGAGGTACAGCAGTCCGATGCGGTAGTTTCGAATGGCAGGATATATCGGGTTCAGGCAAAGCCCGATGGGACCATATATCACTCGGTAACCAAACCTACCCATGAATCAGGGAGTATGGAATTGGATGGCATCCAATGGGGGATGGTTCAAAATGATGTGATGTATACTGCGGGCGTCCGCAATGTAACATTTCGGGATATTTATTTGGATAAGCCCAGGATTGCTTTTTCGGTGCATTTCGATAATGACAAGTATAGCCGGTCCTATTACCCTGGGGCGCAGGTGCCTGTTCAGGAGCAGCTGACCTTTGATAATATTCGGGTGAAGCATGGGCAGCAAAAGGATTTTTTGTCTATAAATACGCCGATGGATGTGGTCACCATTATCGGCTCCGTGTTCAGAAACAATAGGATTAGTTTCCACGGCAATAAAGCCATGGCCGACTACCTTCCCACCAGAATTAACCTCATTGGATGTGTTTTGAGCGAACAGGGACCATTTGATTTGGTGACAAATAGTGTAGTAGGAAAACAGATTTTTGTACAAACCTCCTCCAGCATTGAACTTAATCAAAACTTTTCTGCTAATGTAATTCCCGGAAGCGGTAAAATTACTGTAATATCAGATCTGAGCGGATTGAAAAAAGGAAAAAATTGATTTAGAAAATCCTAATGAAAAAATCTCATATCTAACGGCAGGCTTGACAGCTCTCTATCCTGGTTGGAGCAGAAAGTACTGATGATGAGAAAACTGAGAGAATGATGACTAATGAAGTTCTTAGGTAAATTTAAATAGAATTAGGACTAACCTTTCTTCATAGCTGCAGTATATTTAGGAACTCAATGCTCATTTGTGGCTCCCAAAATATTTTGTTCTGACCAGTGAAGATTCAGGTCTGAGTCATACTGGATTTAGATGTGTCAAGGAATTTATGTAAGATAGATTTTGGGTTTATTGATCACAAAACCAGTCCGGCCTCTGGACTGGTTTTTTCAATATTGAGATATCCTTCCTTCGTATTTATTGGACTACCCTCTTCCCGCCCATTTGTTCTATTTCAATCAGTTCATCAAACTGTCGTAAAACCTCGGGAATTTTT
>NZ_JBGTCA010000240.1:0-1765 GCF_041749095.1 Aquiflexum sp. | reverse complement strand
TACAGATTTGCTTAAAAACAGTTTCTTTTGACCCATCCTATTTACAATAAAGGAAAATCAATGAGTATTATTTTAAAGGTTGTTTTGGGGCTTATGACGGGTACGTTTGGCTTCTATTATATTGCGGATGTTTTTAGAAATCGGAAAATGTTTTCCGCTAAACCTTGGTCAGGTCTGCTGACAACCGGATTTATCACCAACTTTTTCGATACCTTGGGGATTGGAAGTTTTGCGCAGCAGACTGCTGTTTTTAAGTTTTTTAAACTTATAGATGACCGCTTGATTCCTGGAACAATGAATGTGGGGAATACCATTCCTGTTGTCATGCAGACATTTATTTTTATGACAATGGTTGAAGTGGATTCCATTACGCTGTTCAGCATGTCAACAGCCGCACCCTTAGGCGCATTACTGGGTGCCGGAATTGTATCCCGAATGTCGCGCCGGGGGATTCAGATAGGATTAGGTTGTGGTTTATTGGCCGTGGCTTTGATTATCATCGCCGGCTTTTTAGATTTGATGCCTGTTGGGGGTGAAGCGATCGGGCTGAGAGGTTGGAAACTGGCTGTAATTATTGTAATGAGTTTTATTTTTGGTGCCTTGCAAACCATAGGCGTCGGCTTTTACGCTCCCTGTATGGCAATGGTGTATGCGCTCGGTATGCATCCACTCACTGCCTTCCCTATTATGATGACCGCTACTGCCATGCTAATGGCAGCAGGGGGAGCAAGATTCGTCAAACAAGGGGCATATGACAGGAAAGCTTCCTTTTCGTTAACCATTGCCGGGGTCGCTGGCGTGATACTGGCCGCCTATGTGGTCAAATCCTTACCCCTATTGGTTCTGAAATGGGTGGTGCTGTTTATAGTTCTCTACACGTCTGGTTGGATGTTTCTTTCAGCTAGGCGAAATGAGCTTGACCCTAAAGTAACTGTTATTTAATTAGGATCAAATCGGGTAATACAATCTTAATTGAAATTGAGCCTGACTTAGACAGCCCAGGCTATCAAAGTGGCAACTGAAAAACTAGTATAAAAACATGAAAACTCCTTTAATTCTTACACTGCTTCTGTTCCTATCGGTAAATGAACTTCAGGCACAATTGATCTTTGAAAAAGATGAATACCGAAGTCGTAGGGAAAAACTTATGGATAAGATCCCTGATGGAATCGCCATTATCAGAGGAGCATCTGAATCCCTCGCAGGTTTACCCTTTACCCAGTATAACAATATGATGTATTTTGCCGGAGTAGAGATTCCCGATGCCATCCTTATCGTGGATGGGGAAAAGAGGGAAAGCACCGTGTTTTTTACCATTGATGAGCACCATGCGGACGGCGAAAATATTTCCCTAGACCTAGTGAGAGAGCCTGTAAAGATCACAGGAATAGAGCACTACCGGCCCTACTTGGATTTTATGCAGTGTGCCAAAGATGTGAGTGGCATGAATTTGGATTGGTTTTTCGAGCAGTTTCTATTTAAACCAGGCCATGCCGTATTTGAGGTTGCCAAACACTGGGATGAAGCAACCAAGACCTTATCCTTAGAAATAAAACAGACCCAGGACAAATGGGAGGATGTGCCCATCTACCGTATACCCGTCCAACTTGGGTTTTACCATCCGGATGGAAAAAGTGTGGAAAAAGTCTGGTTAAAAGAGTCTGTGGAAAAATTTGAATTCAAATTCGATAAAGCGCCCTTGTTGGTTCGCTTTGATGAAGGCAACTACCTGCTCAAAGAGTTGATCTATCCTCAATCCGAGGAC
>NZ_JBGTCA010000239.1:0-3834 GCF_041749095.1 Aquiflexum sp. | reverse complement strand
ATCAATATGTTTTGCTTTTGATATAGAATTTTTCTTTGATAATTAGATTCACGGGATGGGGAGGAGAGACAGATTTTTTTTCAATGGTTCAAAAATATCTTGCAAGACTTCCTTCCTTTACTGATTTAGTGAATAGAGGTTATTAGTGTCACCAATAACCTTTCTATTCAAGAAATAAGCAAAGACCAAATTAGGCACCCAGCACAGCCAGGAAGTCATACGGTAGGCTATCATAAAATCTGAAAATATCAAACTCAATAAAGGCAGCCAAATTCGGAGTGTGACAGCAGCAAAGCAGGCTGCATAACTAAAAATCATTAGCCTTTGGTGTAATGAAATCTTAAATTTTCTAATGGCATGTATTGCGCCTACCGTTGTGAACAACCAAATGATGCTCAAAGAGCTAAACCCCAACCTGGAAATAAGCCCACCGGTGGCAAACTGGGCAATATAAAGCCCACTCACGCCACTAAGGATCACGCTGGCAAAATATATTCTGCCGACTAATCGATGTAAGTAGGGATTTTTGATCCGTAAGTTTTTCAAAAAGTTTATCCAGCCAATCAGCAATGCCAGTCCGCCAAACAGGATATGCGTATAAAAGCAGGCTTTCCAAACTGCATCTTGCAACACAGCAGCATCTTTTGTGGCCAAGAGGCCAAAAGTTGGTTCCAATATCCAATAGATGATGGGGTAAAGTCCAACAGATACGGCAAGAAAGGCAAATAGCGCAAAAGGGATTTTATTTTTCATTTTGACCCCAGTTTAAATCTTGCTCCTAGTTGAAAGAAGTAGATCATACCTCCGGAAGAGGCACGATAGCTGGTGTTGCCCAAAGTTCTCTCCTCAGTACCGGAAAGGTTGAAGCTGTATCCCATACTTGCGTCTACATAGAAGTATTCCTTAAATGGAAAGACCCGAAAGCCGAAATTGGGAACCAAATAGGATTTGACAAGTTGTTCGCTGGCACCTGTGGCTTTATCCCGCATATCAAACCACTCGGGTCCACCGAGCAATCCGAAAAAAATTCCTTTCCGGTCTTTTCTCAAATAGTAGCGCAAGTAGATTTCCGCTGCATTATTTTGGGTGATATCCACCCCGTTAGCATTTCGGAAAAAAGTATTTTTGATAAATTCAGGTGGTACTACCGAGAAGCCGATCAAACCAACCTGCCAATGATTGAATTCCAAACCGATGGAACCTCCTGCACCAGCAAAAAACAGGAATGGATAAATGTCGGCATTAAAATGCAGTGGGCTGGGGTTTTTATTTTTACCAAGGATATGGTTATTCCAAAAGGAAATACCGCCTTGTGCTTTAGCAACAGCCATTGTGCCCATGAATAATAAAGAGAGAAGAATAATTTGTTTCATGTCTATCGTGATTTAAATGATTGATAAGGCAAATCACGATAGTTATCTTTTGAATAACCTTGACGAAAGTTAAGGTTTTTGCCTTGCTCTTAACCGGCTGAGGCTTTCAGGGCTGATGCCAATCAGATGGGCTATGTAACGCAACGGAACTTCCTGGAATAATTGAGGACGATTTTGCAACAGTTTATTTAACCTTTCTTCGGGTTTATCCGAAGCTATTGACTGAGCTATATCCACAGTTCTTTGGGCGACCTGCTCTGCCATGATTCTTCCAAAGGATGCAATGTTTTTGCTTTCTTCATAGATCCTATTCAAATCCATTTTATTTACCAAAAACAGATTGGTGTCCTTCAAGGCCTGAAAAAAATATTCAGAGGGGATTTGTTGGTTAAAGCTTCTAAAATCTGTCAAAAAAGTATTAGATAAGCTTATATCACAGGTTATCTCATTCCCATCCTTAATATGAAAGTGCCTGATTACCCCCTTTTCTACAAAGGCAATAAAATCGCACTTCTGTCCAGACTCCAGCAAATACTCTTTTCTAAGCAGACTTTTGGGGCGAAAAACCTCTTTGATCAAATTCTCTTCTTCTTCCGTTAGGCGGATAAAGCGGTTGCAGTATTGGATCAAATTATTGCGCAAGTTGGTTGAAATTTGATAAAGCTTACAAAAGCCTAAAAATAACTCATTTACAACTAATTTTCATGAAATCATGGACTTTTAATTGTTCCTGTACGATCAGATACGTATTAAGTTTATATTTATTCTGTGCCAAGCAATAGTTCCACATAGCGTTCCGGTTGGTCCAATTGCAAGTAGTGTCCACAATTATCCATTTTTGAAACTTTGACGTATTTAAAACTTGAAAGCAACTTTTGACCTGAAACTTCCCATGGCTGAAACTTATCATCCATTCCCCAAATCAAATGGACGGGTAGGTTTACTTGGCTTAATTGAACACTTAGTCCCCTTGTATCTTTATTGCTCAACTTTCTCAACATCCTTTGAAATTTTAAAATGCTTTTCATTTTATGAAATTTTCCGTCATAGAATATTGCCTCAAACTTTTCCTTATCCAAGGGAGTGTATTTGAAGGAACGGGAGAGTGCTTGGAAAAGCAGGCTATGACTGAACCTTCCAAAAAGAGCAAGCCAAAAAAAACAAACCTAATTTTGCTGCTTTGATCATATCCTGCACAGATTTTACCGGCCAGGAATCATCTGTTATACAATTGCTCAAGGTGATTTTGGAAAATATGTAGGGTTGATTAACAGCCATCAGCTGGGCTATGCCTCCTCCAATATCATGTCCTACCAGCCAAACATCCTGAAAACCTTCCTGATGCAGCCATTTGATAAATAATTCTGCTGTTCCCTTCAGGGAATAGAATTTTTTAGATCGAATCCGGCTTAACCCATAACCGGGCAAATCAGGAGCCATGCAATAATAACCTGCTTTAGAAACTGTTTCCATGGTCTGTCTCCAAAGTTCTGCATTGGCCGGGATGCCATGCAAAAACAAGACTACCGGATCAGTGGGTTTTCCTTTGGCAATGACCGAAAGTTCAGATCCATGGACTGAATATTTGATTCTTGTCGTTTGATTGTGTTGTTTTTCCATCGGACAAAATATTAAAGGTAAAAGTTGAATTTTAAGTATAATTAGGTTACTTTAAGTTACCAAGTTATAATTTATATCCACCTCAATCAATACATTACCATGGAGAAAGCTGGTATCCAAAAAGTTACTGTTACTGAAAATCAACAACATCATTATCAAAAAAGGCTCAAAAAACTTTTCGGCCACCTCGATCCGGATAATCCTCCGGCCAATTGTCCGATAAGGGATGTTATGGCTCCCATTGCTGACAAATGGAGTATCTTGAGCATTTTGTTTTTGGGAGGATATGGAAAACTCCGGTTCAATGAAATCAAGCGAAAACTTTACGGAGTATCTGCTAAGGTGCTTTCAGATAAGCTGGGACAATTGGAGAAAGATGGTTATGTGTCCAGGCAGGTGTTTCCGGAAGTACCCATTCGGGTAGAATACCAATTGACGTCCCTTGGCTACCAATATTTGGAACAATTGCTGGATATTTCAGAATGGATCAGTGAAGTAATGCCTGAGGTATTGGAAAACAGGAATAAGATTAAAATTTATTAGA
This sequence comes from Aquiflexum sp., assembly GCF_041749095.1. Classification (GTDB taxonomy): domain Bacteria; phylum Bacteroidota; class Bacteroidia; order Cytophagales; family Cyclobacteriaceae; genus Aquiflexum. The sequence goes on along the minus strand of NZ_JBGTCA010000239.1, from coordinate 297 downwards.
ACTGTATCAATGTTTATCCCAAGAGTAATTCAAAAATGATCTTAGACCATCTCCATTTTGATCTTCAAGGCAAGATCGTACTTGAAAAAATGTTATTCAAAGCCCCTGTAAAAGTAAACCGTTCTATGGAAAATGAGGCTTGCTTTCTATATCCTTTAAAAGGATCTCTTACCATTTATGCTGCTAATCAGACCCAAGGTACAAATGAAGATTACGGAGTATTGATGAAATGTGGAAAGTATTTTGCCGAAACACATCGAAATAGTCAGCAAAAGATTCAGGAAATTGTGGCGGTAC
>NZ_JBGTCA010000238.1:0-10014 GCF_041749095.1 Aquiflexum sp. | reverse complement strand
ATAAAACAGGAGTTGTGAGGAGAGAATAGGGTTAAATTGCTAAAATGTTGGAGAGGTAACAAAAGGTTGTCCTTGTCATTTCGAACGTAGAGAGAAATCTATTTAAGGTACCCAAACCTTTCATGTCGTAGAGGTGAAAAGGACAAGTTTAGTTCTGATTTTTAGCTGATTTTGTTTTACGAGACCGGCAAAAAGTGCCCACTGAAAACTGAACACTGCCCACTGAACACTGCCTACTGAACACTGCTCACTGAAAACTGAACACTGCCTACTAAACACTGCCTACTGATCACTGCCCTCTGAACACTGAACACTAAATAGTCGGAAAAAGAAACAAAAATGGATAAAATTAGAATCACCGGTGTTCCGGAGCATTTCAATTATCCTTGGGTTAAGGTGGTTGAATCTCAGCCCTTTCTTCAGGAAGGCATTGAATTGGAGTGGATCAATGAACCTAAGGGTTCGGGTGCAATGAACAAAGCCATTCGTTCAGGAGAGACTGACCTGGCCATTATACTGACAGAAAGTTTTATCAAAGACAAAATAGAAGGCAATCCTGGTTTGATCATTGGATTGCATGTCACTTCACCTTTGGTATGGGGCATTCATTTACCTGCAAATTCACCTGTAAGTGAAATTCGTCAACTGGAAAAGCAGCAGTTTGTAATCAGCCGCTTTGGTTCAGGTTCACATTTGATGGCCTTTGTCTTGGCAAAAAGAGAAAAATGGAATCCTGAATTATTGGAATTTGAGGTAGTAGGAGATCTTGAAGGTGCCAAAAAAGCCTTGGGCGGCAAAGACAATAAGATTTTTTTATGGGAAAAATACACGACCAAACCACTTGTAGATAGTGGGACTTTCAAAAGAATTGGTGAAGTGCCGACACCATGGCCATGTTTTTCCATCGTTGCCCATCCCACAGCTTTGGATAAAAACCCTGAAATAATCAGGAGATTACGGGATCTTGTTTATAAGATGTCTAATGAATTATCCAAAAAAGAAGATTACGCTAAACAATTGAGCCAATATTACAAAATACAGGAGGAAGATATCAAAGCCTGGCTGAATCAAACCCAATGGTCAACAGATAATACGATTTCAATTAAAATGCTCGAGGAAACTATGGGAGTTTTATTGGAACTGGGCCTGATCGATAAACCAACCAAACCTGAAAAACTTTTGTTTACTCCACTGCTTGTTCTTGTTGAATAACCATTCGCTGAAGGTGTACAATTGCAGTGGTCCCTTCCCCTTTGATACTGTTGATGATTAATTTACCACCCATAAGATTCAAAAACTCCTTACAAAGGTTGAGACCTAAACCTGTTCCTTTTTCCTTTTCAGTTCCGACGCTTGATTCCAATAATGAAACCTGATCATTGAGTATGGTTTCCAGTTGGATTTCACTCATTCCCAAACCAAAGTCCTGGACTACCAATTTCAAAATATCATCCTCAATAGTGGTAAAAATATCAATCTTGGAGCCTTTGTTGGAAAATTTGATCGCATTGCTCACCAGATTTCTTACTACGATCTGCAACAGGTCCTTATCTACCAAAGCCTTTTCTTCCTGGTCTAAATTCAAATTGATGGAAATCTCCTTGGAAGCTGCCTGATGTTGCAATAAATCCAAACAGGGTCTGATAATTTTTCCCAGGTTAGTGGGGGACAACTGTACATTGAATCCCTCCATTTGGGACTTGGACCAGCTAAGTATATTGTCCATGGTTTCAAAAAGCCCATCCACGTTTCTTTTCAATATATGTGAAACCCCTTCAAATTCCTCTCTTGTAAGTCCGTGCGAATGCATGAGATCTAAGACCCCTTTCAATTGTGCCACAGGACTTTTGAGGTCATGTCCCAAAATGGAAAGCAACCTGTTCTTCATTTTATTGGACTCACAGAGTTCTTGGGATTTTAACTCCAGTTCCTTTTTTTGATTGTCAGTAATGGCTTTTTTGTATTTCAGTTCGTGATTGGCTTTTTTAAGTTTTTTATTGAAAATGTACAGCCATATCAACAAAAACAAACTGAGAACAACAAATCCCAATGCAACAAACACTGTCCTTCTGACAATTTGGATTTCCAGTTCTTTCAGGGAGTTTTCTATTTTCAGGTAATTGATTTCAGCCTCGGATTTTTCCACCTCAAACATTGCCTGTAGCAAAGACATCCTTTCCTCATCTATCACTTCCTCCATGCTGTCTTTCAATTCTGCAAAAGCCCTATGATACTGATAGGCCCGTGCGATATCTCCTACGGAATGATAGACTGTAGCCAGGACCTGATAAGTATTGACCAATTCTTCCTGGAAACCATTTTGCTCAGATATTTTCACCCCTTTTTCCAGATATTCAAGGGATTTAGGTGTATTCCCGGAAAGAAAGTATGCTTTGCCCAACCGATGGAAAATCGATGCCTCATAAGTCTTGAGCCTTTGGTGGGAAGCCACACCCAATGCAGATTCATAAGTATGAATAGCTGAATCCAATACGTTTTTCGCCAGGAAAATATCTCCTATTACCCTATGGGTGAAACTCGTGAAATACATCAAGCCTTTTCTTTTGTTAACATCCAAAGCTGTATTGGCATAATACAATGCTGAATCCAATTCCCCTACCTTGGAAAAATTCAAAGCAAGATTATTCAAACTCCTGATAGTCAAAAAAGGGTCCTCGATTTCAAGTGACATCTGATAAGCTTCCCTAAAGTTCCTAATGGCCTCAATATAATTCTTCCTTTGATAGTAAAGAGCACCCAAATTGTTGAGGGCCATTCCGACTTCCAATCTGTCATTGAATTTCAAACCTATCATATAAGCATCTTTGGAGTACTTAAAAGCCTTATCCCAAACTCCCAGCCTGCAATAAATCCATCCAAGGTTTTCCTTTGCTCTGCCAAGTTCAAGGCTGTCCGCTAATTGTATGGCCAATTCTTCGGCCTGAAGCCCCCATTTCAAACCCTGTTGGGTATCTTTTTCCCTGATCTGAAGTGTGAATTTGTTCAATGCTTTTAGTCTATCGGAATCAGTTGACTCCATCAACACCATCTTGCTTAAACTATCTATTTCCTGCAATTGGGCAAGTAAGCACAAAGAGGTAGATAAATTGAACAAAATAAAAAATAAAATCCTGCGCATAATTCTAAACTATGAATTTCGAAAAGATATTCAAGATGTTTTAAAAAAACTCAAAGGCAAACGTTTTATTTTCTTCACCGATTATTGCTTCTAAATGCAATTGGATCAGAAGGTGAAATGGGGTAATTGAGAACATAACCATCAGAATCAATGTCTCCCAACAACCGAAGCCCTGATACATGGGGTGCAGCCATAGAAGTTCCTGTTTCTAAACGATATCGATTACCGGCCCATGTGGATAGGACTGAAACTCCCGGAGCTCCAAATTGTATCGGTTCTCCATAATGTGAAAACCAAGCATATCTATCCCTTGAATCAAAGGCTGATACGGTGATGGTATATTTTCCTTTTACCCTTGCCGGGCTGAATGCAGTTGCCGGCAATCTTGAATTTCCTGAGGCGATGATCATCCAAATCCTTCTTTTTTCTGAAACTCTTAATACGGCTTCATCAAGTGCTGTACTGGAATCAAAACCTCCAAAACTCAGGTTTGCAACATCCCCGGGGATTCCTCTTACACCTACATGTTCTATACCTGCAATCATTCCGGAATAAGTATAATCAGCTCTGGGTCCAAAGAAAATTTTGACCGGCACCACTGTAACCCCTGGTACCACCCCTACTACACCGAAATTATTGTCCAACGCTCCAATTGTCCCGGCAACATGCGTACCATGCCCATGTTCGTCGTCCATATTCCAGTCTTTCCTTTTGGAATTATAGGCATCAAATCCTTTTTTGCTGTCCACATTCAGATCCGGATGATCCAATTGAATACCTGTATCAATTACAAATACACTGTTTCTTCCTGAATATGAAAAAGGTCCCCCTACCCTTTTGATGCCCCATGGCACCACTTGGGTATTAGGCCCCAAATCCTCGTTTACTTTAAATGGCGGTTTGTCCGAAGGTTTACCAAGGGTTCCCATTCTATCCTGCTCCACATATTTTACCCGTGGGTCATTTCGGACCATTTCCATCTTGGATTGATCCATCCTTGCGCAAAATCCTGTCAAAGCCATAGAATAAACCCTTTCGAGGTTATCCTCACTTATCTTGTATTGCTTAAACATACCATCTACCTCCCGGCGCATCAAGATCTGTGAACCTTCATAATCTTCTTCATCATACCTGAAGGAAAGTTGGTTTTCATGAAGCACAACAATGTACTGGTCTTCGATGGGTACGGTGCTGATGGATTCGAATAAATCCGGGTTGCCTACAGTGTCTAATTCCTGATGGTTTTGTTCTGAACAAGAGAAAAACAAGAGAATCAGGGAAGGCAACAAAAATGCTTTTAAAAATCGCTGTCTTTTCATAAAATAATTTGGGTGGTTAATTAAGCAGAAATATAAGTATTTTTCTTAAATCAATAGGGTTTTCCGGTTTAAGTTTATTTTTTTTCATAAAATCTTTTAAATCATTGAATCTATCCCCTGCCAAATCCTTCATTGCAGAGATATTTGTCTTTAGCTCAGTGGATTGCATCCCTTCGATAATAAGGTATTTAATGTCGTGTTTAAAAGTGTCATATTGGGGACCTGTATATCCATCCCTTACACCACTGGGTTTCACAAGAGTTTTGGAATGAACAGCAACATATTTCCCTTGGTTATTTTCAAATAAGATCTCGACTAACTGAGATTTTCCGGAAACAAACTCCATCCTGAAAAGCCTTTCATCCTCTCCCCCTGTTTTGATCCAGTTCCAGTTTTTCAGAGGCAATGGTTCGGAATCTTCTCCTCCGGTTTGGATATATACCGTATTGGTTTCCAGCAAAATATTAAAAGGAACCTGATCATGTACATTACCATTGCTCAAAGAAATATTTCCCATTGGCGGGATATCGAAAAGGAATGGCGTTCCCTTTACTCCATCACTTTTTGGGTTCAGTCTGAATGTTCCCATATGTCGATTTTCAGGGCTTTTGATGGTTTGAATTGCCTGGCTAAATGCAGAAAATGCCAACATCATCCCTATCAAAAAGAGCAATAAATATTTAAAGAGCTTCTGCATATTGGAGTCGGGATGATTATTCTTTTACAATTTACCAAAACAAATCACAATTAGAAAATGGGCTGTACTTCAATTATATATTTACTTTTGCAATATGAAAGAATCTATTTTGTCCTTAGCTCCCCAACACTGGGAAGAATACGAACTTATTGATACAGGTGGATTTGAAAAACTGGAGAGATTTGGAAAATATATCTTGAGCCGTCCCGAACCACAGGCCATCTGGGACAAAAGCATGAGTGAGGAAGAATGGAAAAATATGGCACACGCACATTTTTCAAAAGAGAAAAACAATCCAGAAAAAGGCCATTGGAATGAACTGGCAGATATACCCCACAACTGGCAGATCAACTACAATAATCCTGATGGGTTAAAGTTGAAACTCAATCTGGCCAGGACCTCTTTCAAGCATATCGGACTTTTTCCCGAGCAAGCTGTCAATTGGGATTATATTTCGGACACTTTAAAATCTTTCCCCGTAAAGAATCCCAAATTATTAAATCTCTTTGCCTATACAGGTGCTGCTTCGGTGGCCGGCAAAGCATGCGGTGCTGATGTAACGCATTTGGATTCCGTGAAGCAGGTAGTAACATGGTCCAAACACAATATGGAATCTTCAGGACAGGAAGGAATCCGATGGATCGTGGATGATGCCATGAAATTTATAAGAAGAGAGGTCAGGCGTGAAAACAAGTACCATGGAATTATCCTGGATCCACCCGCCTATGGGCGAGGCCCTGATGGTGAAAAATGGATCCTCGAAGAACAGATCAACGAAATGCTTAAACTCTGCGCAGAACTTCTTGATCCTTTCCACCACTTTCTGATTTTGAATATGTATTCCCTAAGCTTCAGTTCGATGATAGCTGCCAACTTGATTCATTCCAATTTTGGAGAAATAGAAAATGCCGAACACGGAGAGCTTTATTTAGTTGATAGATTCAAGAAGAACCTGCCTCTTGGAATTTTCTTTAGGTTTAGGAAAAAATGAACAACCGTCAACTCTTCCTTGCCCACCTCGCACAGACCACTGACTTTCCTTTGATGATCGAAATCGAGAGGGCTGAAGGGGTTTATATGTATGGGCCTGACGGAAAATCATATATAGATCTGATATCTGGAATTGGGGTCAGCAATGTTGGTCACAGGCACCCAAAAGTCCTGGAAGCTATACGTGAGCAATTGGATAAATATCTGCACCTGATGGTCTATGGAGAATTTGTCCAAAGTCCGCAGACGCTTTTGGCAAAAGCACTTTGCGAAACACTCCCCTCCCATTTGGATAATGTATATTTTGTCAATTCTGGTAGTGAGGCTGTAGAGGGAGCTTTGAAATTGGCCAAAAGATTTACCAACAGGCGTGAAATCATTTCCTGTGTCGATGCTTATCACGGTTCCTCCCATGGTTCACTTTCAGTCGGGGGAAATGAAATATTTAAAAGGGCTTACCGTCCACTTCTGCCCGGAATCAAAAATGTGGTTTACGGCTCTTTTCAACAACTGGAAGAAATCACTCAAAATACTGCCGCATTTATTGTAGAAACCATACAGGGAGAGGCCGGGATCAGAGTCGCCTGTTCCGATTATTTCCACGCTCTGAGAAAAAAATGTAATGAAACCGGAACCCTGTTGATTATGGACGAAATACAGGCCGGTTTTGGTAGAACAGGCAAATTTTGGGCTTTTGAACACTTTGGGATTGTACCGGATATTTTGGTCTGTGCAAAAGGAATGGGTGGTGGAATGCCAATTGGTGCTTTTATCGCCAACAAAGAGGTGATGGGTGCTTTTAAAAACAACCCTCTCTTGGGACATATCACGACTTTTGGAGGCCACCCGGTTTCGGCAGCCGCTTCCTTGGCAACTATCAAAGTGATACAGGAAGAAAAACTTTTGGATCAGGTAGAGAACAAAGCCAACCTTTTCAAAAAACTATTAGTCCACCCCAAAATCAAATTCATCCGAAACAAAGGCCTGATGATGGCGGTGGAGTTTGAATCATTTGATGTATTAAAACCCATTATCGACCGTGCAATAGAAAAAGGGGTCATCACTGATTGGTTTCTTTTCTGCGACGATGCCATGAGAATTGCTCCTCCTTTGGTGATTACAGAAGAGGAGATTGAGAAGGCTTGTAGGGTAATTTTGGATGCGGTGGAGGAAGGAGTGGGGTGATTTTGATGCTTATGCTGAATAATAGAGTAGGGGTTTTTCTTGACATTTCGACGGTAGGAGAAATCTTTTGCTCCGAATCAAGGTTGATAGACCTCTCCTGTCGTCGAGGTGACAAGGCAAAGTTTATTGGTATTTTGAATGTGGTTTTTGGTTGAAGTGTCACTGAGGGCTTTTCCTTGTCATTTCGATCCCGATGGCTATCGGGAGAGAAATCTAGAACTCTAAGTAGAAATTAGGTCCATAGACAATATTATCTTTCAAGCATTTTCCCCGTATTGTATTTTTTTCTTTAGATAATCGGAAATTTCCCGATTATTGCTTGACAAAAATTCAGGTTTCCTGACTTTTATTTGTTAAACTTATATTTTATCAAAATTCAATACCCAAACTAACCCTAATGAAAAAACTCTTCTTTGCCCTAATTATCCTTTTTTTTGTCATCATTGCCGGCTATCAGATTATCAAGTATCAATTCGGGCCAACCTATTCAGGTGAAATTGAAATCGCTGGTCTATCATCAGAAACCGAGGTATATTTTGATGATTACGGTGTTCCGCATATCTATGCGAAAAATGCAAAAGATGCCTATATGGCATTGGGTTATGTCCATGCGCAGGACAGGCTGTTTCAAATGGAGATGACGCGTCGGGTCGGAACGGGAACTTTGGCGGAACTATTGGGTGAAGATTTGCTGGAAGTCGATAAATTCTTCAGGACTTTAGGCTTGCCCAAACATACTGAATGGAGTACAGCTGAATGGAACAAGGCTGGGAATTCTGAATGGAAAACTGCCGCTGAGGCCTATGTCAAAGGTGTAAACCATTTTATACAAAACGGAAAACTTCCCATAGAATATACCCTTCTTGGTTCCAAACCAAGGGAGTTTACCATCAATGATATCCATGCCATTACCGGTTACATGTCTTTTACTTTTGCCATGGCATTGAAAACTGATCCTTTGGTAACGCATATGGCCAGAAAATTAGGACCTGAATACATGGAAGTCCTTTCAGTTCATACCCTGCCCGAACATCATTTTATCCCCAACAATTATCCTGAAAGGGATGAATACAGTGGTGAAATGTTTGTCAACGATAAACTTTCAGCTTTACTGGAGAAATTACCGGTTCCATTGTTGGAAGGTAGTAATGGATGGGTAATATCTGGCAGCCGGACAGCTTCAGGGGAAGTACTTTTCTCTAATGATACCCATATAGGTTTTTCACAACCTTCGGTATGGTACGAATCCCATATTGAATACCCCGGTTTTAGCTATTATGGCAATTATATTTCAGGTGTTCCCTTTGGATTTGTAGGACATAATAGTCATCATGCGATTGGCCTCACCATGTTTGAAAATGACGATCAGGATTTTTATGAAGAGAAATTAAATCCCAATAATCCCAACGAAACCATTTATGGTGATGAATTCAGGCCTTTGAAAATAAGAACAGAATCCATACCGGTTAAAGGTAAAGATCCTGTTGAAATCGAGATTAAAGAATCGGTCCATGGTCCCATCATGAATGAGGTTGTCCCCGAAATTGCGAAAATGACTGATAATCCTGTTGCCTCTTGGTGGGTTTATACCCTTGAACCAACAAGAGCATTGGAGGCCACCTACAAGATGGCACGTGCAAAAAGTATACAGGAAACTGAAAATGCCGTCCGGCTTATCCACGCACCCGGCCTCAATGTGATGTATGGGGACAAAGACGGAAACATTGCATGGTGGGCTGCTGCCAAACTTCCCAGAAGACCTGATCACATCAACAGCAAGATATTTTCAGATGGCAGCGATCCTGCCAATGATATCACCCAATGGATTCCATTCGAAGAAAATCCGATGAGCATCAATCCCCCGTCCGGCTTTGTGGCAACTTCCAACAATCAGCCTGATACCTTAAGCAATGGCATATTTTACCCTGGATACTACTACCCCGGCGATAGGTGGGTCAGGATTGCAAAAACCGTTACCTCAAGAAATGATTGGACCAAGGACAACATCAAAACCTTGCAATTGGAATCCATCAATGAAACCCAACCTATCAATCTTCAAAGCATGCTAGCTGCTTCCGACAAATCAGCTTTCGACGGCTTGGAATCAGCTCTCAGTGCCCTTGAATCCTGGGATGGCTATCATGAACTTGATGCCATTGTCCCCACCATTTATTACAAATGGCTTTACCATACCATGTATGGGATGATGGCAGATGAGTTGGGAGAGGATTATTTCAACGATTTTATCCGATCTTTTATGTATATCCGAAGTGCATCTAAGCTGATTCTTACAGAAGATTCTCCTTGGTGGGACAATGTTAACACCCCACAAAAAGAAAGTAGAAAAGAAATCATTCAGGCGGCTTTGGAAACAACCTTATCTGAACTTAAATCACAATTGGGTAACAATCCCGAAAAATGGCAATGGGAAAACGTGGTTATTCTGGAACATGCCCATCCTTTGGGTGCCAAAAAGCCTTTGGATAAAATATTCAATGTCAAAGCCCCTGCAGTAGCTGCCAATGAAGAAGCAGTCAATAAAATGGCATTTACCATCAATCCTGATGGGATCTATAAAGTCAATTCAGGCCCTGCACTTCGGGTAATCATCGATTTCTCCAATGTTTCCGCAGGAGAGTCCATCCTCCCCACCGGCCAAAGCGGCAATCTCTTTAGCCCCCACT
>NZ_JBGTCA010000237.1:0-4313 GCF_041749095.1 Aquiflexum sp. | reverse complement strand
ATTCGGGTGTACCTCGAATTCCAACCAATCTGAAACCAATGAAGACTGGCAAATACTTTTCAACGGAATAGATCTTGATGATTGGGTGGTAAAAATCCACCAGCACGAAGTAGGTGATAATTATGCCAATACCTTCCGGGTAGTAGATGGTAAGATTCAGGTAAATTATGATGAATATGACAAATTCAACAACAGGTATGGACACCTGTTTTATAAAAAACCTTTTTCATCATTCCACTTAAAGTTTGAATACCGATTTACAGATCAATGGATGGAAGACGCCGCAAGCTACACCTATAGAAACAGCGGGGTCATGTTCCACTCCCAGGATCCAAACAGTATTTTGAAGGATCAAGATTGGCCGATATCTGTGGAGTATCAGATGCTGGCACGTGAGGTGGATGGACAGGCACGTCCGACCGGAAATATGTGCTCCCCCGGAACGGAAGTGTTTTATGAAGGAAGCTTGTATCCCGATCATTGTATCAATTCATCCTCATCTACATTTGATTGGAATGAATGGGTCAAGGCAGATCTGATCGTTTACAGGGACTCTTTGATCATTCATATGGTCAATGGAGATACGGTGCTGCGTTATTCCAAACCGCATATAGGAGGCGAAGTGGCCAACAGATTTGACCCTAATATCAACATTGACGGAAAGCCCCTGACATCAGGTTATATTGGATTACAGGCAGAAGGCCAAGGGGTAGAGTTTAAGGAAATCAAGTTAAGGAAGCTGGATTGAAAGTCTAATTATCATACACACGGAATTTAGAAGAATTCATTCCTTTATTTCCCTCATAAAGATTTGATATAGATCACCAAGGATTCAAGTTCATTGTCCGAAAGAATCCCCAGAAAAGAGGGCATTCCCTCTTCATATCCTTCAACCTCTTTAGCGCTTGGTTTGGTAATGGATTCCAGGATATACGCTTCATCGGCAACCACCGAGGTTCCGTCTTTTAAAGGCCGTGTCGATCCAAAGAGATTCTTCATATTTGGACCTACTTTCCCATCGGATTTGTCATCAATGGCATGACAGGCAATACAGCCCATTTTTAAGAAAATCTGACTTCCCAGCTCTAGAGATGGCTTCCCTCCTGTATCTTCCACCACCATAACGCTCCGGTCATAATCAATTTCCTCCAAATTGAAGTTGCTGAATCCTTCTGCCAAGAGATCCGGTTTTGTAACATGGTTTACGGTCAGCCAGATAACATCCTCCATGGCCGAACCATTGGCTGATCGGATATTGTAAGACACCTCCATTTGCATGATTTCTTGGATATCCGGCACAGCGAGGAACAATGCCTTCCGGTCTTCCGAAAGGCCCACAGCTACTACCGGCAATAACTCCTCCCCTTCCGTACCGTCAGGCTTGAAATGACCGGAACCATATTTTGGGGTGCGATGGTAATTCCATCTTTTCACCACATAGTTTTTGGGATCTTTGGCAATTGTCTCATCCAGGGCCTTATTGAACCGGATAATTATCCCTCCATCCCGGACATAAAATTTTTCAGGCGTAAAACTTTCCATACCTGTATAACGAATCCGGGTAAATGCACTGATGGTACTGGAATTGGTGCCCCAAAGGGAAAACCCGGTAAGATAAAGCTGCCCATCACCTGGATTGATCACTCCCTTCATAGGTGGTGCAGGATAATGGCCTTTGATAACAGAAACTCCCCCCTGAACCCCATTTGCCAAACTGTCGATCATGACCCTGAACATACCGGGACGACCGTAAGATAAATGGACCATATTCCCATTAAGAGGTCCCATCTTGTCACCGGTGATCCAAACCTGACCGATGCCGGATCTGTCCTCTCTGTGGGGTATCCAGGTTAAAGGCGGTGTGATTTCCGGGATGGGGTCAAGGTGGGCTGTGGCAGGCACTCCATAATAGTCACCTTTTCCTACAAGCATGACCGGGGTAGAAGGCATGTAGTGTCCCTGTTGGTCAGAGGCAGACAATACACCTGTCTTTGGATGGATTCCCAGATAAGGTCCGCGCAATCCAGTAGCAATGGTTTCGATGGACCGGCCATCAGCCGAGATTTTTAGAATTGAGCCGTCATGTGGCGAACCTGCACGGAATCCCAGGAGGCTTTTGGGGGAGGAGGTTTGTGGCCCCATATCAAGTGCTCCGAATTTGGAAACATAAAAACTCCCATCCGGTGCCGCCACCATATCGCTTGCCCATTCCCTCGTTTCTATGGTCTGTATCATGATGTTGGAAAAATTCTCATAAAAATCTGCCTCTCCATCTCCATTCAGATCATGAATCCGGACAATCCCTTCTTTTCCGAATACATAAATTTTGCCATCAACTATTTCTATGCTTTGGGGTTCATATAAGCCTGAAGCAAAACGCTTCCATTTCAGTTTTTTCAATTGGTGACTGAAGCCCTGTAGGATCCATACATCTCCTTCAAAGGTGACCAAAGCCGCTTTTCCCCCATCAAAAAAAGCAGCATCCACTACCCTGACATTCCTCTTCCAGGGATTGGGAATCGGCAGCGTAAGTACATCCGTCACAAAAGAAGCTGTATCAGGCGAAAGCTGACCTTTGGTCAAAACCGTCTCCTTCCAGCGGGCCGGGCCCCCTTTTCGGAAATCAGATATTTTGGTATTGGTTTGGGAAAGCATTTGTTCGAAATGCGCTTTATTTTCCGCTTTTCCATGCCACATGGCCAAAGTGAAGTTGAGATTTTCTGATCCTGCCGGAAGATTTACTACGGCATAGCGGTCTTCTATCACCTCCAAACTCACTCCCTGAAAATCGCCGGTCAAGCCAAAGCCTGTGATCAAATCCAGATTCTCACCATGATAGAAAAAAGCTTTATTTTCCAATACTTCACTTTTTACAGCACCGGTCACTTCGGCTGCGACCATTGTAAGTGCCTTTCTTGGTCCTTCAGTTTGAATGGTTCTGGTAAAAGTAGTTTCATTTTCTGATCGGATAGTACCGGGTTTTTCAGTCACCTCCGTATCTCCCACGGTGTAGGACAACAACACCTCATTTCCACTGAGAAAAATCCCGTTCCACCTACCTATCTCCACAGGCAAAGGACCCCATGAAAGCAAATCAGGATTGATAGGCGGAGTTCTGGGATCAGCAAATTGATGTTCGGGTCCGCCCCATCCTGCGTAGAGACCATTTGCGATTTTGGGGTCTCCACCGATCACAGGAAGAAGGTTGTCCTTATTGTGAAAATCCCGATAGGATATCTGTGCCATGGTCACCATGGGCATAAAATCCCCCGTCCAGGCCACAGCCCATCTCAGCATGTCCGTATCAAAAGCTGCGTAGGCATCCTCTCCCAATTTGATGGCAAGTACCCTCGCTGCAATATTATCATCCGGAAATTCTGCGCCCAATTTTCTTGCATCTAGAGAGGTGGTGATAAATGGAAAATCAGGTTCCACAAAATCCGCAAATTCTGCATCATCGAAGTTGACTTTTTCAATCAATTTTTCTTCTGTACAACCTGAAAAAAACAGAAAAAGGACCGGTAAAAAAATCAGAGTTTGAAAGAAAGAAAACGGATAATTTTTAATGTTCAGTTTTTGAATAGGTTTGTTCATATTAGGTCGGTTGCTCAGTATTTTACTCACTTAGGTGAATAAGTGGAGGTTTAAACTTAAAAATAAAATTTGAAAAAAAAATTTTATATTCAGGCATCTATATTTTCAACCCAATTTCCGACCTATGAAGAAGTCCCTTTTGATCCTGTCTTTATGCCTGATCAGCACAATTTCATTTTCCCAATCCAAATCACAAGTAGAAAATAAGGTCGAAAAGCTCCGCCTCTATATGATCGACCCTACAATGGAGAATCTCAAAGAGATCTCTTCTACATCCCTGACATACGGGCACTCCAATGGGCTTATTGAGAATCAGGGTGAGTTTATCGAAGCGCTGGTTTCGGGAGCGTCTGATTTCAGAAGCATCGACCTGAAGGATCAGACCATTATTTTTCCCAATAAAAACACTGCCCTGGTCCGACACAAACTCCATGGACTGGTATGGGACGGTACCAAAACCAATCCCGTCAACTTGGGTGTTCTATTGGTCTGGGTCAAGGAAAAAGGAAAGTGGAGACTGACGGCCAGACAGGCTTTCAAACTTTGATTTTAATGCGGTAGATTATTGCATCTGCCCTGGACTGTGTACTCTCAGGTAACATCATTGATAAATCTGTGTCAAAAAACGACTCACACTATTGCCACCAACAGCAATTCAAGATGCGGGCTCTTTTCTGATATCGGATTCACTTTGTTGTTTATCTTCAGGTTTTTTTGAC
>NZ_JBGTCA010000236.1:0-1706 GCF_041749095.1 Aquiflexum sp. | reverse complement strand
GTAAGTTCCTGCTGAGTATTGTCGAAAAGTATATCCTGGTGGACGGTAAAGAATTCTTCCCTGCCATCTAAAGAGAATGTACCCGAACCTCTTGCCACATCAAAAATAGGCTGATTGTTTGGAGCAATTACCTGAACATATACATCCCTTGGGCCATGGTTGGCTACTTTGTTATCGGCAAGGTTAAATGTGACTTTTAATCTTTCCAATTGTCGGTTACGAAAACCGTCTTCTCTTTCTCTACCTCTTGCATTGACGGCAGCAACAGCTATGTTTTCAGCTTTTAAGCGTGCAGCAATATCCACCTTCTCCTGTAATTCCTGTTTTGTGATGTTCAACTGTACCACCTCATCCTGGATTTCAGCCTGTGTGGTTTTCAGGTTTTCATTTTCAGCAAACAATTGTTGGTTCACTTCCCTGAGTCGGATGATTTCTCCGTCTTTTTCCTGTAGGGTGGTGGTATAGCTAGCTATTCTTCTGTTCAGCGCTGAGATTTCTTCAGCTGAACGTTTTCTATCAAGGTTTCTTTCAGCAATAAGTTGATCTCTGATTTCTTCAAGACTTGCGATATCTCCTCCCAATTTGCTGATTTCATTGATCCTTAGATCCAGTTGATAGGTCATTGAATCAATTCTTCTGTTGAGTTCATTGTTGTCTTCAGAAAGAATCAGAATCTCTTCGGACTTTCTGGTTTTGTCCAAATGATCGGTATAAAGCTTAAAGCCACTGATAATGACAAGGATAATCAATACAATGATCAGAATGTTTTTTCCTTTATCATTGCTATTGACTTTTTGCGGATTGGTTTCCATAAATGTTTAAGTTGTAATTTTACCCAAAATAATAAATTTTATGACGAATAACCTTCTAGATGAGAAATATTGGACGACAAGATATTTAAATTATTCAACTGCTTGGGATGCAGGTGAGGTGACGTTGCCCATAAAGCAATATTTAGACCAATTAATCAATAAAGAAATAAAAATACTGGTTCCCGGTGCCGGCAATGGTCATGAGGTGATTTATGCATTTGAAAATGGTTTTAAAAACACACATATCTTGGATATTTCCCTTTTGCCTCTAGGCCTTTTTGAAAAAGCCTGTCCGGAATTTCCAAAAGAACAGATCCACCATCAGGATTTTTTTGAGCATACGGGGCAATATGACCTTATCCTTGAGCAAACTTTCTTCTGTTCACTTCCTCCGACTATCAGAGAAGAATATGTTAAAAAAATGAAAGAACTGCTCAAGCCAAGTGGTAAATTGGTTGGGGTCTTGTTTGGTGTTGATTTTAAAAAAGAAGGCCCACCTTTTGGGGGAGAGTTAGAAGAATATAGACAGTTGTTCAGTAATGAATTTGAAATCGTAAAACTGGAAACATGCTACAACAGTATCCCTCCAAGAATGGGAACTGAATTGTTTTTCTCATTAAGAAAAAATCAATAATGAAGGATATAAGCTCCTTCTGTATATTTTCTATCAAAAATCAAAATGCCGCATTCATAAAAATCAAAACTTAAAATCACACTTGGATGGCTTTTGATTTTATTCCAAGCAGCGTCCATCTCATTCGACCAATGTATGTCAGCTATAGCAATGATACTGCTGTCTTGAATATAGGGTAGGATGTTTTCAAAATAGAACAAAGTGGCATTATAGGTGTGGGTTGCATCCATAAGCACAAAATCCACACTATTAAATTCTCT
>NZ_JBGTCA010000235.1:0-4260 GCF_041749095.1 Aquiflexum sp. | reverse complement strand
GCCATTTCCATTGCTCTGGAAAGCGGACTGAATGAATCTGTGATAAGGGAAGGTGTGCGAACTTACAAAGGTGTCAAAAGAAGGTTTGAAATATGGGTGCAGGAAGAAGATAGGGTATTCATAGATGACTATGCCCATCATCCCGAGGAGATTAGGGCTTTTCTGACTTCTGTAAAAGCCATGTATCCTGATAAAAAACTGACGGCTATTTTCCAGCCACATTTATATACCAGAACAAGAGATTTTGCTGAGGGATTTTCGGAGAGTCTTTCACTGGCCGATGAAGTAGTATTACTGGATATATATCCGGCAAGGGAACTGCCGATAGAAGGTGTGACGGCATCCATGCTTTTAGATGGAATTACTTCTGCAAAGAAGTCACTTCAGACAAAAGAAGGATTATTGGATTATTTGGAAAGGAGTAGCCCTGAGGTCTTGGTGACTTTAGGGGCCGGGGATATTGACAGATTGGTATCACCGATCGCTAACTGGATGAAGCATCATGAAAATTAGAATCAAAAATTCACTGATATTCTCATCACTGGTACTTGTACTGGTGGTATTCATTGGTTTTGTGGAAAAAAAGGATTCAGAGAGGACCTTAAGCGGGATGGAAGTAAGGGTAAAGGGAATAGCAGATGTCTATTTTGTCAATGAAAAAGACATACTGAAAGCCCTTCAAACTGAGTTTCCATTGTTACAGCCCGGCATTTCCATGAAGGAAGTAGATCTCAATAAGATTGAAAAGAAGGTTGAAACCCATCCTTTTGTGAGGAAGGCAGAGGTTTTTGCCGATTTGAAAGGACAGGTGATGATTGAGATCGCGCAACATATTCCCATGGCCAGGATTGTCAGACCCAATGCTGCCGATGGTTATATATCCACAGAGGGCAGGATTTTGCCTACTTCCCCACAGTACACCACTAGGGTGATGACTTTGGGAGGAACTTATGCAGAAAGTCTTCTGAAGTTGGAAGACATAACTGAGAGTCATTCGGATTTGATGGAATTGATCAGATTCATTTACAGGGATGAATTCTGGAGGGCGCAGGTTGCCGGAATGGATATTTCCAAAAAATCAGATATCAGATTGCATCAGCAGGTCGGCAAGCAGGTGATAGAGTTTGGTGATGCAAAGGACATTCAGGATAAATTCAAAAAAATTAACCTGTTCTATGAGGAAATCCTACCTAAAAAAGGCTGGAATACTTACAGCAGGGTCAATGTAAAATATAAGGGCCAGATTGTTTGTGAATAATTGAAATCGCTATGGAAAATAACAAATTGATTGTAGGACTGGATATCGGAACCACCAAAATATGCGCCATCATCGGGCGGAAAAATGAATTTGGTAAGCTTGAGGTTCTCGGTATGGGCAAGGCTGTATCTGATGGGGTCATCAGAGGGATAGTCACCAATATTGACAAAACCGTCAATGCCATCCAAAAAGCTGTACATGAAGCCTCTGAAATGGCAGATGTGGACATTGTTGAGGTGATTGTCGGGATTGCCGGTCAGCATATCCGCAGCACTGTCCACCACGGGGTCATTATCAGACATCCCAATCAGGATGAAATTACAGTGGAGGATGTCAGGAGACTTTCCAATGACATGGAAAACATCGTGGTCCCTCCGGGAAACACCATCATCCATGTGATGCCGCAGGATTATACCGTCGATTACGAAGACGGCATCAAGGATCCTGTGGGGATATCAGGTTCCAGATTAGAAGCGGATTTCCATATTATCACAGCCCAGACCACAGCTATCAACAACATTAACCGATGCGTCAAACGTGCCAGTTTGGTTTCACAGGATTTAATATTGGAGCCACTTGCCAGTTCACTTTCAGTCCTTAGTGAACAGGATAAGGAAGCTGGAGTGTGTTTGGTGGACATCGGTGGGGGCACCACTGACATAGCGATTTTTTATGACAATATCATCAGACATACCGCAGTCATCCCTTTAGGAGGAAATATCATCACCTCCGATATCAAAGAAGGCTGTATGGTCCTGCACCATCAGGCCGAACTGCTCAAAACCAAATTCGGGAAAGCCATAACGGAAGAGGCAAATCCCAATGAGATTGTCTCCATACCAGGCTTGCGTAACAGGCAACCAAAAGAAATATCCATCAAAAATCTGGCTGCAATCATTCAGGCCAGAATGGAAGAAATAGTAGAATATGTACAGAATGAATTGGTAGCAAGTGGTCATTACAAAAAGCTTACCGGAGGCATTGTCCTGACCGGAGGTGGTTCCCAGTTACAGGGAGTCGCACAGTTGTTTGAATACATGACAGGTTTGGATACCAGGATCGGTTATCCCAATGAACACTTAGGAAAATGTAAGGTAGAGGAGGTCAAAAGCCCGATGTATGCCACTTCAGTCGGATTGGTATTGGC
Organism: Aquiflexum sp.; assembly: GCF_041749095.1. Lineage (GTDB taxonomy): Bacteria > Bacteroidota > Bacteroidia > Cytophagales > Cyclobacteriaceae > Aquiflexum. The sequence goes on along the minus strand of NZ_JBGTCA010000235.1, from coordinate 1,855 downwards.
AGGGTTTAGGTCATTGGATGAAAGAGAGAACAATTACAGGATCCGAAAAGAATCCATCTTGCAACCAAAAGTTCAGGCCAAACCCAGTAAGACTGAATTTGGCCCGAACATATTCTCTAGTATAGGAAAGAAACTGAAAGATATCATCACCAATGATATGAATGAAGATAGTAATTACTAGGGCTTATCATACTAGGGAAGCAGGGAACTTTGTCCCCTGTTTCCCTCTCAACAAAAACCATACTCAACGAAAAAATAATTTCACCAATTAATAAAAAATGTCAGATAATATGAAAGATTACAAGTTTGATCTTCCGAAAAATCACAAATCAATTATCAAAGTGATTGGTGTAGGAGGAGGTGGTTCCAATGCCGTGAACCACATGTACAATATGGGAATCAAGGATGTGGAGTTTGTGGTTGTCAACACAGACGCCCAAGCTTTACAAAGCAGTCCTGTTCCCTTGAAATTGCAGTTAGGTGCCCACCTTACAGAAGGTCTGGGCGCAGGTGCCAACCCCGAAAAGGGAAGGAATGCGGCCATAGAAAGCCGTGAAGAAATCAGAGATCTGCTTTCAGATAATACCAAGATGGTGTTTATCACGGCAGGTATGGGAGGCGGTACCGGTACCGGTGCAGCTCCGGTTATTGCCAAAATCGCCAAGGATTTGGACATACTCACAGTAGGTATCGTGACAGCCCCTTTTGTATTTGAAGGTAGAAAAAAAATGCAGGCAGCACAGGCTGGAATAGAATCCCTGCGTGAAAACTGTGATACCGTGTTGGTCATTCTCAATGATAAACTCAGGGAAATCTATGGGAACCTGGCCATCCGATCTGCTTTTGCCAAAGCGGACAATGTCCTGACCACGGCTGCCAAATCCATTGCTGAAATCATCACTGTACATCAGGATGTGAATGTGGATTTTGAGGATGTCAAAACAGTGATGAAAGAAGCAGGTGCTGCGGTAATGGGTTCTGCCACAGAAGAAGGTGATGGCCGTGCTATCCGTGCTGCTGAAAAAGCAATTGCTTCTCCATTGTTGAACAACGTGGATATTAGGGGTGCGCAAAAAATCCTTCTTTCCATCATGAGTGGTGAGGACGATGAATTGTCCATGGATGAGTTGAGCGAAATTACCGAGTATATACAGGAAAGAGCCGGTGATGAAGCTGAGGTGATTTTTGGTCAGGGAATTGATGCAGACCTCAACAAATCCATCAGGGTTACTGTCATTGCCACAGGTTTTGAAATGGATAAATTGACCAATGCTTCTCCTTCAGGTAGGAAAGAGGAAAATATTGCGTTGGCAACCATCGAAGAAACTGAGGAAGATGATGTGAAAAAAGTAATACACTTGGAATCAGGAAAAACTTCAAGAGTAGAGGAAGAAAGCACCCCCCAACCCGGTCAGACTTTCACTTTCACTTTCAACAAACCAGCATTTACTCCCGCTAATGACAACAAACCATTGGAAGAACCCCAAAAAACCGAAGAGAAACCTGAACCTTTAGAAATAGAGGATCAGATCAAACCTGAACCGGTTTTTGAATTTGTTCCTGTAAAATCAGAACCCACCAAAGTGGTTTTTGAATTGGAAAGCGAAGAAGAGAAAAAACCGGAAATGGCTAAAGCCTCTGAGAAAGAGGAAGCGGCCAAACCACAGTACAGCAATGATTACTATGAACAGGTAAAGCAAAAAGCCATTCAAAGGGCACATGAACGTTTTGAAAGATTAAAAGGAATCAAGACATTCAACCAACACCCTGAAGAATTCAAGGATAAGTTGGAAACTCCGGCCTTTGTAAGAAAGCAGGTTAAACTTGCAGAGGTACAGCACAGTTCAGAAAGAAA
>NZ_JBGTCA010000234.1:0-10593 GCF_041749095.1 Aquiflexum sp. | reverse complement strand
ATCAAAAAATTTTTCAGCCTTCCTGATGAAATTAAATCCAAATATGAAAAGCCTGAGATAGGTTACCAAAGAGGCTATACAGGCAAAGGTAAGGAACATGCTAAAGGAAGGAATACAGGAGATTTAAAAGAGTTTTATCATGTGGGTCAGGATCTTTCTTCCATTCCCGACAACGATCCCATCAAGTCTGAATATCCCGAGAATATCTGGCCAACAGAACTTCCTGAATTTGAGGATATAGCTTTGAAAACCTACAGAACATTGGAACAGGCAGGCAAAAATATGCTTAAGGCCATCGCGCTGTACCTTGGGTTGGAGGAAGATTACTTTGAGGACAAGGTAGCACATGGCAATTCCATTCTCAGACAGATTCACTATTTCCCTATTCAAAACCCTGATGAAGTCCCCGCTGATGCCGTTAGAGCAGCAGAACATGGAGACATCAATCTGATTACATTATTGATGGGTGCAAGTGCAGATGGACTGCAGGTGTTGAGAAAAGATGGAAAATGGATCCCGATCACCGCATTGCCGGATCAGTTGGTAGTGAATGTTGGGGATATGTTGGAAAGGCTGACCAATAAAAAACTGAAATCCACCATACACAGGGTAGTCAATCCTCCAAAAGAGATGATGCATACCAGTAGGTATTCCATACCCTTTTTCATGCATCCCCGGTCAGATATGGATTTGACCTGCCTCGAAAGTTGCGTGGATGAACAGCATCCCAAGCAATTTGAAGATGCCACGGCCGGAGAATTTTTGGATGAACGTCTGAGAGAATTGGGCTTAAAAAAATAAGCCGTGTCAGTCAGAAGGGTTCGATATTATTTCTATTTAAAAGATGTATTGGTGCTTTCCCTGACTGCATTTGGAGGGCCTCAGGTTTTTCTTGCCATGGCTCTAGATATCATGGTGAGAAAAAGGGGCTATATCAGTGAACAGGAACTTTGGGAGCTTCATGCCCTTTGTCTTGTACTTCCGGGCCCGACCTCTACTCAGACCATTTCAGCGATAGGGTACAGGATTGGCGGTCCCAATCTGGCCTATCTTTCGTTGTTTGTATGGATACTTCCTGCCACGCTGCTGATGATCAGTGCGGCATTTTTGATCGATTACCTGCAGGAAAACACGCCCGGTGCACTTAATTTCGCCAAGTTTATCCAACCTATGGCCATAGGATTTATTGTCTATGCAGCCAGGACTACCATTTTCAAACTTGTGAAGACTACTGAAGCATCGATCCTGATGATGTTCTCGACCTTTATTTCCTTTTTTTATAATTCACCCTTTATTTTCCCTTTGCTGTTGGTAGTCGGAGGAGTCACTACTTCTTTGAAATACCGCAATCAGCCCAAGCACGAAGGAGATAAAAGCTTGGTAATTGCTTGGGCAAATTTCTATTTGTGGGGAGGGATTCTGGTATTTGCGGCAGTTCTGGGAGCAATTACCAAAAACCAGTCTGTATTGCTTTTCGAAAACTTTTATCGGAACGGTAGTCTGATATTTGGTGGGGGACAGGTCTTGGTGCCTTATCTGTTTACAGAGTTTGTTGAATTCAAAAAGTTTTTGTCCTCTCAGGAGTTCCTGACAGGATATGCCATATCTCAAGGCATCCCGGGTCCGACATTCAGCTTCAGTTCCTACGTTGGGGCGCTGTCCATGAGAGAATATGGTGTGACAGGATTGCTGACAGGTGGTCTGATTGCTGCGGCAGGGATATTTCTTCCCGGCACTTTTCTGATATTCTTTGTCATCCGCTTTTGGGACCAACTAAAGAAACACAGACCTGTGAGGGCAGCCTTGGAAGGCATCAATGCAGTCAGTTGTGGCATGTTGATCGCAGCAGCCTATTTGCTTTTTGAGCCTTTGGACCCTAATGCATTTAACATATTGGCTATTATCGGTACCTTCCTTCTGCTTCAGTTCACCAAACTTTCCTCTCCTTTGATCATCGCATTGGGGGTTTTGGCAGGGATCGGGTATAATTGGTTTTTTTGAGCGTTTGAATGAATCCAATCGATTAAATGTCAAACAAGTAAAAGCAGAAATCATTACCTTTAAAAGTAAATGAGGTTCCACCACCTAAAAAACAATCTTTCTTTGGTTTTAATTTTGGTTGCATTTATTGTCCTTATAGGGCCATTTGCACTCAATTTTCATTTGCGCTATCCAGATGAAATGTACTATACCAATGCTGCTGTAAAAATGGTACAGACCGGGGATTTCCAAACAACTTTTTTAGGTGATGGCAACCTGAGATTCAAAAAACCAATATTGACCTACTGGTTTGTTTTGGTACCTTTTAAATTATTTGGAGTTTCACCCCTGACTTCAAGATTATTTTTTTTATTGGCAGGTGCCATATCAATTGCATTATCCTATTGGGCGGCCATGCTTTTTTTCAAAAAAAAGAATATTGCCATTTTAACAGCATGTATTCTTTCCTCTTTGCCTATCTGGATCCTCAGTTCGTCCAGATCAATACCTGATATTGTTCTTGGTCTTTTCATGACATTGAGTTCTGTGGGGTTTATTGGATTTCTTAAATACGGGAATTCAACACCCACAAAATATCATTGGATGCTGTATTCCGGATCGGCTTTGGCTTTTGCGGCAAAAGGCCTTCCCGCAGTTGCACTGTGTTTTATTGGGATATTGTACCTCTTGGCCAATCCTTGGCAGAGAATTGATTTTCGCAGACTTATTCATTTTCCTTCTATAATTTTTTCAATCGTAATCTCATGTTATTGGTATTTGGTGATGTACAACGCATATGGTGCGGAATTTATAAATGCTTTTTTCGAAGATCAGGTTGGGGCAAGGGTAACATACAATCCCTCATTGATATTGAAAAACCTACTGAAAGGAATAATATCGGCCATTCTTATATTTGTGCCATGGATACTATTTGGATTCTTTGGAAGGAAAAAATTTCTTCTCGGGTTAAAAGTGCACGAGAAAGCTTTTATTGGATTTGTGGTGGCTTGGGGATGCTGTTTGATCATTTTGTCAGCATTTGTAGTCAAATTCTACAGTAGGTATTTCATCCCTGTTATTCCCATCACATCCATTTTATTGGCATGGTGGCTAATCAAACAGGATTTTTTGGCAAATAGCAGGAGGCTTCAGATAGGGATTGATATTCTTTTGGTCGTCAATTTCGTGATTTTATTGGTGGGTATGTATCTCAATTTTCAACTTCCATCAAACCCATGGATATGGGTACAATTATTTTCAGCAATTGGGGGCATGGTGTTGATTTGGCTTATTTCCCGATCAGTTGCAGAAAAGTTACCCTTGTTGTTTTCTTTGAGCATTTTTCTCGCTGTTTTCTTAACGAGCACAGTTACTTATCATTTATCCCTTCCTGATGCAGGAAAGTCGATAAAGACCTTTTTGAAGGAAAATAAAGTGCCAAAGAAAAGTGACATTGCTTATTTGGGAAACTTACATATTGGCAGTAAAATCAGGATCGGGATAGGTGCTGACTATTTTATGACCGACCTTCAAGAAGTAAACACTCAGGACATTCAGGCAAATTTTGATTATGTGATTCTTGAAGATGATTTTCTTGAAAAATTCCAGAATAAACACTTCAGCATCCGATTGGCTGCCGTGAACTGGAATCCGAAATATTTTAAGGAAATGTTTGTATCTCTATGGTACGGCAACCAAAAGGAAACAAAATGGAGTTTTGGGAAAAAATTTTATTGGGCTGTTCCATTGAAGGGCCAAGGCAACCAAAAGCAGAAACGTTAAGGACTTCATCAAATTGGTCGAATCCTACCAAAGGACCTGAAAAAAAGTAATTCAACTATTTTTGAATGAGGATGTAAAACTTGTTTTGACCAATGCACCGGAAAGAGATACCAAAGCAGTGATCATAAAGAAAACCAAGCTGAAAGCAACTGCAGAATTAACGGAAATTTCAACGAATTTTTCACTGTAAATAAACACCAATTCCCGTATTCCTATTCCACCTACCGTAATAGGAATAACTGTCGCCACTGAAGAAATCAAGAATACAAATTGATAATTGGCAATGCCCTCTGTGATGCCCAAAGCCAACAGGATCATATAAGTGCATATCAACTGACTTGTCTGACCCAAAAACGATAATATCATGCCGATTAAAAATGAAGCAATAAAATCTCTGAACAAAATCCACTGAAATAAATAAAAGGCCGGGATTACAATGATTGAAAAAATGAGGTAGAGGTCCTTGGGAAAAGCAAAGATTATTGGCAGTGACAACTCTATCCACCAAGAGAATATCAATAGAAATACTACAATGGCAGCCAATCCCAATAGTCTGTCCAACAAGACGGCCTGAACAAGATTCTTGACAGGGGTTTTAAGGAATTTGTTTATAACCACCACTTTATAACCGTCTCCTCCCACTCCTCCTGGCAAAAAAAGGTTGTAAAACATTCCAACGGCATACAATCTGAAATTTTCTTTTTCAGAAATAAAAACTTCAATTGTTCTAAAAATTGCATTTAAGCGAAGTGCTGTACAGATTTTACTAAGCACAAAAAACACCACAGCAGGAACTAAATACCATAAATCCAATGATTTTAATACCAATAAAAACCTTTCATGGTCCAACTTGATATAAACCAGATATATGGCAAATCCGGAGAGGAGTAGTTTAGCGAAAAATTTGGTTTTTTTATTTCTCACCCTGAAAGATGGTTTTGATATGGTAAGGTCTTTTATTCTGGGATTCAAAATAAGTTCTGATGATTAATTCGGCGATAATTCCGGTAGTGATCAATTGAAGACCGCCTATAATCAATATAAACCCCAAAAGCAATAACGGTCTTCCCCAAATATCCTCGCCGGTTATTTTCAAAATCAAAAAATAAATATTGATGGCCAAACCTATTAAAAATGACAGCAGCCCCAAAGTACCAAATAAGTGGATGGGCTTGGTGAAATACTTTTGAAAAAACAGCATCAGTATCAGGTCAGAGATTACTTTGAATGTCCTTCCAAATCCATATTTGGATACTCCATGTTTTCGTGCATGGTGTTTTACATCCACCTCCGTCATCCTTGCGCCTTTGAGATGAAGTAATACCGGAATAAACCGGTGAAGCTCTCCATACAAGCCCAGATTTTGGGCAATATCTTTTTTAAACACCCTTAAACTACAGCCATAATCACTGAGAAAAACCTTTGTACTGTTTCTGATGATTTGATTTGCAATTTTACTAGGTAATTTCTTTAAAAAATATCCATCTTTTCTGTTGATCCTCCTGCCGGCTACCACATCCCAATCTTCCTCTATGGCCTTATGGAGCATTATAGGTATATCTGATGGATCATTTTGGAGATCTCCGTCCAAGGTGGCTATGTATTCACCTTGGGCCATGTCAATACCTGCCAATAGCGCGGAGGTTTGCCCGTAATTACGATTTAAGATTATCAATTTGGTAAATTCGTTGGCATATTTCTTCACCTCTTCAATTGTCCGATCTGTAGAACCATCCTCCACCATTATAACTTCATAATGAATGCTGCTGAGTTCTTCATAAATGGCCTTCAAAAGTGGTAATATATTTTTTTCTTCATTGAAGACAGTTATGATTACGGAAACCTTTGGGGGGGTCATGAGGCTAAGTTTTATTAAAAATACATCTAAACCTAAATTTGTCTAATTTTTGAGTAAGGACAAAAAAAAGCCCCTGAACTTTTCAGGGGCAATGTAAATTATATGGCCGATTATTTTTATTGCTTGGCAAGAACAACCTTCTCTTTGAACTTTTTGATTTGTCTTCTCAGTGCCTCTACAGCTTCATCTGCTGATGCTTCAAAAGATTCACTTTGGTGTTTGGCAAAAAGGGTTTTGCCCGGCACATTCATTTTAATTTCAATAATTTTATTCTCCTTCTTCTCATGATTATCTATTCTCATAAAAACTTCACCGTCAACAATACGATCATAATAGGTGTCTAATTTATCGGCTTTCTTTTGGATGAAGTCGATAAGCTTACGATCGGCATCGAAATGGATGGAATGCATTTGAAGTCTCATAACATTAATGGTTTAAAGTAAAACGTTTATTAAGCTTTCGGATGTGCCTGTTCAAACACAGCCTTGAGTTTTTCCATGGAATTGTGGGTGTAAACTTGCGTTGCGGCAAGGTTGGCATGTCCGAGTAGATCTTTGACGGCATTGAGGTCCGCACCCTTGTTCAATAAATGAGTCGCAAAAGTATGTCTCAACAAGTGTGGGCTTCTCTTGGTAGTCTGAGCAAAAAGGTCTAAATAATGTTTAACAATGCGGTAAATCTTCATAGGATATGCCTGCTCTTTGGAATTTATAACGATAAAATAGTCACTCTGGTCTACAAAAGAAAATGTTTCTTCAAATACTTTTTTGTACGAAATTATATTCTTTTTTAGCCTGTTGGTAAGTGGAATAATTCGCTCTTTTTTTCTTTTTCCAAATACTTTTACCCCATCGGAATACAGGTCAATATCCTTCCATTTCAACTCCAATAATTCTGAAAGTCTGACCCCTGTCAGGTATAAAAACTCCATGACCATTTTGTCTCTTTGACCATCAAAAGTGGCCTCATATTTCATTTCATCCAAAATCTTGTCCATTGCCTCTTCCTGCACAAATTCAGGCAGGCGCTTTGGGGATTTCAAAGCCTTCAGTTTGTAGGTAGGGTCTTTACTGATTTCACCTGATCGGAGCAGAAATTTATAAAAGGAGCGTAAAGTGGCCATTTTCCTGTTCACAGTCAGGGCACTCATATCCTGTTCAACCAAATCAACGATCCAAGCCCTGATTTCGGAATGGTCTGCATGACTGATATCCTCTTTTTCAAATGATAAAAGATAAAAATCGGAAAACTGCTCCAAATCCTTTTTGTAGGCCAGTACAGTATGTGCACTTGCTCTTTTTTCAAATTCCAAGTAATTGATAAAGGATTCTAGCATTTGGGGGTTAAACGATTGGAAAGGAAGTTAATGATATAAATGGAAATATGGTAGATATAAATGGAAATAAGGTTGAAATAGTAGCGAAGTCCATGTGCGGCGAAGATATTGATAATGAAATGAAAACCATTCCAAAAGCGATACTGATTCGGGATAATGTAGGCCATTATTTGGCTGGAATAGCTAAAAAAAAACGGTTCTATATAAGGCCGCTTAATTATTGGCCAACAAAAAAGCGCATCCACTTTCGGTAGATGCGCTGATTGATGTGTGTATCTCAAAAAGATAGCAAACAATTAGTTCATTTCTTCTGTTTGCATTTTTTGCTTGTATGCTGCTTTGATAACTTGTTCTCTTCTTTTGACAGAAGGTTTTACAAAATGCTGACGCGCCCTAAGTTCCCTTACAGCACCGGTTTTGTCAAACTTCTTTTTAAAACGCTTAAGCGCTTTTTCAATTGATTCGTTTTCTTTTACGTTGACTATGATCATATGTATACACCTCCTTTCAGGGTTGCAAAGGTAAGGTAATATTCCAGATTTTGAAATTCTGTTAGAAAATATATTCTAATAATACTACAGACTTGGATGAATAAAGAAGGCGACAATGAAGGAAGGGATTTTTTTCCATCTTTCAATTTACTTATGCAGGGAAAAGGGAAAGGTATAAAATAACAAAACCCGACTGAAAAGCCGGGTTTTATATTTAATTATGTGAGCAAGTTTATGCGATTACTTTTTCGGCCAGCAATACAATTTTATTGTCATTGACTTCCACTACGCCTCCTTCAATCACATGGCTTTTCAATCCTTCTTTGGTCGTGTAGGAAACAGTGCCTGTCCCCAAAGCTGACACAATAGCGGCGTGATTTGGTAATACCTGAAAAGAGCCATCTGCACCGGGAAAGGAAGCTTCAGTCACTTCTCCCTGAAAAACCTGCTGTTCAGGAGTTACTATGGTTAAGTTCATCATTGGAATGTATTTTTGCACGGAGATTATTCCGAGCTTTAGATTATTTTACCTCAGCAAGCATTTTTTCACCTTTCGCAATGGCGTCTTCGATAGAACCTACCAAGTTGAAAGCGGATTCAGGAAGGTGATCCAATTCTCCGTCCATGATCATATTGAAACCTCTAATGGTGTCTTTGATATCCACCAAAACACCTTTGAGACCTGTAAATGCTTCCGCAACGAAAAAGGGCTGGGAAAGGAATCTTTGCACCCTTCTTGCTCTGTGAACGACCATTTTATCTTCGTCAGATAATTCTTCCATGCCAAGGATCGCAATGATGTCCTGTAATTCTTTGTATCGCTGAAGTATTTCTTTTACTTTTTGTGCACAGCCATAATGTTCTTCACCTAAGGTTAGAGGATCAAGTATCCTGGAAGTGGAATCCAAAGGATCCACAGCAGGATAAATACCCAATTCGGCAATTTTACGGGAAAGTACAGTGGTGGCATCCAAGTGGGCAAATGTAGTAGCAGGAGCCGGGTCAGTCAAATCATCCGCAGGAACGTAAACTGCCTGAACGGAAGTAATTGAACCGTTTTTGGTGGAAGTAATTCTTTCCTGCATGGCACCCATTTCTGTAGCCAAAGTTGGTTGGTAACCTACCGCAGATGGCATCCTTCCCAAAAGTGCCGAAACTTCGGATCCTGCCTGTGTAAATCGGAAAATGTTGTCAATAAAGAAAAGTATATCTCTTCCGCTACCTTCACCTTCACCATCTCTATAGTATTCTGCAAGTGTAAGACCTGTCAGGGCAACTCTTGCACGGGCTCCCGGAGGCTCGTTCATCTGACCGAACACAAAGGTAGCTTTTGATTCTTCCAGTTTTTTGAGATCAACTTTAGAAAGATCCCAACCTCCCTCTGTTTCCAAAGAATGTAGGAAATCATCACCATAGTTTACGATTCCCGATTCGATCATTTCTCTCAAAAGGTCATTTCCTTCCCGGGTTCTTTCACCCACACCCGCAAACACGGAAATTCCTGAATATGCTTTTGCAATATTGTTGATAAGTTCCTGGATCAATACGGTTTTCCCAACACCGGCACCTCCGAAAAGACCGATTTTACCTCCTTTAGCATAGGGTGCGATCAGGTCAAGTACCTTGATCCCTGTATAAAGGATTTCAGTCGCGGTGGTAAGATCCTCGAATTTTGGTGCAGATCTGTGTATAGGCAATCTTTTTTCAGAATGGACTTCTGGTAAGCCGTCAATGGCCTGACCGATAACATTGAACAAACGACCTTTGATGGCATCACCGGTAGGGACAGATATCGGAGCTCCGTTGTCCACAACTTCTTGTCCTCTTACCAATCCTTCGGTAGCATCCATTGCGATGGTTCTTACCCTATCCTCTCCAAGGTGCTGCTGAACTTCCAAGATGATTTTCAGACCATCTTCCCTGGTGACAGTGAGTGCATCCAAAATGTTGGGTAAAGTACCGTCTTCGAAGGAAATATCCACAATCGGACCGATTATCTGTGTTATCTTACCAATATTTGCCATTTGTATTTTTTTGTAAAAAGATTTGATGCTTTTTGAATTTGAGCACAAAATTAATTATAAATGCTTAATACCAAAGGATGTTTGGAAAATTAATCCCTATTGCCGGATCTTTTTTGAATTGTTTCTCTAATGACATAATCGGACAGCTGTCTCCCTATTCTCAATGGCCGAAAAATTAATAGTTTGTTATTAATTCCCTCCTGTTAGCTGGAGAGAAAAAGAATCCTGATCTCCACCGGCTTTAACTAAAATAAATCCTCCTTAAATCTATACTTTTCAATTTTGGCTAAAGCCTTTTTTTTTGGTATTTATTTGTGAATGGGCTAAAGCCCAATCCTATTGATAAAAATTCCAGTTTTGGAAAATCACCCTAGCTATTTGACTTCTATCAATTGCGTCCTGCTTTAGCTGGACGATTATAGAAGATCCTATTTTCAGGGCTTTAGCCAAATAAAAGAATTCCTATGGAACATAAATCAACCCTGCCTTCCGTCAGGCCCTTTCGGGGTTGGGAGATTTTGATGGGCTTTTTTTTCCCTGGGTTTCACCCAGGGCTATTCAAGGTTAGGCCTCCCGATTTCGGGACAGGCATTTCAGGGTCATCCAGGGAAGATTTGTGTTAAGAAATGACCCTGAAAGGGTCAAACTTTTCAATAACCCTGGATGAGGAACGAAATCCAGGGAATAAGAGAACAAAGCGTCACCTGTTTTTGGCCGTAACAATGTGAAAAGTGGATTAAGCCTTCCGCCAAAAACAGGAATGGTTTGAATCAATTGAACTATAATACCCTCCTCCCAAACCGAAACGCCTTACTCCAATAGGAATTGTCAAGATTGTCCTCAGTGACACCAAGTGATGTCGAAGAGTGGATAAAAATAATCCTCCCTCTTGAGGTATCGGTTACTATCCCTGCATGGGATACTTTTCGGCGGCTTTTGCCGGTAGAGAAAAACACCAGGTCACCTTTTGAAAGGCTTTTTCCATTGACTTTTTTTCCCATTTTACTTTGTGCTTCAGAGGTCCTGGGCATGTTGATACCGACAGGTTGGAAAGAATGGTAAATCAATGCAGAGCAATCAATTCCTGACCGTGTTGTCCCTCCAAATCTGTAAGGAGTGCCC
>NZ_JBGTCA010000233.1:0-4740 GCF_041749095.1 Aquiflexum sp. | reverse complement strand
AACTTACCGGGCACAAGAAGCTTTGGGGTGGATTTAAGGGTAAAATTTTAATGATGAAGACGATGAAAAATTATATAACAACAATATCCATTTGTTTGGTCATGAGCTCATGTAGCTGGGATGACTTTGGGGATTTAAATGTAAACCCCAACGAATCCACATCACCAAAGACTAGTGCCTTGCTTACAAATAGCATGTTAACGACTGGAGATAATGTTTTGGCGATAACAGGTGTGCTATATGTGCAACATTTGGCCAACAAACAATATACTTCTGATGATAATTACCAGACGATTAACTTCGCAACAGATACTTGGTATGATGGACCTTTGGCAGATTTACAAAAAATCATTGAAATTAATACGGATGAATTGACCAAAGTGGTGGCTTCTGCGGACGGATCCAACGAAAACCAGATAGCGATTGCCAAAATATTGCAATCGTACTATTTCTTGTTTTTGACCGATCGTTGGGGTGACCTGCCCTATTCCGAAGCACTAAGGGGAAATGAGGGATTACTCACGCCAAAATTTGATCCACAATCTGAAATCTATGACGGTAGCATTCAGACACTTAAAGATGCCTCAGCCATGATTGTAACAGGACCGGGAACAATTCCGGTCAAAGGAGATATCCTGTTGGATGGAGATATGGAATTATGGAAAAAGATGTCCAATACCATCCGGTTGGTGGCTGCACAAAGGCTTTCCAAAGTTAACCCATCAAAAGCAGCTACTGAGTTTTCATTGGCATTCAATGATGGTGTGATAGCGCTGGACAATTCAGAGAATTTGGTGTTCAGATATTTGAACATTCAGACATATGAAAACCCATACTATTCCTCCTTTGTTACCCAAAGTCGTCGGGATTGGACAATTGCTGACCCTCTGATGAATTTTATGCAATTGGAGTCCTATACCAGCCCCCACAGTGGAGGAAAAGGTAAGATGAATACTGTTGCGGATCCCCGCTTGCCAGTATATGCCAATCCTATAGAAAATACGACCAATCAGTTTATTGGTATGCCCTATGGGTTGACAGAAGCTGATGCAGGTTCAGTCCCTAATTCAAAGGTATCCTTTTTGGGCAATGCCTTCAGGCAGCAAAATTCCCCGGCTTATATCTACACTTCTGCCCAGATTGCCTTTGCATTGGCGGAAGGCGTTGTTAGAGGTTGGATTCCCGGAAATGCCAAGGCATATTATGAACAGGGCATACTGGCATCATTAAACCAACATGGTGTCGGGGCCGGCTTTAATGCATACATCACCAATAGTGAGGTGGCATATGACCCCGGACGGGCATTGGAACAAATACTTACCCAAAAGTGGATCGCTCTTTTCCCTAATGGATATGAGGCATGGGCAGAATGGAGAAGAACCGGATTCCCGAACCTTGTTCCTGCGGCCAATGCGTTTACCCCTAGCTTACAGATTCCCAGAAGACAGGCTTATGGCACTACAGAAGCCAATTTGAATACAGAAAACCATAAGGAAGCCCTTGCTAGGCAAGGATTCCAAAATGATGATCTTGACGGACGTGTTTGGTGGGATGTCAGAGAATAATTGGCTGGATTATATATTAATAAAAAAGAGGGGCTTTCGATTTCCCCTCTTTTTTATATCCCATTTAGTTTACAGCTTTTAATGCCATTGTATATCCGGTAAGCTCATGGTGGCGAGATCAAAATCACCTAAAAGAAGGTGAGGGAAACAGAATTTTTAATTTTTCTTCCATATTTTTAATATATTCATATTCAATAATTTAGGAAAGGTGCGAGTTGGCATTTTTCCAATATCCTTTTTTCCTTTTTTAGTTTTATTACCTATTTAAACTAAGCCTTTGAAAACATTCAATCTGCTTCTCGCCATATGTGTTGGATTTCTGTTTTCATGCAACAGCAAGCAAGAATTTAAATCACCTGAAAAGAGTATTGAAAAAGAATCTCTTGTTCCATTGCAAAGAACAGTAATAGCCGACCTCCCCGACAGCCTGCAACCCAAAACCTATTTTTTGAAAGACATGCCAAAACCAATGGTCAGAGCCGTTCCAAAGAGAGGAGGTGAAACTATCATGCTGCCCGTTCTGGAAAACGAAAAAGGTGAACCCATTTTGGACGAAGAAGGCAATACGATTTTATTGGGAGATGGTGGCTTATCCGATTTTACCACTTTCACCACAGGTGATGGATTGGCCTTAGATGTAGTTCTATGTTCTATAATGGATAAATCAGGAAATCTTTGGTTTGGTACTCAGCGGGGAGTTAGCAGATATGACGGTAAGTCCTTTACTAATTTTACCACTTCCCACGGGCTTACTAGTAATTATGTATTCAATATGATAGAGGATAAATCCGGGAATATTTGGATTGGTACTTCTGACGGTGTAAGCCTTTTTGACGGAAAGTCCTTCACTATTATCACAACAGCTCAGGATCTAAAAAATAATTATGTATTGACTATCATGGAGGATAAAAATGAAGATTTTTGGTTTGGTACATATGGTAATGGTGTTACGAAATTTGATGGTCAGAATTTTACCAGTTTTACTACAAAAGACGGCTTGGCAAGTAATGTAGTTGGGAGCATTTTGGAGGATAAATCCGGAAATCTTTGGTTTGGGACTAATGGTGGGGGTGTAAGCCGTTATGATGGGGAATCTTTTACCACATTTACTATGGCCCAAGGACTTCCAAATAACTTCATTTGGAATATTTTTGAGGATAGGACAGGGAAACTGTGGTTTGGAACTAGTGGGGGAGGTTTAAGTCAATATGACGGAAATTCTTTCACTACTTTTTTGGCAGAACTTGGTCAGGCAAAAATTAATTCTATCTCTAGTATTTTTGAGGATAATGAAGGAAGCCTTTGGTATGGTAGCTGGGAAAAAGGTGTGAGCTGTTATGATGGTAAATTCTTAAAAAATTTTACAAATACTCAAGGTTTGGCAAATTCCACAGTTTTGAGTATTACTGACGATAAAACTGGTAGCATTTGGTTCAGCACAAATGGTGGCGGAGTCAGCCGGTATAACGGAAAAGCATTTATTAATTTTTCCAAAGCCCATGGTTTGCCAGGTTCTAAAGTTAATAGCATTAATGAAGATAAAACCGGAAACCTTTGGTTTAGTACTGAAGGTGGGGGAGTGAGTTGTTTTGACGGCAAATCATTTACTACTTTTTCCAAAGCACATGGGTTTTCAGATTTTCAGGTTTATTGCACCATTGAGGATAAAAAAGGAAACCTTTGGTTTGGCACAGTAAACGGAGTGTTTAACTTAAGTGGCAAATTCTTTACTCACTTTACTACCGCACAAGGGCTGACAAGTAATTTTGTCCAGTGCATCACAGAAGATAGTGAGGGTAATCTTTGGTTCGGTACAGTAGATAATGGGGTAAGTAAATTTGACGGCAAATCTATCACCAATTATTCAAGTGATCACGGATTGGGAAATAATGATGTAAATGTAATTTTGCAAGATAGTTTTGGAAAAATTTGGTTTGGTACTAACGGTGGAGGAGCAAGTCGTTATGATGGTAAATCATTTGAGAATTTTACAACTGGTCATGGGCTTTCAAATAATTTTGTTAATACAATTTATGAGGATGTCTCAGGGAATCTTTGGTTCGGAACTGACAAAGGTTTAAGCTTTTTGACCTTGAAATCCTACAACCAGTTGGTTCAAGGGGAATCACAAAATGGAGATTTTGAATCCGATCAAAATCCTGATAACCATACATATCAGATTCAGAGTGAATCAAAGATCAAAATCGCAAAACAAAATAGTGTTTCTCCCACTTTTTTTAAAAGTTTTGGAATAGCTGAAGGATTGCCGGATGAAGCGGTTACCCAAATTCTTCAAATGGTTAATGGAAAGATGGCAATAGGTACCAATCTAGGTTTAACTGTTTTTAATATTTCCGAAGACTATACATCCCTCACTGATTTGGAAATATTCAACTCCTCTACAGGCAATCCTGTAAAGGATGTTAATTTTGGGCAAGATGCGATGCTCTTGGATAGTAAAGGCATTATCTGGGCAGGGACAGGTTCTGATAAAACAGCTTTGGTAAGATTCGATTATGAGGCATTGTACAGAAGTGTTGTGCTACCTGTAGTGGTCATCCAATCAATAAAAGTAAAAGATGAAAACATTAGTTGGCATACCATAAAGGAATCTGTTAATAATGTTGATACCAGAAAATCAAACCAAAAATTTGAAATGGTAAATTCCCAAGAAGGTATTACAATACCTGCCTATATCACAGAGGAAGTTAGCCTTTTTGGAAGGGAATTAGGATTGGCAGAAAGGGATAGTATGAAGCAGCGGTTTGGAAAGATTGAATTTGACGGTGTCAGGCCATTTTATCCTTTGCCTGAAAATCTGGTATTGCCCTACAATCTCAATCAGGTTTCTTTTGAATTTGTAGCCATTGAGACCTCACGTCCCCAAATGGTAAAATATCAATACCTATTGGAAGGGTATGACGAGGACTGGCGCCCTGTCACCAATCGATCGAACGCCACCTTTGGCAATATCCATGAGGGTACCTATACATTTAAGCTAAAGGCACAGGGAGCCAATGGAATCTGGACTGAGCCTATGACATATACTTTTAGGGTTTTGCCACCTTGGTACCGCACTTGGTGGGCTTATGGAATTTATCTCTTATTCTTTGCTGGGCTGGTTTGGAGAATTCACTTGATCCAAAAAGCGAGAACAATCAGACTAGAACGTGAA
>NZ_JBGTCA010000232.1:0-1613 GCF_041749095.1 Aquiflexum sp. | reverse complement strand
CAACATGACCCTGAAATTTACCTGCAAGTGATCAAGGATTATCCGGGTAGGGTCAAGATGATTTACATCAGAGATGTCCAAGTGTCCCGACATGCTGCCATGGAAGAAATTCAATTGAAAATGAAAAACCATGGAGTGGAGATGATGTTGGTGACTGACACCATGGATGCTGCAAGGCACGCACTTTCCAAAGGCTGGATCCTAAAATCAGATGTAATCGATATCGCTGAAACCAAAAAAGAAGACGAAAAGCCTCCTAAATAACTTTTACAGGAAGGTTATAAAAAAAAATAATGAACCACAAAAGTCACAAAAGGGCACAAAAGAAAAAAATACTTGGAAACAAACATCTTCAGAATTTATAGACTTTTGTTTCCTTTTGTCTCTTTTGTGGTTCGTAAAAATTAAGTTCCTTTTTACCTATAAATCAAAAAATGGAGCATTTAAGGGGTGTTCAGTTGCTTTTAAGTTCCCCCGCCTCCACATACCAAAAGCCATCCCAATCCCAATCCCATGTTTTGAGGTTCAAGGTGGGATTTTGACCGGCATTGACGGTTTTATATTTCAGGGCTTGTTGGTCAAGGTTCCAAGTTAAAGGAGTTTGTTTTTGTACTATTTCCGGTAATTTGTCTGCATTGGACTCCATTAGGAAAAAAGCATTGGCCTGCCCAAAAACCTTGGCTAGGCCATTTTTGTCAATTGCTACTGCGGTCTTCTCATCCACAGCAATTGCTTTCAATGGTAAATTTTCAGATAAACTTTTTAGCCTTGCCATAAAACCAACCAATCTGCCTTCTCTGCCTCTTTGTGAAAAATGCTGGTCAGTAATGGTGTTCTGCAAGAAGGGATGATTGATGAGACTGGACCTCCGAACAGTCAATCTTTCATCAAATGGATTTTGGAGGGCTTCCTGACTGATAATGGAACCTCTTTCACCTGTATAGACAAACTCACCCATGATGGCACATCCGGCACTTGTCCCTCCTATAGGGATTTGTTTTTCATGAATCAGGTACTGTATTGCCTCTTCCACCTTTGACCCTTCCCATAATCTCAAGTATTGGGACTGATCACCACCTGCTATAAACAATGCCTCTGCGTTCATCAATGTCTCATACACTTTTTCATCGTTGGAGGCCTCAGCAGTATTGATCCGCAAGGTTTCCACAGAATTCAATCCGCCCATATTATACAGGTAATCATTGTATCCATCCCCGCCACTCACCCTGATGATCACAAAATCACCTCCCCCAGATCTTTCAATCATCCAACGCATGGCCGCGTCTACATCGGTACTGCCACCCATTAGTAAAAGACCACTTTCTACTTCAGCTTGGATATCTTCGGCATTACCTACCCTACCCAAAGAATAAGAATTCTGAACGGGGGGAATGGGAGGAGTGATGGTTCCTGCACTACAGGAATATGTGATAAAAAGAAAAAAATAAATCATTGCATGAAAATGCTTTGTACTGATCATGATTTTTAAGATTGGTAATTGGCTTGCAAACTAATGAATGTATTTAACAATATCTTGATCTGAATGCCCTCGTTTTTGACAGATTGATATGGAGAAGGAAATTTAATGGTGATATGATATTTATGGATACCTG
>NZ_JBGTCA010000231.1:0-2502 GCF_041749095.1 Aquiflexum sp. | reverse complement strand
ATTAATTCAAATGAAGATCCGCATTGAGTCCATTAATTATCACTGCCTAAATGAAATCGGCAACCGCATCCTTACCCGGACATTCTCACCGTCAACTTTTCCTGGAATCCAGGTATAGGGATAGGCCGCGATGACCCGAAGAGCCTCATTGCCAAGAGATTCGTGAACCTGTTCAGGATTCATAATTTCAAGATTTTCGATTTTCCCCTCTTCAGTTAGCTCAAATACTGTATAAACTGTTCCTTCAATTCTTTGCTTTCTGGCGTCTTTTGGAAATTTCAATGACTTTTGCAGATACTTCATCCATCCATTCATACCATCAAATGGTTCAGGGGAAATTTCAATAGGTTTTTCTATTGGATTCCCGGATTTATCGAAATAATCCCCTTCTTCTACATTCTCACCATCCCATAGTTCCCTGGATTTTAAAAACCCGTTTTCATGGTAATTTTCCACCAAAGACCTGTTTAAAACCAAATCGCTGTCTTTATTATATTGAAGGTTTCTATTATTGTTGTAATACTGTTTTTCGATTTTTCTGATTTCCTTGCCATCAGCATCTTTAAATAATACAGATTCATAATTAAGCAAACTGTCCAAAGTATATACCCTAATTTCCTTACTCATCAATTCATCAATTTCAATTGAAAAATAACAAGGAGGGTATTTTTCGAGGTCTAAGATCGGAATTCGGAATGGGTTTAAAAATGTGGCTGTTTGAGCCTTTAGGGAATATGGTAATGCCACAAGCAAGCTGATTACCAAAAGAAATTTTTTCATAAGCTAAAATAGGATCTTCTAAATTTATTTGATCTTTTCCGCATCGGTCTACAGTACCCTGGTGCAGGGTAAGAGATGAATAAAATGTCTATTATTTTTTCTTTGCTTTCGGCGGTTTACAGGTTTTACAAAAGTCTTTCAGTTCTGTAATCTCATCTAAAACCTCCAAATGTAGTGTCAGCAATATTTCCTCCTCTAAACCCAGATTGGTTGTTTCGGCGGCCTCTGAATATCGCTCAGTCAATTCATTCTGAATGTTTTCAAAAAGAGGATTAATATAAGTGATACTAGAAAACGCACCCTTATTCTCATAAAGCAATTTTCGGAATTGTCTGGTATAAAGTTCGTTGAGGTCGAATTGGTATTGGGCAAACTTGACCAGCTTCGCAGCTGTTTCCAAATCAGGTGCTATCAAAACCGCTGATTTTGGGCTAAAAGTATTGGTAACTTTTGAGTTAAAGTTTTTGGTCAGCATAAACTCATAATTGCTCATAGCAAATGCAAAGTCCATTTTAGCAGAGGTCTGAATAAGGATAACTTCGCCATCTATTTTGGATCTTTTGGATTGAAAATCCTCCATTTTGACTTGGTATTGCTGATCCCATTCTATGATGTCCTGACTGAATCCTGGCAGGGATAAAACAAGCATGTAAAATGCCAAAAGAATATTTTTCATGGGCTTTGATTAAATCGCCTAAATATATTTAAAAAATCAACCAAAAATATCGGAATAAATGTAAAAAATCAAAATGATGATTAGACCACTCAGAAACTTTTGGTTCTATGTAGTCTTTCCAAAAATCATCCCACCACTTTATCTTCTTCCAACACAATCTTAAAACTAGGATCGTCCTCCGTGTAATTCACGTTGATGATTTTTTCGGCTTTTTCCAGGAGGACTTTACTGCTGCTATTTAGGTGTTTGATATAAACTGTTTTTCCTAATTTGTGATACCTCTCGGTTACTTTATGGATGGCGTCTATCCCCGAGTGGTCCACAATCCTACTTTCTGCAAAGTCGATAACTATTTCCTCAGGATCATTAATGGGATCAAATTTCTGCCCAAAAGTCATGGCCGAGGCAAAAAACAAAGGCCCGAAAATCTCATAATGTTTAACACCCTTTTCATCTACAAATTTTCTCGCCCGGATCATTTTGGCATTTTGCCATGCAAATACCAATGCCGAAATAATGACGCCAATCAAAACAGCCAATGCTAGGTTGTGCAAAAACACAGTCACCAAGGTCACAGTCACCATCACCAATACATCGTGGAAAGGGACTTTTCTGAACACTTTCAAGGAAGCCCACTCAAATGTCCCAATAGCTACCATAAACATCAGACCTACCAAAGCTGCCATGGGTACCATTTCAATATAGGTGGAAAGAAACAAAATAAAGACGAAGAGTCCTACAGAAGCTACAATTCCAGAAATCCTGCTCCTACCGCCTGCATTTACATTGATCAAAGATTGGCCAATCATGGCACATCCGCCCATTCCGCCAAAAAAGCCTGTGGTCAGGTTGGCAACTCCTTGGGCTACACACTCCTTGTTGCCATGCCCCCTCGTTTCGGTTATTTCATCTATCAGGGTCAATGTCAATAGACTTTCAATCAACCCAACCCCTGCCATGATAGCAGAATAAGGAAGAATGATCATAAAGGTTTCCCAGTTTAAAGGAACCACAGGAAGGTGGAATTCCGGTAGGCCACCGCTGAT
>NZ_JBGTCA010000230.1:0-5757 GCF_041749095.1 Aquiflexum sp. | reverse complement strand
CTGCTGCCTGTGATTCTGTTGGTAGCATGTATTGAGGAGTACAGTTTAGATGCTACCACTCCTCCTGACCAAGCGGCGAGGTTTACTTTCCAATCAAGTCCGGAAAATGACAATATCATCAATTTCACCGCAGATCAGGAGTTCTTCCTGATGAAATGGGATTTTGGTAACGGTGCTACTGCAACAGGCAAAAATGTTACTGGGATTTATCCCTCTGCAGGAACTTTCAATGTCACCCTTACGATATTTGATAGAGGGGGAAGTGCAAGTACGACTTTGGAGGTTGTTATAGAACGGACAGACCCAACCTTGTTGGACAGACCTATCTTTAACTTATTGACAGGAGGGATTGATGCTCTGGAAGGAAAAACCTGGGTAGTTGATTCTGCCAGACTGGGCCATTTTGGAGTCGGACCAAATCCTATTCAGGCAGGAGGATATTTTCCTGAGTGGTATCAGGCACAGGCAAATGAAAAAACCGGAAGTGGCATGTACACTGACAGGTACACCTTTCACTTAAATGATTTTAAATTTGAATGGCAGACAAATGGGTTTGTTTACCTTAATGGAGCTCAAGGGCCTAATTTCCCGGGAGCATTTGACCCTGGTGTTGGGGACCTTTCAGCACCTTTTGTTTCTCCTGGAGGCTTGACTTGGAACATTGTAGAAGATGAGGGGGAGTTTCCTGTTTTGAATCTGACTTCTCCGGGATTCCTTGGATATTTTGCCGGGACAAATTCATTTCAGATTATACGTCTTGAAGAAAATGAAATGTTTATCCGTTTTATTGATCAGGCAAATGATGGTTTGGCATGGTATGTCAGGTTGATTCCAGAAGGATTCGATGGAGGTGGAGACCCTGACCCGGATCCAGATCCCGATACAGGAGGCGATATCGCTTTTAATCTTCAGGATTTGATTGGTAGTGGTGAAAAAGCTTGGAAACTCAAACCCGCAGCAGGCGCTTTTGGAGTTGGACCAACCCGGGGCAGTGATCAGTTCTATCCGAATGGAAATAACATTTCAGGTGAGCGTCCTTGTCTGTTTAATGACTTGTTCATCTTTAGAGAGGATGGTGAATTCGAGTATGATGCACAGGGTGACATTTTCGGAGAATTCTATATGGGATTGGCGGTAGAACAATGTCAGCCGGCATCCAACCTTGTAGGGACTTCCGGAGAGGCATGGGGTCCGGGAGTACATACTTTCAGTTTTATCGAAGGTACATCTACAGAAAATCCAAAAATCACCGTAACCGGAACGGGAGCATTTATTGCACTCCCTAAAGCATATAATGGTGGGGAATACAGCGCGGGCCCACCTGCTGAAAATAGATCAGTAACTTATGAAGTTATAGAATATACGAATGATGGGGGAAATGAAGAATTGACTATTTCTATTGATATCACCAATAATGGAAGTGTTTTCTGGACATTTGTGTTGATTCCTGATGGTGACTAAATGATGATTATTATGATGAAATTTAAAATGTTTTCTTATCTGATTTGCGCTTTGATGATGGTGTCATCATGCGGAGAAGAAGAAAAACAAGATCAGGTATTACTTCCTTCCAACCTTCAGGTTTCAATAATAAAGGAGCAAAATGGAACCGTAAAAGCATCTTTTCTAGCGGTAAATGCCAACTTCTACCGGGTAAATTTTGGTTTATCAAACACCATCGCAGAGCGGGCAACAGGTAATTCGGCTACCTTCAACTATCAAGAGCCCGGAACCTATACCATCACCGTTCAGGCGCATTCCACAGAATCTGATTTTATATCATCCACTGAATCGGTTACCATTTCGAATGAGGATCTTGGAATAGGAATTCCCAATGTTGGATATGAGAGTCCATTATCATATGAGGGTTACCAACTGGTTTGGCAAGATGAATTTAATGGAACCAACCTTTCCAATGATTGGATCCATGAATTGGGAGATGGATGTCCCAATCTTTGCGGATGGGGCAATAATGAGCTTCAGTTTTACAGAAGAGAAAATACTGAATTGAAAGATGGATACCTCATCATAAAAGCTGTTCAGGAAAGTGTAGGAGGTAAAAATTATACCTCCTCAAGGATAAAGACACAAGGTCAAAAATCCTTCACTTTTGGGAGATTTGACATCAGGGCTGTACTTCCCAAAGGCCAAGGGCTTTGGCCTGCGATTTGGATGTTGGGAGACAATATTACAGAAGTAGGGTGGCCTAAATGTGGTGAAATCGATATCATGGAAATGGTGGGCGGCAGTGTCAATGGACGTGATAATACTGTCCATGGTACAGTCCATTGGGACAATAATGGACAATATGCTAATTTTGGAGGTTCAGTTACACTTTCACAAGGTATCTTCAACGATAAATTCCATGTGTTTTCAGTCATTTGGGATGAAACTAAAATCGTTTGGCTTTTGGACAATGTGCAATATCACCAAATCGATATAACCCCTCAAGGATTGGATGAATTCAGAAAACCTCATTTTTTCCTGTTTAATGTTGCAGTAGGAGGTAATTGGCCCGGAAGTCCGGATTCCGGTACCAATTTTCCACAACAGATGGTAGTGGATTACATCAGGGTATTTCAGAAAAATTAAAAGTTGAATCAATTTAATAGCCAACCTGAAGAGGTTGGCTTTTTTAAATATCAATTCAGAAATGGAATAATTCCCATATGCCAAATGGTGGCTTAACAATAAGCTTTTATATCAGCCTTCTAAAACCTAAACTAACCATGAACAAATTTCAAAATACCTTCATCAAGCACACTAATTTTGCCATTATATTTTTGCTTTCCGGGCTATATTTTGGCTGCTCATCATCTAAAGAAACAGGAGAGGATGCTATCCAAAAGGATGAAAAAGAAAATCCATATATTTTGGTAGTTGAGGCTGAAAGCTTTCATGACCTGTCGAATAAAGCTCAGTTAAATCAGGCGAATGGAGGAGAATCTGTTACCTTATCTGAGGGTGACTGGCTGGCGATTGATGCGCATTTTGAAGAAGCAGGAAGGTATCGCGTAGAAGTAATGGGCTTACCTCTTGGTTCTGATACTTCGGAGGTTTGGGTAGAAGATTACTATGACAATCCTGATGGGAGGACTTATGATGTCACCGGAAAAATGACCAAAAACCCTTCTTCTGAAATCCAATCCTTCTCTGTAGAAGGAAGTCCTTTTAATAAAGGCCTTCACAAAATGAAGGTACATGTTTCAAGAGGTACGGTAGATATTGACAATGTGGTTTTCAGCTTGATAAAGCCTCACAAAGCGTCTCAGGAGATAGTGACACAGGATTATGTTGGCGATGCCTGGGAGTTGGTTTGGTCAGATGAGTTTGATGGAACAGAAATAGATCAAACTAAATGGACCTATGATTTTGGCAATTGGGGTTGGGGGAATAATGAGTTGCAGTACTATACTGATAACAGGCCTGAAAATGCCAGAATAGAAGATGGTGTTTTGGTCATTGAGGCAAGAAAGGGGGATTTGGGTAACAAATGGACTTCAGCAAGATTGACCACCCGTGGTAATGTTGCTTTTCTTTATGGCAAAATTGAATTCAGGGCTTGGGTACCCAGAGAAAGAGGGAATTGGGCGGCAGGTTGGACTTTGGGCAATTCATATATAGATGAAAAAGACTGGCCATACAGTGGGGAAATTGATATTCTTGAAAGTGTGGGCTATGAGGTGGATGATGAAACCGGAGATGGAATTGCCCATGCCACAGTTCATACCCCTGCCTATTATTTTAAAATCGGGAATCAGATTTCCAATACCAAAGATGTGAGTAAAATAGCTGCTAAATGGCATACTTATGCAGTGGAATGGACACCTACCGAAATCAACATACTGGTAGATGATGTGCCTTATTATCTGTATGATAAAACCGCCAATGAAAAGGAATGGCCCTTTAATATTCCTCAAAATATCATCCTTAACCTCGCCATGGGCGGAGGATGGGGTGGTGCCCAAGGATTGGATCCCAATATCACAAGTCAAAAGTTTTTGATTGATTATGTTAGGGTTTTCCAGAAAAAATAGTGCAGAAGCAATTAGATTAGAAAGACTAGTGAATTAAATGAGGAATCCATTTCATGTCATTCATTTTTTTATTCGATTATTCACCAATATTTGACCATGAGGAGGATTGAATTTTTTGTTGAAAAATTGCATTTGCTAAAAAAATTCTTCTGTGCTTGATCTATAAATAAAGATAGGCCAAGCTTAAAAAATGCAGGTAAATTGAATATTTTTATCGGAATAAACTATGAGGTGAATAAATTGTGTACCCAAGGCCATGGATAAATTTTTACTCTATAAAACTGAAAAAGGAGAAGTAAGGGTCGAAGTACTCTTGCAGGAGGAAACCCTTTGGCTTACCCAGAAGGCAATGGGGCATTTGTTTGGAGTAGAAGCACATACGATTACCTACCATATCAAGGAAATTTATAAAAGCATTGAACTTTCTCCTGATTCAACTACTCGAAAAATTCGAGCAGTTCAGCAGGAGGGTAACCGTGATGTTGAGCGAAGCTTGGATTTTTATAACCTTGATATGATTATTTCGGTGGGTTATCGGGTCAATTCATTGCAGGCTACACAATTCCGAATTTGGGCTACCAAAACGCTTAAGGAATATATTATCAAAGGCTTCGTGTTGGATGATGAGCGACTGAAACAAGGGAAGCAGGTTTTTGGAAAGGACTATTTTGATGAATTACTTGAACGAATACGTGAGATACGTTCGAGTGAAAGAAGATTTTATCAAAAAATAACCGATATCTATGCGCTAGCGGCAGATTATGAAAAAGAAGCTCCTGAAACTAAGGATTTTTTTGCATCCGTTCAGAATGCTTTACATTGGGCAATTACAGGTAAAACTGCAGCAGAAATTATATACACAGAAGCAGATGCTGCCAAACTGTATATGGGCTTAAAGACTTGGAAACATGCGCCTGATGGTAAAATCCTTAAGTCGGATGTGAGTATAGACAAAAATTATCTCAACGAACAACACATCGGAGAACTTAATAGAATCGTCTCAGCTTATCTGGACTTGGCTGAAAACAACGCCATCAGGGGAATTGTAATGCGAATGAAAGAATGGAAAGCATTTCTAGAGAATTTCTTAAGACTTTCCAGTTATCCAATATTGAAAGATAAAGGAAAGATAAGTGCTATTGAAGCCAAAATAAAAGCGGAGGGTGAGTTTGAAAAATACCGGACCCTTCAAGATAAAAACTATGAATCAGATTTTGATAAGCAAATAAAACGATTGAAGGGGAATAAATCTAGTGGCAAATAATTTCGAGAAAAACCTGCTTTTGACAATTGATTTTTACGCCCCACAATTTTAAAACAATTCGGAGCTCAGGCGTATCAAGATTTTTAACTTTCCCCTTCAAAAACCTTCTTAATTTCCGCTTTCAGGTTTTTCAGTATTTCTGCATTTTTGGCACTTTCAGACTGGATTTCCAGGATTTTGGGTATTGGGGATTTTTCGTAGAAGTTTTTCAGGCCGGCTTCAAGACTCAATTGGTCTGTGGCAAGGTGATATTCAAATCCGAAATCCTTGGCAAGGTAACCCGCACTTAATCGCTGATGGGTTTCAAAGTATTCTTCAAGTTCAGGTAGTCTGGCAGGCCCGTCGATCAATCTGAAGATCCCACCCGCATGGTTGTTGAGTAGAATAATCCTGAGGTTATTCACCTGGTAGTTGTGCCAAAAAGCATTTCTGTCATAGAAAAACGCCATATCTCCG
>NZ_JBGTCA010000229.1:0-14529 GCF_041749095.1 Aquiflexum sp. | reverse complement strand
AAAATTTTGAGGGCTTTACCGATTTGGTTTTCTACCGTTTTTGGGCTGATATCCAGAGTTTTGGCTATCTCGGCATAGCTCATTTGCTCATACCGACTGAGCTTGAATATCGTTTGGCAACGATCGGGAAGTAAATCGATCTGCTCATGTAATAAGTCCAATCGTTCCGCCTCACTTGACTGATCTATTTCTTCTTGTACTACTTCGGGAAAATCCAACTGATCCTTGTAAACAAAGTTTTCCTTCTTTTTTCTGCGATAATCTATTGCTTTAAATGTCGCTGCTTTGAGTAGATAGGCATTCCAGTTTTCGACTTGGAATAACTCATTCCTTCGGTTCCATATTTTGATAAAAATATCCTGAGTAAGTTCCTCCGCTTCTTCCTGATCATTCAAAAGAAAAAAAATTCTTTTATAGACGGAATTGAAATGAACCTCAAAAAATTTCCTAAAGGTTTTATGATCAAAAACAGAAGATTGATTGGGAGATTGAATATTCTTTCCCATTTTTTTGGCTCATTATTATTCAATAAGCTAAAATCAATGGAATTGTTTTAAATTGAGTATGGACCTTTGAGAAAATATTTTGAGGAATTTTTTTTCAACTTCATTACCACTTTTGGGAATAAATGACGCGTAACGATTATAACCATTAATCTATACGCCATGAAAAATTTATTCAAATTCAAATTTAAATTCATTTTTGCGCTAATGGGCGCCCTTGCATTTTCCTGTCAGGAAACAGAGGATCCATCAACAATTTCTCCGGACGCCCCTGAGATCAATGACCTGATTTCAACCTTAAGTTACAATCCAAATGAGTTACTGAATGTCCAAAACACCGGTAATTCATCAAGCTTAAGAACAAAAGTGGGAGAAAGCACTAACGCTACAGGAGTAAGTGGAGGGACTATTGTATGTACCACGGAGAGATACAACCTGAAGAATAATTTTGAAGAAATAGCAGTGCTTCGACCTACCAACGGGATTGTCTATCCAGGATCCTTGGTCATTGGAGATAGAAGTATGATGGGAGGTCTGCCTACTCCTGTAAATTTGGATCGTGCCCCGGTTTCTATGAGATTGGATCTTCCGGGAATGGGAGAGAAAGGAACAATCAAAGTGGAAAAACCTGACAATTCCAATGTTCAGACCCAGTTAGATGAGGCCTTAAACTGGTGGCATCAAAATGCCGCCCAAGAAGGATATGTCAATGCCGCCAATTCCTCTACTTCAATTTCAACCTCGTATTCCTACGAACAGTTGAGTTTGGATGTAGGATTGAACGTCAGTTGGGCTGCCGGGAATGTAGAATCCCAATTGAAATACGAAAGTACCAGAACCCAAAAAGTAGCAATGATGGTATTCAAGCAGGTCTTTTATACCGTTTCATTGGATGTGCCAAGCAAGCCTGCGGATTTTTTCGGAAACAAAGTCTCGCTATCCCAAGTGGAATCCGCATTTGGCCCCCAAGCTCCGCCAGCCTATGTACATTCTGTTGCCTACGGAAGAATCATTATGTTTAGGATGGTTACCACTACCATGGCATCTGATTTGGAAATTGAAGGAGCATTCAATTATGCTACTGGGTTGAAAAATGCTTCAGGTACCTTGGAAAGTAAGTATAAGAGTATTCTCAACACATCAAACATAACAAGCTTGGCCATTGGTGGAAATGCAGAAGTGGCCAGTGAAATTGTTTCCGCTACCAAATTCGGTGACCTTGAATCAATTATAAAAGGGGAAAATGCTGTTTTCAGCAAAAGTAATCCCGGGGTTCCTATCGCTTATACAGTGAGGTTTTTGAAAGACAACAGTTTTGCTAAATTGGGTTATACGACTGAATATCAAATAGAATCCTGTAACCAAAATCAACATCCGGCCAGAGAAATTTCAGTTATCAACAGAAATGCCGCTCTCATTGGGCCCATCATAAAGTTTACTATTACCTATAAGCAATTGACAGATGGTATTACTTACAATAGAACCATTCATAGCGGGAATATTAATTTGCAAAATAAAGTGACAAGAACTGTTCCGGCAGGCTCATTTGATATCAAATTGACCGTAGAAGTTCTTGATGGGTTCAGTTGGAAATTTCTTGCCGAGAGAAATTGGGACAGACCCACCAAAGCCTGCTATGAAACTAACTCCAATTTTACATCTATTACTTTCAAGACAACTTCATGTTAAAAAATATAGAGAAAAAATTGACCCTACTTTGTCAATTTAAATGTTGATGGGAGAAACCTGCCAGGCTTAAGAGCTGTAAATGCACATATTCATGGTATAAAAACAAAAAAAACAAGGCAGGTTTTTAGACCATTCCCAAACATGACAAAGAATTCTAAATTAAATGTTAATCAAACCGAGTTCTTAAACACTTAATTATTGGTTGCCAGGTATGCTTTTTCCAAAGAACTATTGATTTTGGAAATGGTTTCCTGCGAAACATCTTCAGAGGATTGATTATTCAATAATGCCATTTCAAGGTATTCTATGGCGGTAGAATAATTCCCTAGGGCCAATGAGCATTCTCCGATTGCTTGTTGGCATTGGGATATTAATCTATCGTCTTTTTTCTCTGCTGAATTAAGGATCTTATAGGCTTTTTCGTAAGAATCTATTGCCTCCAAATGGTTTTCTTCACTTGCAAGAACCTTGGCAAGATTCATCAAACTGATGGCATTTCTTTTGTCGATTTCAGGAAAAAGCTTTTTGTTGACTTCGACAGATTGGGAAAGATAGAATTTTGCTTCTGGTAGATTTCCCAAATTAAAATAAGTCATACCTAAACTATTTGCAACAGCGGCATAGTAATAATGTTCATCTCCAAACAAGTCTGAGATCATCGAAAATGAAGCTATATACAAAGGTAAAGCCTCCTCAAATTTCCCCAAATGGGTATAAGCTCTTGCCAGATTGGACATACTGGCCATTGTTTCTACATGATTTCTTCCCAAAATAGCTTCTCTTTGTTCCAGTGATTTTTTGATATAAGGGATTGACGCTTCATCATCACCTTTGTTTTGATACAGACTGCCAATATGGTTATAAGATAATGCCAGCTCAAGATGCGGCTCAACAAATAGCTCTTTTTTCATCTCCAGTGAAGCCAAGAGGTATTTTTCCGCTTCATTATAATCTCCCATTTTCCTTTTGTTGGAGCCTAACAGGTGAAGGTCATTGGCCAATGAGATGTGGGGTGCTTTGAGATGCTTTTGATGTATTGCATAGATGATCCGGCCTATAGAATCTGCCTCTCCATACCTGCCCAACTCATACATGATGTTCCCAAGTCCATCCATTGCATTGGCCAGTTTCATTTCATCTTTGTTTTTTGCGTCCAAAAATTGGTTAAGTCCTTTTTTGGAATAATATTCCGCTGAATCCAATTTACCGTAATAAAAATAGACATCTCCTTTTAAAATTTCACTTTCGGCAAGGGCTGGATGTGGATGGGTGAATAATTCCGAATTGATTAGGTAGGCTAGCTCTGCCAGAATTTTACCTTTTTCATACTGCCCCAAACTGAGATAAATCGGACTGATTTTTATCAACATAGAAGCAAGGAGTTCGGGATCATTTCCCAGATTTTTTTCAAGAGATTCAACACCTTTATTGAGTAATTCCAACGCTGTAATAGTATCTCCGCTGCTAATATTTGGGTCAGCAGCCATAAATATATCCGTTAATAATTGGGAAATCTCTTCAGCTTTTTTGGCCTCTTTAATGGCTATATTTCTTTGTTCCTTTAACTGGAAAGTGTAAAAAATTCCCATTCCTATCAGAATCACAAGCGAGGCACCAATGGCAGTCAAGATTTTTTGTTGACGTTTAAAGTACTTTTTACCCAAATAGGTCAAATCTCTTTCTTTGAGCGAAATCGGATAACCATTTAAAAATGCTCGAATGTCATTGATCATGGAATCCACCGAAGAATATCGATTACCTGGGTGAAGTTGCATCGCCTTCCAACAGATTTGGGATAAATCCTCCTGAAACAATTGATTTTCCTTTAATTCCAATTTTTTATAATCAGCTTCCAAGACTGCTTTTTTCAAGTTACTTGGGCTGTCAAAATAAGCTTCAAAGGGATGTCTTTCCTCAAGTAATTCATATAAGATTATTCCAAGAGAATAGATGTCTGCGCTGCTGTTTGGAATACCTTTGTCGATCTGTTCTGGCGCAGCATAAGCCAGGGTATATCTGTTAGATTCTTCTGGGAATTCGGTTTCCCGTAATATTTTTGAAACCCCGAAATCCAGAAGTTTGACCCTGTTTTCCTGATCGATGATGATATTTTTTGGTTTCAGATCCAAGTGTGCTACAAATGAACCATGTGCGTATCGGATAGCTTCTGCTACCTGTAAAAACAGTTCCAGTTTTTCATTGGTATTAAGCTTCCTGGCCTTGGAATAGGTAACAATATCCTCTCCTGATATATATTCCATAGTAAAAAATGGACGTCCGTCAACCGTAAATCCTCCATCGTATAACTTTGCGATATTGGGATGGCTTAAGTTTGCCAGAATTTGTCTTTCCTTTTGAAACAAGGCCTGATTTGTATTATCCAATACAAATGCTCTCATTATTTTTATGGCCACTTTTTGGTCAAATTGGCCATCCGCCCGATTACCTAAAAAAACAGAACCCATGGCACCTTGTCCGATCAAACTACTCAACTCAAAGGGGCCGACCTTTTCCCCGATCAGGTCTTCATCTGAGCTGAATTGGTCAAATAAAATTTCGGCTGAATTGGTGAAAATTGGGTGGGTATTTTGATCTGCGGAAAGTAATTGGACTAAAAGGGGATGAATGTCCGGATTTTCTGATTTGATTTTTTCTAATGTCTTCTTTTTCCTTTCTCCTTCCAATTCCACCAATTGGTGAAAATAGGTTTCAACTAAAGCCCAACTTGAAGAAAGATTTTTCATTTAGATTCCACTTTTCATCTCCATACTTAGCCATGCTTTTGCCAATCTCCAATCTCTTCTGACCGTGTCAATGGAAACCTCAAGCATTTCAGCAATTTCTTCATGTTTATACCCTCCGAAAAAATGATATTCCACCACCCGACTTTGACGGGGATTGATTTGCTTCAATCTTTTTAAAGATTCATCCAATTCGAGCACTTGTTCTGGAGTTGTTAAAAACACGTTGCCTAAGGCACTCTGCGTAAGCTGAATATAATCGCCACCACGTTTTATACGATGTTTCTGTCTGGCATAATCTACAAGATACCTTCTCATCACAATTGCAGCAATTGCCATAAACTGGCCTTTGTTTTCAAATTGATTCTTTTGTCGGTCCATTTTCAAAAATACTTCATGGACCAAGGCGGATGTATCGAGGGTATATGCCTGATGCTCAAATCTCAACTTATTGGAGGCTAGAATGCTTAATTCCCGGTAACAGTTTTGAAACTGGGATCTGAGGATACTGTATTTTTGAGGAAATCCGGAACCGGAAGTTGAAACTTTGGAATTGATATCTGTCACAACATTTTTTTTAATAATGAAAGAATAGTTTTAAAAATAATGATAAAATATATAATACACTAAATAACAATTAATTATCCTTGGAAAAAATTAGCCACAATGGAACAATTGCAATTAGTTATTAACAACCTAAAATTCTTGCCGGTCAAAATCCCATAGTAGTATCTCTCATGCCAATGTGAGTGTCCCCACTCACATCATTGAAGTTTGAAACCTATGTTAAAGTCTCACATCCCTGAGTCGATAGCCTTACCCCAAAAACTGCCTCAGATAATTCCTGCTGGTCAGTATAGCCTTGAATTTATCGGCTTCGGTTTTTTCATAAGCTTTATCTTCTACTTCAATACAGACAGGGCCTCTATAGCCAACAGATGTCAAAGCTGAAAAGAAATCCCTCCAATTGACATCTCCCAATCCGGGTAATTTTGGGGAATGATATTCCAAAGGATGCGCCATGGTTCCAACGTGGTTGAGTTTATTTCGATACACCTTGGCATCTTTAAGATGAATGTGGAAAAGCTTGTCCTTATAGTCGTAAATGGGTTGGATCTCATCCATTTGCTGCCAAACCAAATGAGAGGGATCGTAATTCAGGCCAAAGTTATCCGAAGGAATAATGGAAAACATCTCATCCCAAATTGCTGGTGTATGGGCCAGGTTTTTTCCGCTTGGCCATTCATCGGCAGTAAAGTACATCGGGCAGTTTTCTATGGCGATTTTGATGTTATGATCTTCGGCAAACTTGATGATGGATGGCCATTTTTTGGCAAAGGTTTTCAGGTTTTCGGAAATGCTTTTGGTATGTTCAGCACCTATAAAAGTGTTAACAACTCCAAGCGCCAACTTGCTTGCAGCTTGGATGACTTTTTTGATGTGGGCAAAATAGTAGTCGCTTTTTTCTTGATCACCATCCAAGGGATTGGGGTAATAACCAAGTCCTGAAATATAGATGCCTCTATTTTCGATATATTCCCGGATATAGGCAATCTTTCTCTCATCCAAGTTATCCACATCAATGTGCGTAATGCCTGCATATCTTCTTTCCGCTTTGCCTTTTGGCCAGCACATGATTTCCACGCATTCAAATTGGTTGGCAACAGCAAAGTCAATGACTTTTTCAAAAGAGTTTTCGGCAAGGATGGCACTTACAAATCCTAGGTTAAGCATTTGGGATATATTTAGTTTGATGGTTTTTGGAACGCAGATGACGCAGATTGGGCTGATAATCACTGATAAAAATCAGTGTTAATCTGCTAAATCAGCGTCATCTGCGTTCTATCGTTCATTGGTAAATATTTTACGTCTAAACTCAGGCTTCTTCCCGAAATTAAGTAGCAAACCTACTTCGATCTCAGTCGCCTTAAGATAGTTGATCAATTGAAATTCATGATCTTCACAGAGCGCTTCAGCAGCTTTTAATTCAACAAAAACTTTTTCCTCGACGGTCAGATCAGCACAATAATCACCTACTACATTACCTTCATAAAAAACCGTCACCCTTCTTTGCTTTTCTACAAACAGACCCATATTTCTCAGTTCAATAAACATGGCGTTCTCATAAACCTTCTCAAGAAGCCCAAATCCAAGGGTATTGTAAACCTTGTAAAAAGCTTTGATTATTTTTTCAGTTAGGTCAGAATGTTTGTAGTTGCCTTGGGTCATAGGGTTTTTTTTAGAACGCTGATGACGCTGATTTAGCAGATCTACACTGATTTTGTTCTGCTAGAATAAGCGTTCCATCGAAAATAACACACAAGTGATCCTGTTCCAAAAATCCATAAAAAAATCTGCGACCATCAGCCCAATCAGCGTCATCCGCGTTCCATCCACGATTCCAGAAATTTTCCCAATTCCCCTAAATCGGGACTCTTACCAGTTTGGATATATGCACCTGAACAGCCCATGCCTAGCAAAAGCCTCTCCTCCAATTTCAAATCCAAAAGCCAGCCCAAGGCATAACCTGCATTGAAATTGTCTCCTCCTCCGGTGAGGATCTTGGGTTCTTCGACCAATTTCCCCTCCACTTGGACCAAATCTTTTTGGGTAATGGCAAAGCTCCTATTGACGGGATGAATTACCAAACAAGCTATTGTCATGTTGTCAAATATGGCTTTGGCTTTTTCTTCAGCAGAAGATTCTCCTTTTCGGGTATTTTCCAAAGCTTCAAAGACGAGATTCGTTTCGTTTTCATTTAGACCAAATGTCACTTCCCCAAATTCACTATATCGGGAAATGATCTGAAGGGCTTCTCTGATCTCTTCATTGGACTTTCTGGAGGGATCGCACAGATCGAAAAAGAATTTCTTTCCGATAGATCCATTTGGCTTTACAATTTCTTCCAAGAGCCCTTGCCAGATATTGGAGGCATGGGGAAGATTCACCCAATCTACCGCGGCAACCAACTGACTGTCAAGATAAATTTCCTTTAGCTTATCAATGCCAATTCTTGATTTTACTTTTTCCCAGTTCAGGTCATCAAATGACCCACAATCTGAAAATATCAATTTGCCATCTTGAAACTCAAATGCATCTGATTGTCCAGAATTCTCCAAACTGTGAACCTGAATATTTGGATGCAAATCTTCGAAAACAGGATGAATTTTTGGAAATCCCAAAGTACCCAAACAATGGATCTGAAAACCGAGTGCACCCATTGCTTGGGACATGATAGGTGCATTACCACCGATTTTGATTTCTTTGAGTAATAACT
Source organism: Aquiflexum sp. (assembly GCF_041749095.1). GTDB lineage: Bacteria > Bacteroidota > Bacteroidia > Cytophagales > Cyclobacteriaceae > Aquiflexum. The sequence continues at coordinate 6,319 of NZ_JBGTCA010000229.1, read as the reverse complement.
CCACTTGGCCGCTTTTACCGGAAAGGGCTTTGATATGGTCAGCAAACCTTGATATATCTTTGAAAAATTGCTTTTCTGTACCGGATTTTTTGTGGATGACGCCATACAAGCTGTCCACATACCCATCAAATCCGATCATGATGGATTGGTCAAGTTTTTGGTTTTTTAGCTTTTGGGCCAGTTTTCCTAATCGATCATTTGAATCATTGGAAGCCATAAAAAATTGATCAATAGCCTACATCTTCTTTGAAATCGGGTTTGTCTCCTGATTCACCGCCATATTTCTTTTTAGCGTCTTCCAAAATCGGGGCTGTGGCCGTTGCCCCGATTCTTGTCACTCCCCAGGATTTTACTTTAAGCAATTCCTCCAAAGTCCTTACTCCACCGGCAGCTTTGATCTGCACTTCAGGAGCGCTGTGTTTCCGCATCAGTTTTAGATCATGTTCTGTGGCCCCTTCATAACTGTATTTGCCATCACTTCCTTTGATAAAACCATAGCCTGTGGAGGTCTTGACAAATTCCACTTTGGCCGCACTGCAGATTTCACAGAGTTTGATTTTGTATTTGTCTTCCGGCAGGTAATCATTCTCAAAAATCACCTTTAGTGCCGCTTTATGTTTTTTGGTTACAGCTACTATAGCTTCAATTTCCTTTCCCACATATTCCCAATCCTCCTGTAAAACTTTCCCTATATTGACCACCATATCAATTTCTGCCGCTCCATCCTGACAGGCCTTTTCGGTTTCATAAACTTTGACATCCGTACCGCTGTTGCCATGGGGAAACCCAATTACGGTACAGACCATGACATCCGAACCTTCAAGCCACTTGACGGCATCTTTGACTGCATAAGGTTTGATACAGACTGAGGCGGCATCATAATGTTTGGCCAACTCACAACCCTCTTTCAATTCTTTGTCTGTCATGGTAGGATGTAACAGGCTGTGATCAATCATTTTGGCGAGTTCTCTGACTTCTTTTAGCATAATGTTTTTCTTTAAATTAAATCAATACCTTCTAAAGGTGACGGCCTTCATCCATACGTTCATGCAAATCAATAAAATATCACTGTCTTGTTTCCATAAGCCAAAACTTTTCTTTCCAAGTGATATTTGATGGCTTTTGATAAAACCACTTTCTCCACATCCTGTCCTATTTGGACCAGATCTGAGGGTAAGTTATGGTGCCGGACCCGTGCAACATCCTGTTCAATAATGGGCCCTGCATCCAATTCCTCAGTAACATAATGGGCAGTAGCACCAATGATTTTGACACCACGTTCGTATGCAGCGTGGTAGGGTTTTGCACCAACAAATGCCGGGAGAAAAGAATGATGGATATTGATGATTTTATTGGGATAGTTTCGGATAAATTCCCCACTGAGGATTTGCATGTACCTTGCCAATACTACAAAATCTACCCTGTACTCATTGAGCAGCTCCAATTGCCTTTCCTCCACCATTGCTTTATTGGCTTTGTCAATTGGTAGATAGATAAATGGAATACCAAATGCCTCAACGACTTTTTTGTGGTCAGGATGATTGGAGATGATTAGTGGGATTTCGACTTCAAACTGCTCTGAATAGAACTTGCTCAAAATATCAATCAGGCAATGGGACAATTTGGAAACCATAATTGCCATCCTTGGCTTTCTGTAATTGAAGTAGAGTTCAAATTCCATTTCAAACATCTTGGCCACCTTGGCCTCAAATATGGGTTCTATTTCCTCTTTTTTGAGCGCAAAACTGTCCAATTCCCAGGCAGCCCTCATAAAAAACATCCCGATTTCCTCATCTACATGCTGATCTATTTCCAGGATATTGCCATGATAGGAAAACAAAAACTCTGATACCGCTGCCACAATACCTTTTTGATCCTTGCAACGGATCATTAAAATTGCTTTTTTCATTTTAAAAATATTAGGTTAACAATGCTTCAATGTCTTCTTTGTCCAAAGTCTTCATAAAGCTTTCTTCCGTGCTGATAAGTTCTCCTGCCAAGGCCATTTTCCTTTGCTGAAGTGCCATGATTTTCTCTTCAACTGTATCTTTGGTGATGAATTTGTAGATGATGACTTTATTTTCCTGACCGATACGGTGTGCCCTGTCAATCGCTTGGGCCTCTACGGCAGGATTCCACCAAGGATCCAGCAAAAAGACATATTCTGCCTTGGTCAAGTTGAGTCCAACACCTCCCGCCTTAAGTGAAATTAGGAAAATCTTTACCTCCTCATTTTCCTGGAAAGTAGTGACTTGCTTCTGTCTGTCTTTGGTGGTTCCGTCCAGGTAAGCATATTGCATGTTTTCCTGATCAAGATATTCCTTGACAATCGCCAAATGACTAACGAATTGACTGAAGACCAGTACCTTGTGTCCTTCACTTGCAGTAGCATGTAACATGTGGATAACATCCTCCAGTTTACCGGAATCCCCTTCGTATTCCTTATCCTTCAGTTTGGGGTGATTTGCAATTTGACGCAATTGGGTCAAACCTCTTAACAGCATAAACTGCTGATTTTTCATCCCGGGGACCCCAAACTCCGTGACTATTTTTTCCCTGTAATAACTTTTAACCGTTTCATAAGCCTTTTCTTGGTCAGTGGTCATAGTGGAGTATTTGACATTGACTACTTTTTCGGGAAGGTCAGTAGCGACTTGGGTTTTCAATCTTCGCAGTATGAAAGGTTTGATCATGGCATTCAGCTTGATGGCTTTGTCCATATCATTCTTTTTTTCTATGGGTTGCAGAAATTGTTTCTTGAACATATTCTGATTACCCAGTAGTCCCCTGTTAATAAAATTCATCTGAGACCATAAATCCATCGTGCCATTCTCCACAGGAGTTCCTGTCAAAATCAAGCGATGACGGCAATTGAGCTCATTTACTGCTTTTGCGATGATGCTTCCCGGGTTTTTGATGGCCTGGGATTCATCCAATATGATGTAATTGAAGTAGAAATCCTTCAGGATATCCACATCCATTCTTGTAATACCATAAGAACTCAAAACAAGATCATATTTGGCAAATTGGGAGTTGTCTTTAACCCTTTGTGTACCTGTATATGTCAGGATCTTAAGTTTTGGGGTGAATTTTTTTGCTTCCAGTTCCCAGTTATAAATAAGGGAAGTTGGCATGACCAAAAGCGATGTGGCATCAGGATTTGTCTCTTTTTCATGGGCCAAAAGTGCTAGGGTCTGGACTGTTTTTCCCAAACCCATGTCATCAGCAAGGCAACCTCCAAAACGGAATTCACTTAAAAATCTCAACCAATTATATCCAGCTTTTTGGTAGGGCCGAAGGGTGCCTTTAAAGGTAACAGGCAATTCATAATCCTCAATATGTGAAAAATCCCTGAGTTTTTCCAGTTTCCTGCTTAGGGTCAGTTGGACCAGATTTTCGCTCTGAAGTTCTTGTGCTAAGGCAATATGGTGTTTTTTAAGAACCAGCCTATGCTCTTTGTTTTCTTTTTCCTGATCTTCCAGAAAGGCAAAAATCTCAGAATAATTTACAAACCAGGAATCGGGGATTACAGCAATTTCTCCATTTGGCAATTCAAATTCAGTTTTGCCCAAAAGCAACAATTTCCGGATTTTTTGGAATGGAATTTTATAAAGGCCAAATTGAATGATAGCATTAACATCAAACCAATCAATATTTTCCTTAACATCTACAGAAATGTGGGACCTGCCGATAAAGTATTTCTTTCCTTTTGAATTTATGTTCTGCCGGATTTTGATTCCCAAATTTTCCAAGCTTTCTCTATAAGTATTGATCCATCCAAAAGCTTTTGATTTGGCCAAAGAAAACCTTGCTGACCTAACAGGTAGCCCAATATCTTTTAAATAATCTCCATAGGATTTTTCCTTCTCAAGATCCCGAATTACTTTGTGAAAAATATAATTATCTCCAATTTGCTCTAATTCCACATTATTGGTGGCTTTATGTTCAGCCCTAAAAGCATATTCCCCGTATTGGAACTGAAGGTCAAATACGATCTTATCTTCTTCCTCTTCCATGTCAAGGTTATTGCCAAAAAGATCTACTTTAGGATTACCGGGTAAGTCAGTGAGGCTGAGAACAGGATTAGGTTTTGATCTTTCCACTTTGATGTCAAAGCCTTTGGCATAGACGTCAAAAGAAGAAACCAATTGTGTTATGAATTTTTCATAATACTGTTTTTCTACTTTTCTTGGTATGACAATGAATTTTTTGTTCAAAAAAGGCTTAAGTTTTTTTCCATCGACACCTTTTTCAAAACTGTATAGTTTATTATCAACGACCAGCCAAGCAGGTTCGTGGCAGATCAAAAATGCATTCCTGTACTGCCATTCCAATCTTTCACCTTGGTATTTGAGGGTGGGGAAATAATGGGTGTTGTCCTCATTTCTTCTGAAATGAAAAAGTACGGAGGCTTTTTCCGGCATGATTTCGATTTCCTTCCAAATGGGATTTCCATCATTTCCCATTTCGAAAAACCGTTTTCCAAACATTTTTTGGAGAATCTTTGCCCTGAGACCCTCCAATTTTAATTCAATTAACTGTTGGAATTCTTTGTTCCCTGATCTGTCATCATAAATTTTTCTAAGGAATTCCTTTGGTTTGAGTTTTTTGATATCAAATCTTTTGACCACTGCATCCTGTTGCATTTCATCCATCCATCGGATCAGCTGAAAATCGGTTTCATCCAAACCGGAGGCGAACTCAGGGGCATTGACATGGGAAATATTTTGATGGGCGTAGGACAGCCTGCCCTTCTCATCCAATTGAACCACGAAGGACTCAAACAGCAATCCGAGGAATTCATGGCTGAATAAAGAATATATAATCTCAAAAGGCTGTTCTGCAGATACTTTCATAGGGACAGATTGAAGTCAAACGGAGCTATTCCGTCAACCAAACACATTTTTGCTAAATAAAACAGTTCGAAAAATAAGGAATAATATTTGATTGTAAAAGGAACAATCCATCATTGGTGATGGAAGTCACCAAATATATTTTGCTTTTCAAAGTAAATTTGGCTTTGAGAAATAAATAAAGGAAAAACTGCAAGGATGTTGTGATTTAACTTTAAATTTAGCGTTGCAAAATTAATAATGACCAATAAATCTCAAGGTGATTTGAATTTCAGAAAATTCCCTCTAATTGGAATTTTCCTTGCCTTACTTTTTATGTTTTTTTTGGAAGCATCTATTTCCCCAATTACATCCCGAGATTTAGAAATAAAGTGCTTTGAAAATCAAACAGCCCAGTTTTCTACTGCTGATTCCCATAAAAACCCTACAAATGACTTGGATCATTTTATGGAGCAAATTGAAGAAAAAGAGGAGGAAAGGCAGGAGGATACACTTTTAGAGTATTCCTTAGATGCAATATGGTCGCCTTATTTTGATGATTGGTTTGTATATTCTTTATTCCCAAAGACTTTAAAAAGTCCAAATTACCGGATAAATATCCGTGTTCCTTTGTACATACTTTTTCAAAACCTTAAATTGGATTTGGTTTAATTGTTTTCCCTCCGAAGGATAATACATTTATCCAGTTTAAAATAATTCTTAGACTTACATTTTACATACATCATGGTGCATCCTGCGTCATCGGCCTTGGATCATGTCCTTCATGATTTGGCTCATTATCTCCCTGCTCAATCTCCACTGAAGGATTTTGTACATCATAATACCCTACATGCATACCAACACTTACCTTTCCATGAAGCCCTTCAGCAAGCTGGAGAAAACTTCGGTTACAAGGTGTACTGGAATATTGAAAAATACCGGGAACTTTTTCATCAAAAGAAAATCAATGCAGAAATCCTGGAAAGAGTCATCGTTGAAGATAAAGGAGCGGATGAACTTGCCCATTGGATAAAACTTTTGCTTCATCAGCCCGCAAGTGAATACCCGGAACCCAAAATAGGACAAATCCGGAAATTCTGGCGAAAGGCCTACAACCTCAATTTGGATAAGGAAGTCCATCAGATCCTCTTTCGGATAGTAAGCGCATACCTTGATCAGGGAATTGCTATCTGGAAATTCCCTACAGAAACCAAAGGTCTTTTGGCAGGAATCCGGATATTGGAAAAAAACAGCTACAGTACTTTTGTCAAAAGCGAGAGGGCAAGAAAGCTCCTCTTTGATAAGAACACCAAATTGGAGGACTTACTTCATTTGCTGATTGGAGATGAAAGGTTTTATGGACAATACCTTTTTGACCAACAGTTCGCACATCCAGGCTGGTCTGGTATGGTGGCTGTGGTAGAGCAACAGGAAAATACCCTCCTGGATAAAAGAAAAGTCTCTTTGCATGACCTGATTTTTCTGGA
>NZ_JBGTCA010000228.1:0-3187 GCF_041749095.1 Aquiflexum sp. | reverse complement strand
TTCAGGGTCATAAGTATTTACATTAACCTATATGGCTTCAGTTCAAAAGTAACCATGAAATGGTCGAATTTTTGGAAATGAAATTTTAAGAGCCCGAAGAAAATTATTGAACAATTTTTACTGATTATTGATCAGTCAATTTGAATAAAAATTACATTTAAGGAACAATTGAAATTTCAGTTTCCAGTATATAATCACCCTCACCCCCACCAACATCTCAATGAAAAAGAAAATCATCTATGGATTACTTTTGATCCTCATTGCAGGACTAGGCTATGGACTCAATTATGCATGGAAATCATTCCCATTGATTAGTTCCTATGGTTCCAAGATCATGTGCAGTTGCATTTTCCTCGCAGAGCGGGACGAAATTTCAGTGATGAGTCAGGAATTAAGGTCTTTCCCGATCAGCTTGGGAGATTTTAAAGTAGACAGGGAAGGAAAAAAAGTAACGGGGAGTGTTTTTGGCTTGGCGCAGAGGGTGGTCATTTACCGCGATGGACAGGGCTGTACTTTGTTATCAGGCATGGAGGAAGCCGATGTAAGAAATCAAGATTACTATGAAGTACCAAAACCAAATTGGGGTCAGGATACGGTGAGTTGGCCAAACGGTGACAAGCTCAACGATTCCATCTTAAACCTGACCCAATACCGGAAGATTCAGGATTTGATTGCCATCGAATTTGAGGATTCGGCCAAAAAGACCCATTTGACGCACATGATTGTCGTATTGCACAAAGGCCACTTGGTGGCTGAAGGCTACGGCAAAGACCATGACATCAAAACGAAACACACTGGCTGGTCCATGGGAAAAAGCATTGTGAGCAGTTTGGTTGGTTTACAGGTTGACAAGGGTGTTTTCAATTTGGATCAAACCGGCTTGCTTCCTGATTGGACAGATGAAAGAAAGACCATAAACTTAAAAAACATGCTTCAGGCTACAAATGGACTGGATTGGGTGGAAGATTATAAAGGAGTCTCTGATGCGACCAAAATGCTATTTCTCAATCCCGATGCGGCAGCCATCGCTGCCTCCAAACCACTCAAATATGAGCCTGGAACATATTTTTACTACTCCAGCGGCACTACCAACATTCTTTCCAAAATCTTACGCAACCGACTTGGTGAGGAAAATTACCAACGCCTGCCATATGAAGGTTTATTCTACAAAATAGGCATGCACAATACCGTCTTGGAAAAAGATGCTTCCGGCACCTTCGTGGGTTCTTCCTTTGTCTTTGCCCCGGCGAGGGATTTTGCGAGATTGGGTTTGCTGATGTTGGGCAAAGGAAATTGGCTTGGGGAACGGATCCTTTCGGAAGAATGGGTGCAATTTGCCACCACACCTGTTACTTCCGCTCCAATAGGTGAATATGGCGCCCAATGGTGGCTCAATGCCGGCAACCCCAACAACCCTGATGATAAAATTTTTTCCAAACTACCAAATGATGCTTTTTATGCAGGGGGATTTGAAGGGCAATGGGTTTTGGTCATTCCCTCAAAAGATTTGGTAATTGTCCGGCTTGGCTTTACCCCCAAAGGAGAATTCAGCATGAATGATTTTGCTTCGAGTGTCATCAACTTACTTCCCTGATGGGGAAAGATTATGGTAAATGATAAATGAAATTATGTGATTCAAAAAGCTTTTTGTTAAAGGAAAAGCTGATCATCTTTTAACCTCCCTCCCACTTTCTAAAAGCCAAGGTTGAACTTGCAAAGCCGAAGGTTTCGGGAAGCTGTATATAGCCCAGATCCAGACAGGCCAATTTGATCAGGGCCTGATGGTGGATACAGTGCTCGAGGTTATACCATACTTCCCTGAAATAGCTGCTTTCAAAAAAGAAGTCCTTTCCTCCTATCCTGTGCATCAGTGTAAGATTTTTGTCCGGCTTGTTGATTCTGTGAGGGATATTTTGTATGTGGGACAATGCAACAGCGATGTCAGATTCGATCGAGGTGTTCCTTTTTCTACTGTCATAGGAAATCACACCATGATCATATTGATCCAACAAACAGTTATAAAGTTCAATGATGTGTCGTGAGTGCTGTCCAATGCTTGATGACTTTAAAACAGGTGAAATATCGGTAAAATCTTTGGGTGCAATTTGTTTGAGCATATCTTCCAATTCTTCCAATACTTCGAGGTTGGCTTCAAATAACATAGCGATTTCTAACATAGCTGAAGATCTGGTTTTTAAGAATGTAACATTGAATCAGGCAGGCAATTAAACAGATGGATGCCAAAGTAAACAGCCTACCGCCGTCATTATTGAAGTTGATCCCAATAACAAATAGATGTGTCAACAAAGCGCCTGAAATGATGAACACGCCAAGAATAGCTCCAAGTAACGTCGTTCTTTTGACAAGAATCAAAATACAGGTTACCAACTCTACAAACCCCAGAAAGTATCTGCCAAAGGGTTCGGCACCCAAAATATAAAATAAATAGACTGAATCCGGATGCGCTCCAAATTTATAATAAAGAGATTGCAGAAGGATTGCAACCGACAAAAATCTTAAACCCCAACTTATGTGTTTTATATTGAACCAAGTGTTGGGAGGAAAAGAAGGGCCATTAACCATACTAAACTGCTTATAATGAATAATTATAAGTAAATATCCACTTAAGGCATTTGCCGGAATGTCAGCTATCTGGCATTTGGATAAATTAAACAAGCATTTTTAAATCATGGATAATGATTTCTTTTCTTCCATAGGTAATCAAACCTTTTTGTTCCCATTCATTAAAAATCTGGGTGGCTGTTTGCCTTGAAGTACATATAATCTGTGAAATATCCTGTTGGGTAAGATAATTTGAAATGACTACCTTTCCAACTTTATCCTTTCCATCCCGCTCAATCCAATCCATTAAAAATGCCACCAGCCTTTGTTTTGCTGATTTGAAAAATAAGTTGGAATAGCTGTTTTTGACTCTTTTAAGTTGAAACCCAACAAACTTGGTATAAGATATCGCTAAGCCAGGATATTCTGTCAGAACCCTTTCGAAATCCGATACATTGAAACTGCAAAGAATAACCTGATCAGTCAGCACTTTTGCATATTCATTTGAATGGTCCACTTCATCAAAGCCCAATTCGCCAAACAATTCCCCTTTCTGAATCACATCAATAATCAATTCATTACCATCATCATCAATTTTGACGATTTTAATATTCCCTTTCTTCAG
>NZ_JBGTCA010000227.1:0-4733 GCF_041749095.1 Aquiflexum sp. | reverse complement strand
AGTTCTGATTTGCTTAGATATTTGACACAAAATACCCCTGATTCCTTGCATTATTTCTTGGAAGATACCTGGAATAAAATCACCCTTTATGAAAATAAAGCTGTAGAAGCCACTGCTGAAAAAACAGGAGATGATGAATATTTGGTGACATTGATGGTTTCCTCTCAGAAATTATATGCAGACAGTCTCGGTCGGGAAACGCCAGCAATTTATGATGGGGATTATCTGGACATTGGGATTTTTGCCAAAGAAGATAAAGATGATAATAGCCGGAACAGGACCAATCCGCTATACATCCAAAAACACAAAATAACTCCGGGAGAAACCAGACTTCAGATCAAAGTGCAAGGCGGAGTGCCTGTGAAAGCAGGAATTGATCCTTACAACAAACTTATTGACAGAATACCGGATGACAATGTGATGAATGTCAACCTTTGAGGTCTTTTTCAGACCTCGAAGGTTTTTTCCTGAAAGAGCCAAGAACCAAGGCCTGTCCCGAGAATCGGGAAGCCAAGAACCAAGAAAGAGAAAAGAATCAAAACCTGCCCCGATGCTTTTATCGGGGAGCCACAACCTGTCCTTAAGCAAATCTGGAGGACAAAGCATGTCCCGAGTATCGGGGAATTATAAAAAAAACCAGAGCCAGAGTCTCTATACCCAATGATCCGAAGCTACAAGCTTCGGATAACGGATCATGCATTTTTGCAGTATAGCCTTAGAAATGTCAACAAAACCATTCGCTCATTGGGAATTAATGATGAGCCCAACAGGGAGTATTCCTCAAAATTACCTCAGTTAAGTTTGATGGACATGAGGGCTAAGGCAGTACAGATTTTTGAAAACGGGAGTTATTTCCATCCTTATGACCTGTTTTTTGAAGGATATATGGCCTGGTAAAAAGTAGGGGATTTGTTGCCTTTTGATTATGGGAGGGTGGATTGATCTGGAAATAATATTATACTATTTAAACTGTACTTAGCAAATAGTAATACTATTTGTAAAGTGTACTTGTAAAATAGTATTACTATTTGTGAAGTAGAAATAAAAACGGCTTGAATTTCTATTCAGGTGGTTTTTCTATACCTGAGATAGAATCATCTTCCCCACATTTTATTACCACATGGATTGATTGAGCACATAGTTATTAACCAATCACTTTTGTTCTAATAAAGATGAATTCCGCTATTTTTCAGATTGGGTTTACTACACAAAAAAACCTTTGAGATCCTGCCTTCACGGTAGGGAAGATCTCAAAGGTTAAGGAGGCAGACCTTTGAGATTTTTTAAACCTCGAAGGTCTTGAGGGTTTAGCTTCTATGCTTATCTTGATCGAGATTTCTACTATAAAACCTTCGAGGTCCTGACGTCACAGTAGGGAAGACCTCAAAGGTTTAAGACCTCAAAGGTTATATTTTACTTTCTCTTTGCTTTTTTCATCGGGTTATCGCCTGTAGACACTCCTCGGGCGCCACCTGCTCCTTTAAATATCTCAAACCTACTTGGCTCATATTGTCTTGGCCAGTAATTGTTGGTTTCGTCTATATCGGCGGTTTCCCTAAATGGATCAAGAACAATACTCTTCACTTCTTTCTTCTTGGCAAATACCTTGCTTACTTCCCACTCATTAAGTCTCCAGATTTCTGCCGGAATCCTTTCCACTTCCGAAGTTCCATCTGTATAATTGAACTGAATGATTAAAGGCATCACCAAACCTCCGATATTTCTGAATTTCATTTCATAGAAATTCAAACCACTATTTAGCAATTCTCTTTCTTTGGGACTCAGTTTTGCAATAAAATCTTTATAAGCCTTTTCATCATCCGGTGTCACTGAAAAAGGATTATAGCTATAATAGAAATCCCTGGTAGCCGGATCTGCCTCTACAACGGTCACAGGTGTATCTTTCAAATTATAGGTTTTGCTGATATAAGTTTCCTCTCTATCAAAGGCTTTCTTTTCATCCGCTTTTTTCTCGGCAGGGGTTCTGTTGTCCAATTTGTACCAGTTTACTGACTCCAAAGAAATATCAACAGGATCTGTCCCATAAAACCAGCCTCTCCAAAACCAATCCAAATCGATTCCTGAAGCATCCTCCATCGTTCTGAAGAAATCATCCGGCGTAGGGTGCTTAAACATCCATCTTTGTGCATATTCCTTGTAAGCATAATCAAACAATTCACGGCCCATGATGGTTTCCCTCAAAATATTCAGACCCGTTGCCGGTTTCGCATAGGCATTGGGACCAAACTGAATAATGTTCTCAGAATTGGTCATGATGGGCTCCAACAAGTGTTTTTCACTGCTCATGTAAGGCACAATTTTGTGAGCTGCTCCTCTTCTTGAAGGAAAATTCCTGTCCCACTCCTGTTCGGCAAGGTATTGCATAAAAGTATTCAATCCTTCATCCATCCAGGACCACTGACGTTCGTCAGAATTGACTATCATGGGGAAGTAGTTGTGACCTACTTCGTGGATAATTACTCCGATCATGCCGTTTTTGATGGCTTCTGAATAGGTGCCATCGGCATCAGGCCTGCCATAATTAAAACAGATCATTGGATATTCCATACCATTGGAAGCCTCCACAGAGATGGCTACCGGATACGGATAATCAAAAGTTCTTGCTGAATAGGATTTAAGCGTATGTGCCACAACTCTTGTGGAATATTGTCCCCAAAGTGGATTGGCTTCTCTGGCATAGTAAGACATGGCCATCACTTCATTTCCACCCTGCTTCACTGCCATGGCGTCCCAAATTAGTTTTCGGGAAGAAGTCCAGGCAAAATCCCTGACATTCTCAGCATGGAATTCCCAAGTTTTTTTGTCTCTTGCTTTTTGTTTTTCCAGTCTCTCAGCTTCCGCTTGGGTACGGATGATGACGGGTTTGTCAAAGGTCTTTTTAGCGGTATTCCATCGGTCCATTTCGACAGTACTCAATACCTGTTCAGGGTTTTGAAGCACGCCTGTGGAACCTACCATGTGGTCTGCTGGAACTGTGATTTTCACTTTGTAATCACCAAAGGTCAGGGCAAATTCACCTCTTCCAACAAACTGCTTGTGTTGCCAGCCTTCAAAGTCAGAATACACTGCCATTCTTGGGAACCACTCTGCCATGGTGTAGAGGTAGTTTCCATCCTTTTCAAAAAACTCATATCCAGGACGTCCACCAATGAAACTCATCCTGTCGTGTATATTGAAAGTCCAATCCATGGTGAATTCGGTTTTCTCTCCGGCTTTTAATGGCTGCGGCAAATCTACTCTCATCATGGTCTGCACAATGGTCACAGGGATATCATTTCCACCCATATCCTTTACTGAAAGTATTTTATATCCCAGATCTAGGTCATGCCATAAGATGCTTTCCAGTTGCCGCATGGACATCCTTGGGTTGATGGTACTCTCCGCAATTTTCGGGGTATTGGAATCCTTGGCACGCTCATTTTGGTCAAGCTGTATCCAAAGGTATTTGAGGTCATCGGGGGAATTGTTGAAATAGGTAACCTTCTGCCAACCTTTGATGGACTGATTGTCATCATTCAATTCAACTTCAATTTCGTGATCTGCTTTTTGTTGCCAGTACATGTGGCCCGGTGCACCGGAGGCTGTACGGTAAACATTGGGTGACCTCAGCATGGGGCCTAACTGCTCAAATCTTTCTGCATGATTCTGTTCTGACCATTGGGCCATGGCCGATAAGCCACCCAAAAATAGCAGCATTAAAACAAGGGATACTTTTTTCATATTTACTTATTTTACTCTAAATCAATTTGTTAATTCTATGTTTTTGCTTGCCTTATTGTTAGCCAACTTATTTTCTGGAAAAGGACAGAAGACCGAAGACGGAAGATGCTCCAATTTTTACATTTGCCTTTCCACTGACTTGCATGAACGAATTTTTTGTGACAAATTGGCAATACAATTTTTCTATCCTCCACAGCGGACAAGTTTTTCTAATCTTCCAATTTTACAATCTTCCAATCTTTAAACCCTCTTCCCTACCAAAACTTCGTGTCAATCATCATCATCACCGCCATTCCCAGTACAATTGATGATATAATCAATGCCCAGTCTTTTTTGTTTACACCAACTATTCCAACCAAAATCCCTGCTACCACCATAAAGATGGCCACAATCACCAATTGACCTACTTCCAATCCTAAATTGAAGGCCAATAGGGGTTGGAATATCGAAGCTTCCTTTCCCAACAATGACCTCAGGTAATTGGAAAAACCCAAACCATGGATCAGTCCAAAGAAAAGCGCAAAGAAATAATTGACCTGAATTCCCCGACCTGAACTTGGCTTTGGAGAAAGGATGTTGCTGAAAGCTGTGATGGCTATTGTGACCGGAATAAGGAATTCCACCCAATCAGAACTGATGCTGACCAATTTAAGGGTGGCCAAAGCCAGGGTGATGGAATGGCCTATGGTAAAAGCAGTCACCAGAATGATGATTTTCTTCCAGTCCCGCAATACATAAATGGCACAAAGTGCTACTACGAATAATATATGATCGAATCCTTTAAGATCCAGAATGTGTTGAATGCCTAATTGAAAATACAGTTGAAACTGTCCCATGCGCGCTTTAATAAATTATAACCTGAATAATTTTCAAGACTGCGAGTATAATGTATAATTTGCAAAGAAAATAAAATTAAGGAAGCCTTATGCAATTGAATTACATTTTCATGCTCTTTTTGGGATGGAAGGTGTTTTTTCACCCTTTCTACATCA
>NZ_JBGTCA010000226.1:0-2622 GCF_041749095.1 Aquiflexum sp. | reverse complement strand
TGTCCCTAAAGGGACTTGAAATAAGTGTGTTTTTTGATTTCTGGGAATTTTTCTTTGTGCTCCTTAAAATTCAAAATTCAGGTTATTTTACTTGATCTTTAGAATTTATTAATTTAAATCAATATGCAAATCCCAACTTCTTTCTGTTTAAAGGATAGAAGGCTTTGGAAAGAAAAAATAAAATATCTACACCCTAGTCAATTTTATCGGATAAGTTTTAGATGCATTCCATTGGCATACATAGATGTTTTCATCTTGATCAATGCAGACATCATGGCAATGCTTGAAAATAGGTTCTTTCTGGATCATCAATTGTAATTCTCCATCGATGTATTTCGGGGCAGTACCCCCTGGGTTGGACACAACCTTATTGTTTTCATCGAGGATGGTGATAAAGCCTGAATTGTCCATCTGTTCCAAATATTTTGCACGGGACCAACATACGCCGGCATAGAGGTTTTTGTCATGGATAACTGGACGGCAAACAAATGCACCCGGTAAAAAAATAGTTTCCAGATATTCTCCTTCCATAGTGAATCTTTTGAAAGAATTGTGTCCACGTGAAGTGCACAATAGGGTCGGAGTTCCGCCTTTACGTTGGTCCACTGCTATACCATGTACGGTTTTGAACTGCGCATCCTCATGTCCGTCACCCCCGAACTTTCGGATAAAATTGCCTTTTGAATCATATTGCAATACAAATTGGGAACCGTAGCCATCTGTGATATATAAATCTCCATTCGGGGCTACGCAGGTTTCGGTTGGAGTGTAGCGCATCGTCTCTTTATAGATACCGTTGCTTTTGGGAGATGGGATTTCAGTGATGATTTTCCCTTTTAAGTCGGTTTTGATCACCCTCCCCCCATTATCCACGATCCACAAAAATTCCTCACCACCTTCATGGACCAAGCTCAATCCATGTGCAGCAGGCAAATTCAATGTCCAGGAATCCAAAAGCTTACCTGATTGGTCATAAATGATGATGTTGTTTTTGGCCTCATCTGTCACCATGATCAAGCGTCCTTTTTTATCCATGACCATTTCATGGCAATTGACAACGGGAGTTTTGTTGGGGTCAAGATTCCCCCAGGAAGTGTCAACTTTGTATCTGAAATCACCATGGCCTAAAATGGTGTCATTGTCATTTGAAAAGGATAAATTGGGTTTGATGGTCATGGCTAGTCCTGTCAGTGCGGTTAGTTTGAGAAAATTTCTGCGATTGCTGGGCATACATTTGAATTAGATCTTTAAAGGCAATTTAGCATTAATATCAGATAATTCTAAAATTGATAATGTCCGCTGGTAAAATATCAAAAGCAAAGATTAATCGGTTATGCCTATATTTAAATTCAGACCCAAAATGATCCTATGAAAAATCTAATAAAAAGTTTTATAATGGCCTTGATGATACTTTCAACCGGCCAATTGAAAGCCCAGGAAATCGCCCTTCAATTGTACAGCCTGCGTAATGAAATGAAGCAGGATGCAAAAGGAACCCATGCTTTGATCCCCAGAATGGGGATTGAATATCTGGAAGGTGGAAATACCTATGGTATGGAAAAAGAAGAATATAAAACTTTTCTTTCAGGCTTAGGACTTTCAATCGTTGCCGTTGGTGCAGGATATGAAGCCTTGAGGGATGATCCTCAATCTATCATTGACAATGCCAATTCCTATGGAGCAAAATTTGCTACCTGCACCTGGATTCCACATCCTTCAGGAAAGTTCAGTATCAAAGAAACCAAAGAAGCGATCGAAGTATTCAATAAAGCAGGCAAAACCCTGAAAGATGCGGGAATCACCCTTTGCTATCATCCCCATGGCTATGAGTTCAAACCGCATGGAAATGGCGTATTGTTTGATGAAATGCTCAAAAATGCCAAAAATTATGATTTCAACATGGATGTTTATTGGGTTCAGATGGGAGGTGGCGATCCTTTGGCCATCATGAAAAAATATCCAAAGAAATTTCCCCTTTTGCATTTGAAAGACCGTGCACATGGAACTCCGGGCAATACAGATGGTAAGGGAGATGTGGAGACCAATGTGGTCCTTGGGACAGGTGATGTTGACATTCATGGCTTAATCAAACAAGCTCAAAAATCCGGAACTAAATACCTGATCATTGAAGACGAGTCCTCAAGGTCAGTACAGCAGATCCCAAAGAGTGTGGAGTATATTAAGAAAGTGATGGCTGAGAAGTAAGGTGTTGTCCAACGGTTGTACCTTTGGACTGCTGAGTATTGTAACGCCAGTCGATGGATAGGTTGAGCCAGAGGCTCAATACTCAGGAATCCGAAGCTACAAGCTTCGAATAACCTTAATAAACCTCAACCTTAACCAACCCTTTCATTCCTGCATAATCCTTTGCCGAGCTGAATAAATAATGTTCCTCTTCTTCAACAATCATTGCTTTGACCGGATTTTGGTGGATATAGTGGAGTTTTTGTTCGAAAAATTTTGGGGATTCAATGCTGATTACGTGAAAGCCATCTATCCAAAACTTATAGGTCTCTACTCGTTTGGAAATATTCCCTCGAAATTTAAATTGGTTGAGTATCCACTTAGACCTTGAATCTATTGATTCGTTTTCAAGACTCATAAGAATTTTTTTGGCAACAA
>NZ_JBGTCA010000225.1:0-4137 GCF_041749095.1 Aquiflexum sp. | reverse complement strand
TGTATTCAGGATTTGTCTGACCTGTTGAACCTTCTGCAATATTCAGCGAAATGGAGTCAACTGCCCTTCTTGATTGAGAAATAAGATTAAAATTTTCCACTTTTGGAAAATCTTTAGTCAATAGGAAAATGTCTTCGGCATAATCCATCGATTTCTGCCAAATCAAAAGTTTTTCGAATTTAAAGTACATGGTTTTAGAATTAAGTTGAAAATTAATAACCTTATAAAATAATTATTATACTCCACTTTAACTCTAAACTTCATCTTCTTAAACGTTTACTTTCAGCTTTAATCCTTCCCACTTCCAACTTCCCACTCCCCCTACCTCAAATTCAACACCTCATTCTTCCCAAAATTCTCATAGCCTGAGACGATGACTTTCTCACCGGCATTGAGGCCTTCAAGGACTTCATAAAATTCCGGGTTTTTACGGCCTAAACGGATATTTCTCTTTTCAGCCTTACCGCTTTCGGGATTCACTACAAATACCCAGTTTCCACCGGTATCTTTATAAAACCCACCCGAAGGCAACAGCCTGGCTTGCTCACTTTCTCCAAGTTCCAACCTGATCCTGACGGTTTGACCTCTTCGGATACCTGAGGGTGTTTCTCCTGTGAAGACCATGTCCACTTCAAATCTACCACCTGTTACATTCGGATAAATTTTGTTGATCTCCAATTCATACGTACCTCCTGAAAAGGTAAAGGTGCCTTTTAACCCTGTATTTACCCTTGGAAGGTAAAGTTCGTCAATGGGAACCCTTACTTTGAATTTGTCCAGGATATCAATCTGACCATACCGTTCACCACTGTTGATGGATTGGCCTACCTCAATCTGCTCCGTTGAAAGCTGTCCTGCAATGGGTGCTCTTACAACTAGATTGTCCAAAATATGACCCACTCCATTTAGGGATTGTTCCATTCTCAATTCTGAATCTCTCAACTGTCTTTTTTGGATAGACCGAGCAACAGAATCGTTTTTATAGGATTCATACGTCAGCTTTTTTCTTTTCAAGTTGTAATCATATTGTTCTTTAACTTCTTCCAATTCCCGGTCAGAGATCAGTTTTTTTTCGTGAAGTTCCTTAAATCGTTCGTATTGTGGCTGTAACAGATTGATTTGGTAATCGATTTCAGCCAGCTGACCCTGCTGTTGCAGATCATTCTGATCCAACAACAATCGGGTTTGCCTTAAATTGTTGATCTGAAAATAAAGCCCTGTTTCCCTTTCCATCACCTCCAGCTGAAGATTGGAATTGGTCAAAACCAAAATGGTATCTCCCACATCTACTATTGCTCCGGATTCACGGACAATTTCTTGAATATTTCCTCTTTCAATAGCATCCAAAAAGAAAACCTCCCCTGGCTCGATACTTCCACTGACAGGTATATAATCCGTAAATTCCCCTTCACTGACAGTAGCGATGGTAATCCTTTCCATGCTTACATTCATTGAAGACCTGGCATCGGCAAACACCAATTGGTAAAACACAAAGCTGACCAATAGGACACTTCCGGTCACAATTGCAATAAACTTTGGGGTCCAGGTCTTTTTCTCTAATTTTCGATCCATTTTATTTTAATGCTGATTTTTCAGTTGTTCACCTAATGCCAATTAATATGCCACGCAAAAAACCCTGAATATGACCTCATATGGGACTATCTGAAAAATTTGACCTTGGTTTTCCGAACAAAGTTGTTCGCCAGCGACCAAAATAGTAATTTCATGAACATAAAAATTAAAAAATGATCCACTTAAGAAAGAATAGAATAGGCTTAAAACAAGCCATTAGCCATGATTTGGGTATTTTTTGTCCGATTGTACCATTTCGGTACAAGAATTGGCAAATGGGTACCTACAGGATAAGTCATCATTTTTCACAAAAATATTGACTTAAAGAATACAGAGAAAATTCAATAAGTTCAAAAACATGATGATAACTTCCCTATCTTTTTCCATTTCGAGAATTTATTGGAGTTCCGTAATGGATATCTCAACTTTCCAGATCGACTCCTTAATCCCATTTCAGACTTCCACTTTTCTCCTAGTTTTAAACCATGAAAGAACAAAAATCAGGTAAAATCCTCATTGTCGATGACAATGAGGATTTATTGAAAGCAGCCAAAATATTTTTGAAGCGGCATTTTGGACAGGTGGACACCGAGACCAATCCTGACTTATTGCCAATCCTGATTGTCAATGAGCAGTATGATGTAATCCTGCTGGACATGAACTTCACCAAAGATGTCAGCAGCGGTCAAGAGGGTTTTTATTGGCTTGACAGGATTTTAGCTCTCGATTCCTCAGCCGTTGTGGTTTTGATAACTGCTTACGGAGATGTCAATACCGCTGTCAGGGCAATCAAAGAAGGTGCAACGGACTTTGTTTTGAAACCTTGGGAAAATGAAAAACTGCTTGCCACACTCAATGCGGCTTTAAGGTTAAGGCAAAGCAAACTTGAAGTCCATCAATTAAGAAACCAGCAGCAGCAGCTTTATCAGGACATTGACAGCAAATTTAAAGATATCATTGGGCAAAGCCCCATCATGCAAAAAATATTTGAGACCATAGAGAGGGTAGCAGGTACGGATGCCAATGTGTTGATTTTGGGAGAAAACGGGACTGGAAAGGAACTGATCGCCAGGGCAATACATCGAAATTCAAAAAGACACCGGGAAGCCTTTGTGGGGGTGGATTTGGGTTCCATCACCAGCACCCTATTTGAATCCGAACTTTTTGGCCACAAAAAAGGATCTTTTACCGATGCCAAGGAAGACAGGGCGGGACGTTTTGAACAGGCAAATAAGGGCACATTATTTCTGGATGAAATCGGGAATCTCCCGCTACAATTACAGGCAAAACTTTTGGCCGTACTCCAAAACAGGGAAGTGACCAGAGTTGGATCCAATAAACCGGTACAGGTAAATATTCGGTTGATTTCAGCTACCAACATGCCGATCAATAACATGATCTTTGATAATTCCTTTAGACAGGATTTATTATATCGGATCAACACCATTGAAATTCGATTGCCCTCACTCAAGGAAAGGTTGGAGGACATTCCCCTTTTGGCCAATCATTTCATTGAATTGTATTCAAAAAAGTACAACAAGGATATTAGAAAAGCGAGTGAAGCGTTGATCAAAAGGATGCAGAAGTACACCTGGCCCGGAAATATCCGGGAACTCCAGCATAGTATTGAACGGGCTGTCATCATGACCAACCATAGTGTTCTTCAACCTGAAGACCTTTTTATCCAAAAAACACAGGCGCAGGAAAAGCAGGAAGATCTGGTCAGCCTGGACCACCTCAACATTGAAGATGTGGAAAAAATACTGATCCGAAAAGCCTTACAAAAGCACAATGGTCATATTACCAGGGCAGCGGAAGAATTGGGGTTAACCCGCTCATCTTTATACAGAAGATTGGAAAGATATGGGCTTTAGGTCGTTCTCTTTTGGAATTACCCTTCGCATCCTTTTGCTGATCGTAATGATTTATGTTGGGGTGTTCTTTTTTATTCGAGAGCATTCTTATGTCCAGGCAATTCTCTTTTCAGTAATGGTTTTTTTTCAAACCATGAACCTGATTTCATACAGCAATACCACCAACCGGAAAATTACCCGATTTTTGGAATCCATCCGTTATTCGGACTTTTCATCTTCTTTTACAAAAGACAGCAAGTTGGGAAGCTCCTTCCGGGAGATGAACATGTCCTTCAATGAGGTAATTGATGCCTTTAAAAAAACCCGGGCAGAAAAGGAAGAAAATATGCTTTTCCTTCAGATCATGATCCAGCACATCAATACTGGCATTCTCTCCTTTGAAAGCAGTGGTAAGATCGGAGTGATCAACGGGGCAGCAAAACAGCTGTTGCAGATCCCCCAGTTTAAGGACATCAATGACTTGGGAAAGCTTTCCATCGAATTGTTGAAAAATGTTTTAAGCCTTAAACCAGGTGGTTCTTTTTCCATAAAAATAAATCCTGAACTCCACCTTAATGTGCAATCCGCAGCATTCAAAATGGAAGGAAACAGTTGGACATTGCTCTCCTTTCAGAACATCAAGTCGGAATTGCAAAAAAACGAGCTTCAGGCCTGGCAGAACCTGACCAAGGTACTCAGACATGAAATTATG
>NZ_JBGTCA010000224.1:0-2654 GCF_041749095.1 Aquiflexum sp. | reverse complement strand
ATCCGGCAGGATAAAGAAAGTAGGGTTCTCGTTTTTCGTGGTGATGACCTCTATTCCATTATCGGTCAATTCAATGCCATTGGTTTTTTCCTCAATAGTAAAAAGTAAAGGCTCATCCGCCTCAGGCATCATCCTTTTATTGTCCTGTAGGTAATGGTTTTCAGTTTTTTGAAGTATAACCCTGATTCCCGGTTCAGAAAGGTACTTGATCAAAGGCTTGTATTTGGGCATGCCCCTGAAGGCCCTGAACAAGGCCAAACCCCCTTCTTTGTCATTACCTTCTGCAATCAGTTTTTTGGCTGAAGTCAAAAAACCCTGAACCAATTTACGCTGCTCATCCACCAAAGTGGATACCCTGGGCTTCATGTCCATGAATTCATGTTCATCCCCCCTGGGAATAGGACCTGAAATGATCAATGGTGTCCTGGCATCATCTATCAATACAGAGTCAACTTCATCTATCATGGCAAAATGATGCTTGCCCTGCACGAGGTCATTGGCATCACGGGCCATATTGTCCCTCAGGTAATCAAAACCGAATTCATTATTGGTACCATAGACAATATCAGATGCATAGGCTTTTCTTCTTTGATCTGAATTTGGCGGATATTTGTCTATACAATCTACACTTAGACCATGAAATTCAAATAACGGGGCATTCCATTCTGAATCCCTTTTGGCCAGGTAATCATTGACTGTGACCAGGTGAACTCCTCTGCCTGCAAGGGCATTGAGGTAAGCAGGTAAGGTAGAAACCAAAGTTTTACCTTCACCTGTGGCCATTTCAGCGATCTTGCCTTTGTGAAGCACAATCCCTCCTATCAACTGAACATCGTAATGGACCATGTCCCACACCACTTCCGTCCCTGCTGCCATCCACTTGTTATGCCAAATGGCTTCTTCACCTGAAATCTCTATATGGGGTTTTTTGGCCGAAAGTTCCTTGTCATGTAAAGATGCTTTGACAACAAGTTTACCATTCTCTTTAAATCTTCTTGCTGTTTCTTTGACTATTGCAAATGCCTCATTCAAAACCTTGTCCAAAGTCACTTCCAACGCCTCGTCCCTTGACTTTTCTGTATTGTCAATTTCATTGAAAAGCGCATCTTTTTCATGGACCTTATCAGCAGCTAGTCCATTGATCTTTTCTCTCAATTCAGCTATTTTATCATCAAATGTTTTAAGATCTGCATTGATGATGGCTTTTATTTCTTCAGTTTTGGCCCGTAATTGATCATCACTCAGGTTCCTTAATTTATTAAAGGCATCATTAATTAAGGGAACCCTGGGGGATAATTCTTTTATATCTCTATCTGACTTCGTTCCAAAAACTTTTGCCAGTCCTTTGGCTAATAATTCTAACATAATTGATTCAGTATAATATGCGGCCTTAAAATTACGGCCTTTTTGTTAATATTCTTTATGAGACGTGAGATATGAGACGTTAGACGTGAGATTTGAGTTCATATGCTATTTAGGTGAGTATAGAGCCTTAAGGGAATAGTGAAGAGATAAAATAGCATTTTGTTCTTACTTCCTATTTATTGAAACACCTCCAAAATATTAATTAGATGAATAGACCTAAATCTTGGCTCCCCGATAAAAGCATCGGGACAGGCTTTGCTTCTTGTTTCTCAAATCTCAAATCTCATGTCTTATGTCTTTTGTCTCACGTCTTAAATCTCAATTCTTCCTTCAAATACCTGTTCTGCAGGACCAATGAGTAGAATATTGTGAAAACTCCCATCGTCCTTTTTGGAAAACCTCACTTTTAAAGTGCCTCCCAATGTTTTTATTTTTACTTCATTGAGATCATTTTGGTAACCGTAAACCAAGGCACATGCGGTGACGCCGGTTCCACAGGAAAGGGTTTCGTCTTCAACACCTCTTTCGTAGGTCCTGACTTGAATTAGGTCATTGGCAAGTGGGGTGACAAAATTCACATTGGTGCCTTTTGGCGCATATCTATCACTGAAGCGGATTTTGGCACCTTCTTCAAATACAGGATATTCCAGAACATTTTCGACAAACCTCACATGATGCGGTGAACCTGTTTCCACATAGATATCCTGTCCTTCATTGTCTATAGTTGATACATCGCTCATGCCCAACTCTACCTCATCCCCTACAACGGATGCTTCATGGGCACCATCGATGGCACGGAAAGTTGTATTATCTTCAATGATTCCCAAATACCTCGAAAATGCAACGGCACATCTCGCACCGTTTCCACACATACTTTGAGAGCCATCTGGATTGAAATAAATCATTTCAAAGTCATAACCTTCCTTGTTTCGGATCAAAATAAGGCCGTCTGAACCTATCCCAAATTTTCTGTCACAGAGTTTTTGGACCAGGAAAAGGTCTTTTTCCGGAAATAACTTTGACCTGTCATCAATCATGACAAAATCATTTCCTGTACCCTGATATTTATAAAAGGTGATTTCCATACCTGTTTTAAACCCATTTAGGATAATGCTTCTTTTTCAAAAACCAAACCAAGTAATTATGGTTCTACAAACATAACCAACTTGTCACAAATTCAGACTTATTGTCTGATATATGGTTTCAAAATCAAGTCGAATTGGTTAACTTGGAAGTTCTTGAGAATGAAAAACCATTTCTAAAGGAAAAAAACAATCTATGAAAAAGAC
>NZ_JBGTCA010000223.1:0-24038 GCF_041749095.1 Aquiflexum sp. | reverse complement strand
TTCTCCACCGGAAAAAACAAAGTTTGGTCTGAACCTGTCCATGGGTACGGGATGTTCAAGTTTGCTGTTCAGGTCATCCAATGAGGCCTGACCTATCAGCAAGTAGGGCATTCCATCCGCAAAACTCACAGATTCATTTTTGGCGGCATATTTCGACGAAACCTTGCGCTCAGTGGATGATGGCATAAATACAAGCCTACAGTTCAAGCCCAGAATATCAGAAAACCATTGGTTGATTTTTTGGTCTTCAACCTGACCGGTTACCTCATCATCCCAGATTCTTACAGATATCATTTCTTTTCCTATAGGGTCAAATGGAATTTTTATATTTTCATCCGGATGGTTTTTGAGAAAAACTTCAATACCATTATCAGATAGCTTTGTTTGGACCAATGCCATCATGGAATATTTTCTTTGACTCAGGAAAACACCCTCTTTGTCCACAAGCATCCATCTTCTGTCAAATTGGATTCCTCTTTCTTCCAGATTTGCTTCCTCCAATCTTATACCTCCCAATGACTTGATGGGGTATATATATATGTCCTGTAATTGCATATCAAGTAAGATGATTTTCGAATTTGACAAAGTAGGGGCTAATCTCCTGTTACCGCCACTCTTTGAATTTATCCGGGACTTTTGGTGAAAAGAATTTGGTGAAAATAAACCTTATGGGGTTTTCTTGTTCGGCCTTCAAAAGTGCGATAGGATTGTCAATAAAATACCTCAGATTTTTGTTGAATGAATTTGGGGAAAAAACGGAAATCATCACAAAACAGATCAAAAAAATGATCGCCCATTTTTTTCTGTCTCTCTCCAGTCTTTTTTTTCTGAATGGTTCCATAAGGCTAAGATACTAAAGGTGGGCTTTTAGTTGCAAGGTAAAAAAAAGATTTTTTGAATATAAAGAAAAAAAGCAATACAAAATACCAATAATGCAATGCCAGTGAATTTAAGTATTTCATTTATAAAATTTATGGTTAAAAATCCATCAAGAAAAATAATGATTTAGGTCATAAATTTCACATGGCCTCAAAACTCAAAACGGATTTTGATTTTAAGAATGCGATTTTCCAAAAAATCGAGAAACTTGATAAAATGCAAAGGAAAAGAAGTGCTGATTTTCACTTTTTTAATAAAATGCTAAAATTTTAACTATTCGAAAAGTTCAATCGTTTTCCGTTGTGGATTCAACAATTAATTAATGATTTAATTAAAGATTTACAAAAAATACTTTAATTCTGTTGACAGATCGTCCTCCAAAAGCGATGGTTGGCATTTGTTAAAAATTGCAAATTTAAATTTAAACCATCAATTTAGAATAGAAATTAACTCTATAAACCATTTTGTTTTTTCAAAACAACAAATCCTATGAGAAATTATTTATTAAAAATTAAAGCATTTTTGATGGTTGCAATGCTGATGATTATCAGTATTGTAGCTGCTAATGCCCAAGGTCGGGAGGTAACGGGAACAATCCTGGATGCCACTCTCAAAGATCCCCTTCCGGGAGTAACCGTTCTGATTAAAGGAACTACTAGAGGTACCAACACAGATCTGGACGGTCGATTCAGAATCAATGTTCAGCCGGGCGATGAGACTCTGGTGATCTCATTTGTAGGCTTCACAGCTCAGGAAATACCAATCGGAAATCAATCGGTTTTCAATATAGAATTGGAAGAAGACATCATGAGTCTTCAGGAATCGGTGGTAATCGGTTATGGTACACAGGATAAAAAGGAGATTACATCTGCTGTGGCCTCCGTTAGTTCAGAGCAGTTTAACCGGGGTAACTTCCCCAATCCTACCCAATTGTTGCAAGGTAAAGTGGCAGGTCTTTCTGTAACCCGCCCAGGTGGTAACCCAAACGCTCAACCTACCATTAGATTGAGAGGTATTTCATCTTTTGGAGCTACCCAATCTCCACTTATCGTTTTGGATGGTGTAATCGGTGCATCTATAGATGCAGTTGATCCTAATGATATTGAAACCTTTGATGTACTTAAAGATGCTTCTGCAGCAGCTATATATGGAACTCGTGGTGCGGCGGGTGTTATTTTGATTACAACAAAAAAAGGAGCTGCCCGAAAAGGGATAACCAATGTAATGATCAATACATTTGGTACAGCAGAACAGGCGACTAATCTGATACCTATTCTCTCTGCAGAAGAATTCGTGGCAAGAGGAGGAGTAGACTTTGGCCATAGAACCAACTGGAGAGATGAAGTAACTCAAACAGCTATAAACGGAACCATTAATGCCTCAGTTACCGGAGGATTTGAAAATACATCGTTCCTAGCTTCTGTCAACTATCGTAATAACGATGGTATCGTGCGAGGAACTAATAGAGAAACCCTTAACACACGATTTAACTTTAATCATGGGGCATTAAATAATAGACTTAGGATGAACCTTAGCTTAGCGTATACAAACACTGCTGCTACAGATGTAAATAGTGAAGCGGTAAGATATGCTACTATATATAATCCAACAGCTCCAATAAGAGAATCGACAGGGGAATCCCAAGCAAACTTTGGTGGTTTCTTCCAAAGACCACTGTTTGACTTTTTCAATCCTGTGGCATTGATTAACCAGCAAAGTTTTAACACGGATGTGAGTTCTGCAATATATTCATATAGATTAGAGTACGACCTTACAGACAAAATTACAATAGCCTCTCAGTTTTCCCAGGATATTTTGGGCACCACAAGTACCCAGTTCTATTCACGTGAAGATTTTGCAGTTGGTTTTGGCCGTACAGGTCAAGCAGGACAAAACACCTTTGACAGGAACCAGACTATTTTTAATGGTACAATAAGATTTGAAGACGAAATTTTTGATAAGATGAATTTCACCTTTTTACTAGGAGGTGAAACGCAATCATTTACAGAAAAGAGATTATTTGCCTCTACGACACGATTTTTATTTGATCTTGGACCTAACAACCTTGGTTTTGGGGGTCTTAGATTTGGACCAGGTACTGACTTAAGGTCAGATGCAAATACATCCACATTAAATTCAGTTTTCGGTAGAGCTAACTTTAATTATGCTAATACATACTTCCTTTCTGCCTCTTTAAGAGCAGAAACCTTTTCAGGTTTTGGAGCAGAAAATCAAACTGGATATTTCCCTGCAATTAGCGTTGGAACAGATTTGACACAAATATTTGATTTAGGACCATTTAGCCAGTTAAAAGCAAGAGCTTCCTTTGGTGTGGTGGGTCAGTTACCCCCCTCTCCAACTTTAGCAATAGGGGTATTTGGAGCTGGAAACAGGATACCATTGGACCCAACTAATCCTACAAATTCAGTTTTTGTGTCACCATTTAGAGAAGCTAGCCCTAATCCTCAATTAAAATGGGAAACTACAGAAGAAATTACATTTGGTATTGATTACGGCTTATTTGGAGGAAAGGTGACAGGTCAAATGGACTATTATAGACGAAATATTTCAGATCTTATATTTAATGTGAATGTTCCTATCGGTACTCCAAGTGCCGTACAACCAGGGGGAGTCTACACTGCTAATAATATATGGGCTAACGTAGCTTCACTTAACAGTGCGGGTTTTGAATTTATTACTACAGTCAATGATGTAAGGTTGGGCCCGGTTTCTTGGACTCCAAGTTTAAACTTTACACTTTATCAAAGAACACGAATTTCTGATTTGGGTAGTGGTGCATTCAGTATTGGAGAAATCAGACAAGGTGTTCCAGGTTCACCTGGTCAAAACGACAATCAGATGATCTGGAACATAGAGGGAGAAAGGATAGGAGACTTTTATGGCCCTAGACTTCTTGGCTTAACTGAATCCGGCGAATACATCCTGAGCAGTATAGAGCCTGATGAATATGAAAGATTAGGCAGTGCCCTTCCTACCGGTGATTTTGGCTTTTCCAACACATTCGTGATGGGCAATTGGGATCTTAATTTCTTATTAAGAGGAAGTTGGGGTCACCTCATATATAATTCCTTCAGAGGTTTTTATGAAAATGCTGATGGTGGATCCAATACATGGAATTCAGTAATTACCAAGAACACACCACGAAATCCTTTCGTAACGTCTACTCCTTTCTATTCTGATTTGTATCTGGAAAGAGGGGATTTTATCAGATTGGATAATCTTCAGTTAGGCTATAACCTTCCTACAAGAAATGCTAGCGTAAACAATTTAAGACTATATGCCGGTGTACAAAACCTTTTTACCATCACTCAGTTCACAGGGGTAGATCCCGAGGTAAGGTGGACAGATGGTACTGGTATAGATGCAAACCCTTTGGCTCCTGGCATAGAGAGAAGAAATACCTATTTCTTACCAAGGACCTGGACAGCGGGATTAACTATTACCTTTAAATAATCTAAAGAATAACAATATGTTACGATCAATTAAAACAATATGCATGGGAACAGTAATTGCCGTGGCCATGGGCTCATGCTGGGAATTAGAACAGGAGGTTCTTTCGGGGATCACCCAAGAACAGTTGGAAGCAAACATTACCCCGGAGCTTATAGAAGTACTTAAGCAAGGTGCTTACAGTGCAGTGGTTGGTAACTGGGGAGGTCACGGTGGTCTTTACAGTATCAATGAAGTTTCGACTGATGAATTGGTCATTCCCCAGAAGGGAGCTGATTGGGATGATGGAGGGGTTTGGTTAAGAAATCACAGGCATACTTGGAATACCATAGATGGACCATATAATGGTGCTTGGACCTATTCATTTGGAATAGTTGCTCAGGCCAATCTTTTAATGCAACAATTTCCTGAAATAGATGAATTAGTTGCTGAATTAAAAGTATTAAGAGCACTTAGTTACCTTTGGTTAATTGACAATTTTGGCAACGTACCAATAGTTAGAGAAACTGATACTACACCAAACCCACCAAATAACACTAGATTGGAGGTTTTTCAGTTTATAGAGTCTAGTATTCTAGAAAATGCTGCTATGCTAACCCGAGATAATACCCGTACTAATTTGAATTTTTGGACGGCACATATGATTTTGGCAAAGCTATATTTGAATGCAGAAGTATATACAGGGACTGAAAGATGGGCAGATGCCGAAGCAGCATTGGATGTAATTATTAATGAAGGACCTTATGGTTTAGCCCCGAATTTCTTTGCTAATTTTGCCACGAATAATCAAAATTCGCCTGAAAACATGTACACTCTTCCTTATGATGCTAATAATGCAGGTGGATTTAACATCCATCATATGACCCTGCACTATGGCTCGCAGCAAACCTTTGAATTACAGGCCCAGCCATGGAATGGATATGCTGCTTTGGAGGATTTCTACAATAGCTTTAGCGATGACGACATAAGAAAGTCCAGTTTAAGAGAAGGTCCACAGTTTGCTTCAGACGGAGTTACACCAATTATAGATGATGCTGTAGAACCGAATGATCCTGATGGTCCACCTCTAAATTTTACGCCAAACATTAATATGCTTGCTCCGAATGCCTTTAGACAGGCTGGTACAAGGATAAACAAATTTGAAATTCAACTTGGTGCTGCGCCCGATTTAAATAATGATTTTCCAATCTATAGATATGCTGATGTTCTGTTGATGAAGGCCGAGGCGATGTGGAGACAAAACAAAAGTGGAGCGCTTGAATATGTTAATCAGGTAAGGGCACGTGCCAATGTACCTCCTTTAACAACTTTAACTCCAGAAGCCTTATTGGCAGAAAGAGGGAGAGAATTATTTGCTGAAGGTCATAGAAGATCCGACTTGATCAGATTTGGTAGGTACAATGCACCATGGTGGGAAAAACCAGCTTCTCCGACAACAAGAAACTTATTCCCAATTCCAAATAATCAGCTGTTATCTAACCCTAACTTGACACAAAATCCAGGTTATTAATCTACAGTACATGAATTAAATTTAAAAGAAGTGCGTAAATTACGCACTTCTTTTTTTTACCCATGGCAAAATCATATCTCTTACTATAGTAGATCCTGACCATAAGCTTTATCTTTATACTCGAAATATGCATTAGATTTTCTATTACGAAACCTAATGCAAAATCTGGGTTAAACTTTTCCTTTGGAGATCTATTTATATAATACAGAGAAACTGTACGTTTAATTCTTACGGCTTGCCAGTACTGACCCAAAGTAACCCAGTCGCTGCAATGAACATATATAGGATTAAAAATGGTAAAAAATTCAGAGATGATGAGTGGAAACCAAATTAAAATCAAGCCGGAACTGGGGAGCGATTTGATAGTTTTGGCTGGTTTCCTGGCGGAAGATAAAAAAGAAATCAGTTTGTTACCTTCGGCTAAACAAAGCTTATTTACACATGGAGATTCCGGACATTTCACACGCCAAGATCCAATGTCTTGAAGTGGCATATATCCAGGAAAAATGGTGATGTTACTATAGAAAAATAAAATGGAAATTTGGAATGATAATTAATAATCTCTCAAAACTGAGAATAAAAAAAAGAGAACATCAATATAATATGAATAAAATATTTCTACTATTTGTACTGTTTGCGAGTGTATTTAGCTGTAACCGTAAAACTGAATACGATAAAGTTAAGGAAGAGGAATTGGCATCTGGAAAGGTAGTAAATGAACTGTTTTTAGACCTTCAATTTGGAATGGATAGAAAATCCTTTTACGGCACATGTTGGGAGCATAATAAAAATGGAATATTGATAAATGGCCCCCATCATCTTCAGATCCTATATAAGCCAGAAATGCCTTCTGGTAAAACGACTGACATGTTTTTTTATCCGCAGTTTGAAGAGGACAAACTTGTTTTTATGCCTATGGAATTTTTTTACACAGATTGGTTCCCAAACACCAAAGAGTTCTCGAGTGAAGAATTGAAAAAGGATGTTGTGGCCTTGCTGGAAACTTGGTACGGCCCCAACTTTTTTGAAGTGACCAACAAAGACAAAACCATTTCGGCTATGGTCAAGATAGATGGGAATCGTCTAATCCGTGTGTTTAAAAAGAATTTGACTACCGTAAGGGTGGAAATCATAGACCTGAACGCAAGGGATATAATTAATAAGAAGGATGATGGGTGAAAAGTGTTTTAATATCCAATCTTGTAATTTTGAGATTTGGCTGTGCATGCGCTTAATGCCGGCCATGGTAAATGTAAGACCAAAGTTCATCTCTAGTGAATTCCGAAAAACGTAATAATAAGCTCAACATACTTCTCTACAATCATTAAAAGTTAATTTTCAATTACAAATGTTATTTTTTCTTAATCACCGCTACCCAATGTCCTTTACCAGGTGAGGTTATTATGCTGCTGGTGTCACTTAGGATAGTGGCTTCTTCCCATTGGGCTATATCAAGGTTAATCCACCGCATATTCCACACCGATTCCCGGTCCGGCAGTGAAAGTATAACTGAACCTTCCTGAGGAAAATATATGGCATAATGCTGGCCTGGTACTGCCAAAAAAAATGCTTCATTATCATCTCTGTCTCCCAGCAGATCATTACTGGGTGAAGCAGCTGCTATATCCAGCTCATCAGTAACCATTCGCAACGACTGTATGATTTTTTGTGCGCGTGGACTAAGTCCCAATCCATAATCAGATTTTCTATACATATCCGACGGATCTTCAATTGGATGCGGGCGATGAAAACGAGCGCTGGCAGCCCCGGCAAATATCATCCTTCCCATTCGGGCCACAGATTCTTCTTCTCCATGACGTGCCGCACCGTAATTTTTGTTGTGATTGATGGGGCGGGGATGAGAGGCTATCCGCTCTTTTACATAGACTATATTATCATAATGTCGTTGACCTTTACCCTCCCAAGCATTATTTTGAGAAATATCGATATAGGAATAGCGATGGTGTTGGGTATAGAGATGGTTCTGATCCTCACTGCGCACATTTTCATTGCGTCGCATGTCAGTCACATGAACAATTGCATCGGCTTTGCTGGCTTGTTCACGAA
Organism: Aquiflexum sp.; assembly: GCF_041749095.1. Lineage (GTDB taxonomy): Bacteria > Bacteroidota > Bacteroidia > Cytophagales > Cyclobacteriaceae > Aquiflexum. Next base: position 16,111 of record NZ_JBGTCA010000223.1, on the reverse strand, counting down.
TATAATCCGCCCAGTAATCACCAAAAGTGACATCTTCACCAGTTTCGTTGTGAACACAATACAGTATATGAGGATAACGCAAGGAGATGGATAGCAAAGTGTCCATGTAAGCTTGTTGTAAAGGAAGCAAAACAGAGCCATCATCAGACTTTTGTAAGCTCTTAAAAAAAGGGTGCTCTGTACTTTGACCAACAGGAGGGTAATCGATAATCTCAGGTAAGCCGGAAGTCTCTGCTGTATAATTTACGTTATTCAATGGATTAAACGGATGATGTGACCAGCCTCCGAATGACTGATGATCCTCATACATGTCCCATGGATCCCAAATCTCCAGCTGCACAATGATATTCCGCTGATAAGTGAGCTCCAAAAAATTGGAAAAGCGATTCCAGTATTCTTTGTTAAAGCTATCAAGGTCAAAAAAACTATCCTCATTTTGATCATAGGGAAATACATTGCCGATATTTCTGTGACTCATGGTATTCCGGATATAGTTTGCACCTACAGATACCATTACATCGAGATGGTCTTCCAGACCTGTGGGATGATTAAACATATTGTCCTGCCAGCTCCCTCCCAAAAGGACAATGGGTTTGCCTTCGTAATTCCAATACCATGGGGAGCGTTTGTCCACATCAATATATTGTTGTCCATAAGCCTGCTGTGATACTTGAGTAAAAGCAGTGAATACTATTAGGGTAGCAGCATAGATTAAAGCAACTGTTTTTTTTATTTCCATATCAAGTAAGGTAATTCATTGATCAGTCCTCATTCTCCACAAATCAGAAATTTTTTTAGTTTGAAATATAAAGACAGACCACCTGAATGTAATTTGCCTTGATTCATAAAATACGTACTAAAACTATATCTATCTTAATATTAACTTTTTCTTTTCAAATGGGATCGGATAAGCTGTAATCCACACCTGTGGCCTTTCTATATTTTGAACTTCCTTAGTTCCGATGACAAAAACATCCACATCCTGATTTACCATTTCAGGAGTTAATTTAAAATAATAAGTATAGTTACCATTTTGTTCAGCAAGATGATGTTCCCAATGATTGGCGACAAATCCAGGGCTGCGGTCATATGCACCAATTAATTGATCATTTATGGAGATAACCGCAAATGCTCCATCCTGTCCATAATCACCTTCAATAGCCACCGCCAAATAACTGGATATGGTAATTTCGTTTATCCGTATTTGACCCTTCCAGGCTTTTTTGGCCTCATTTACATTATTTTCAGGAAACAGATTACTGGCCCGGGCTTTTGATACATCAAGAGAATTTCCGCTATAATACGCTTTGACTTCAGAAACTTGCCATGGAGCAGGACTTAGCTTTATGTATCTGAATGAATCTTTAGAATCAGGGATAAGCTCCAGGTCATTACCATTTCTGTTTATCCCCACTTTATGCCATTTTTTCAAATCGGTAGACACTAAGGCTTCTTTAGGTACATATTCAGGCTCAACATCGCTCATGATTATTTTATCTATTTGTTTTTCCTCCTTTAAATCTATCCTGAGCAGCCCCGGTTTTAGGAAATTGTTGGTGCTGTAGCAGTATTTTCTGACCTTGAAAAAGGTTTGGGAATCTCCATCAAAAGCAAATTTATCCCATGCCCCAATATTGACATATACATCATCTTTAAAAAAAGCATCTCTGGCATTTTGTACGGCTTCAAATTCGGTTTTTCCTGATCTTTCAAGTGACCTTGCCTCTAGATTATTATTGTCCGTTGCAAAATACATTACATCATTGAAAATATTTGCATCAGCAGGTATGGAAGTCTCGGATAGATACCCCAGATTTTGATGATAATCCTCTTTTAAAGCATCCCCCCCAAATTTCACATTTAAAGTTTTCGAATTTTCGAGTGAAATTTTCTCTCCTTCCAATATAGCTTCCTTGAAGTTTCTCTTGCCATCAAATAGATCAATGGTTTTTTGTTCACCGGGCATTCCGAGCAAATCTATCTCAACTGGGTGGTTAGGGACATCTTTTGTTACTATATAGGCCGAACCCCCAAGGCCAAATTCTCTTGGTGAAGAGCTTACCTTAAGTAAGGCTGTTCTAAAAGGCAGCACCTCAATTTCAGCCGTTTCACCAAAGTTATATTCACCATGAATTATTTCGTAAGGATGATATTGTCGTAGCTCCACAGTTTTGGTGTTTTCCAGTCCAATGGAAGTGTCCATTTGAATCATATACTTCACTGGCTCCCATGATAAATTTCTCAATGTAATGAATCTCATGTGTGCGTCACCCCTAGAAACAGCGTAAGGACCATATTGATATTGAGGTAATTCTCTTGCGTTGGTTAAAATCTCGTTATACTGCCTTTGAAGATTAAATATACGTGCCAGGATAGGATATTCATCATCGCGAAGCAACCATGGATTCCCATAGATTTCGGGGGACAAAATCAGGCTCCTGTTGAAAGCTTGAAGAATTAGCTCATCTTCCCAAAAATCCAAATAGGAAGACAGGCAAACTCCATGGTCTTCCGTTAATCGCTTTAAATCAGGAGGTAATCCTCTTTCCAATGTATATCTATGGTGAGGTGCTGTTCTGGAGTTACGAGATGAAACATCTATATAGGTCTCGGCCCCTTCCCACAAAAAAGTGGTCGTATATTTCTTAGCTGAATCACTCAGCGTGATACGGTGATTGAGGACAATCAAATCAGGGTTTATCGCATAACATTCCTGCATTGCTTGGATAAAATACTTTTCGTTATCAGGATCAAGGTCTGAAGCACAAAGGTCCAGTTTGAAAAGATCAATTTCATAGTCTTTAACCAATCTTGTAAGCATATTCATTCGTACTTGTGCTGATGATTCTGTATCTCCATACCCATCGGGACCTATCCAAGCGCCCAGCTTACATCCGAAGGAATTTGCTAGTTTATAAAGTGGATCGAGTCCATTCGGATATTTACTTTTAAACCATTCCGATTCCAAGCCCGCATACGTGGGAGCATCTTTTAACGGCTCTTCACAACCATTACAATTGGGTCCATTGTCGAAATTCCCTGCATCAAGAAGGTAAATGTCTAATTCCATCCCATAATCATCGTGAAGCCACTTAAAAAACTCAAGGTTTCTGAGCACTTTTTGTTCGTTGCCACCATACCAGTTAATGTTGATCCAGTCAAAATACATTGACTTTGAAGGTGAGGTTTCTTCTATATTCTTAAATGGACCATTTTGCCCTTCAACCTCCAGGCATAAAAACAGGCATAGCATAAACGGGAAATATAAAAGCCAACTCTTGTTTAGTTTTTTCATAAGGGATAATTTTTATCATTTAAAATTATCAACACATTTTAACTTCTTAAATCTTTCTATATAATTCACTTATAAACTTAATTATTATACGCTTTCAAATATGCTATATTATCCACTCTAAATACTATTCAGATATGAAAGATTATATAAATATTAATGTCGGAGTAACCTCAGATAGGAAATGAAGGCATATTCAACCTTACTTGTTTCAATATTGCCACTGGTAATTTAAAGAAATACTTGTAGACACATCATCTTATAAATATAGGGCCAAAAAGACAATCTTGAAGTGTTTTCTTACAAACTTTAAAGAAGCTACTATAGCCAAAGTTTTTTTTAACCAACCAATTGCTTCAGTTTACCCCTACTGGTATTTTAGCAAATCCTCACAATATTAAATTACGTACAGATTAATTTTAAATATAATTATTTATTTTTATTTTCATATATTTTTGATCTTGATAGATTAATTTTTAAAGGTGATTACTTTTAAAATCAAATAAATTTAAGTGAGTTCTCCTCAATGAGTAGTTACCAATGTTGCCCTGGAGGAATTTTAATAATTGGGATGTCAGAAAAGGTTCTTAAGAGAAGGGCCACAGTTTCAGTCTGATGGAATAACCTCTGCCATTGATGATGCCTGTGATGGAGATCAGATGGACCTCCGTTGGTATTTACGCTTTAGTTTTTGAATCAAGTGAGAGAAAGAGCAAATGTACCTGCTTTGACTAGTATGGATGCTAACATCCCTTTGGCTGAAAGAAATAGAGAATTGTTTGCTGAAAGTTGGGGAAGATCTGATCAGATCCGCTTTGGCAGGTTTAAAACCTTAGTGGGAAAAAGGTACTATACAGCCTTTCCAAAATATTTTCCCTATTCCACCTAATGTGCTTCAGAACTATCCAATTTATCAGCAAAATCCTAAATATAAATCCAGTTTAACAGTGATATATTTAAAAGAATGCATACTTCTTTTTTTTATCTTAGCCTTATAGGATTTTGCTTAAAATCCTTACATTTAGTGCCCAAATTACTTAACATTGCCTGAGCTTTAGCTATTGGCAATTATCCCATGAAAACCGTCATCATTTTCCTATCCATAATCTGTCTGTTGATGGGCTGTTCCCAAAAATCCGGAACAAGGATGACGCTTTTTTCTCTGATGCCCTCCTCCCTCACCGGTATTGACTTTCGCAATGATCTCGAATATAATGAGCAGTTCAATCCCTATACCTTCAGGAATTTTTATAATGGTTCAGGGGTTGCTCTCGGGGATATCAATAATGACGGTTTGGTGGATATTTTTCTTGCGGGTAACCAATCAGAAAACAAACTTTATCTCAACAAAGGAAATTTTCAATTTAAGGACATCACCGAAAAAGCCGGGCTTGCTATTCCTGGAATTTGGTCCACCGGAGTCAGCATGGCTGATATCAACGGCGATGGTTTATTGGATATTTATGTCTGCAAATCAGGCCCCCTGGGCGGTGACCGCAGGTACAATGAACTATTTATCAACAACGGTGACCTGACATTTACCGAAATGGCAAAGGAATACGGGATTGCGGATGAGGGACTTTCGCAGCATGCAGTGTTTTTTGATTTTGACAAAGACGGCGACCTGGACATGTATCTACTTAATAATTCTGCAAGATCAGTTGGTATCAATGACCTGAGAACAGGACAAAGGGATGTCAGAGACCCGTTTGGAGGAAATAAACTTTACCGAAATGACAACGGAAAATTTGTAGATATTAGTGAGGCCGCCGGTATATATGGTTCTGCGATCGGATATGGCTTGGGTGTAACAGTGGCAGATATCAATAAGGATGGATGGCCGGATCTGTATGTATCCAATGATTTTTTTGAAAAAGATTACCTCTATATCAATAACGGAGATGGTACCTTTACAGAGTCTCTGGAGAACATGATGACTGAGATCAGCATGGGTTCTATGGGCGCTGATATTGCAGATCTGGACAACAATGGCTGGCAGGATATTTTTGTTACCGAAATGTTGCCTGCCACATTGGACAGGGTCAAAACCAAAACACCTTTTGAAGAATGGGACAAGTACCAGGCTAATGTCAATACCGGATATTTCCATCAGTTTACAAGAAATACTTTGCAAAGAAATTTGGGTTTTCAGCCTGATTCAGATCAGGTACATTTTGTAGATGTTGCAAGGCAGGCCGGAGTTCATGCCACTGACTGGAGTTGGGGAGCATTGATATTCGATACAGACAATGATGGGCTGAAAGATATTTTTGTGGCCAATGGAATCGTCAAAGACCTGACAGATTTTGACTATGTTGATTATTATGTGAACAATAAGAACCTGATAGCCCAATTCCGAAGGGACAGTGTTTTGCTTACCAAAATGATCGATGAATTTCCTTCTGTGCCTCAACAGAATTTTCTATTTAAAAATCATGGTGATTTTCAATTTGAAAACATAGCTGCTCAAATAGGTATGGAGCAATTGACTTTCTCTACCGGTGCGGCTTATGCGGATTTGGATAATGACGGGGACTTGGATCTGGTAGTGAACAACCTGAACGGAGAAGTTTCCATATTTAAAAATAACAGCAGGGAAATCAATGGATACCATTTTTTGCAGTTTGATCTGAAAGGGCAGTTTGGGACTCAGGTCACCTTGTATGCAGGAGACCAACTGTTTTTTGCCGAGCACAATCCTGTCAAAGGCTATATGTCTTCGGTGGACCATAGGTTACATTTTGGTTTGGGGGAGATCAATAAATTGGACTCCATTTTGGTTTTATGGCCAAGTGGAAAAATGACCATACTTCAGGATGTGGAAGTGGATCAGTTGCTTCAACTTGATCCAGTTTCAGCGGATTTAGAATGGAAAAAGGAAGAGCATAACGCAAAGAAATACTTTAATGAGCTTCAAGACTTGATTTCCTGGAAACATGAGGAAAGTGATTTTGTGGATTTTGACAGGGATAGGCTGCGATTTCACATGGCTTCCAACGAGGGGCCTGTGATTGAGGTGGGAGATGTGAACGGGGATGGATTGGATGACCTATTTTTACCGGGAGCTAGGGGGCAAGCATCTTCTGTTTGGACCCAAAGGCCGGATGGAGCATTTCAAAAGTTCCAATCTTTTGATGGAGAACAGTTGTCTGAAGATATTGGAGGTTTGTTTTTTGATGCCGATGGAGATGGGGATCTGGATTTATATGTGCTGAGTGGCAGCCTTGAATTTGGCAATAAAAACACAAACTATCAGGACAGACTATACCTTAATGATGGAAAAGGGAAATTCACCAAATCAGAAAATAAAATTCCGGTTAGGTTCGAAAGTTCTTCTTTTGTCCGGGTTTTTGATCATAATGGAGATGGTAAATTAGACCTTTTGGTTGGCACAAGGACGGTTCCTTTTGCGTATGGTATTCCTGCCGATGTAAGGATTTTTGAAAATCAGGGAGATGCAGTTTTCATTGATAAAACTGCTCAACTGGCTCCCGAATTCATGGAGTTGGGTATGACCAGGGATGCATGGGTAGGTGACTTGGATGGTGATGGGCTGGAAGAGATTGTGCTGCTTGGTGATTGGATGGGCATCAAAGTTTTTAAATATTTAGAGGGTAAATATTCAGATGTTTCTACTTCATTTGGTTTTGAAAGTACGGGTGGATTTTGGAATACACTTCATGTTACAGATATCAATGGTGATGGATTTCCGGATATATTGGCAGGAAATATTGGACTGAATACCCGATTGTCTGCTACTGTTAAAAAACCACTTCAATTGCATATCAATGATTTTGATCAGAATGGAAGCATAGAGCAGATTATGACCATTTACGAGGGTGACCATCCTTATCCATTGGTTTTAAAATCTGCCCTTCTCAAACAACTGCCCGGATTGAGAAAGCAATTGTTGACTTATGATGATTATAAGGATAAAAGACTTTCGGATTTATTTCCTGATGAAATACTGAAAAGAAATCTGATTTTGGACGTACATACATTGGAAACCAGTCTGTATATCAATCAGGGAAATGGTACATTTGTCATCTCCGAATTGCCTAAAGAAATCCAGCACAGTCCTGTTTATGCCATTCATTCATTTAAAGATGAAACAGGAAAGCTACATTTGTTGTTGGGAGGGAATCAAAGTAGGATAAAGCCTGAACTGGGTATCAATATGGGTAGTTTTGGATGGCATTTGGAAGCAAAAGGCAATGGAGGGTTTGATGTATTGCCGGCAAAAGAATCAGGATTCTTTGTCAGAGGTGAAATGAGGAGTATCAAAAATGTAAATACAAAAAAAGGTAATCGAATTGTGGTTGGGAGTAATAATCTTGAGCCTAGTTTATTTGGAACCAACAAAATGATGTTAAATAAAAATTAAGTTCATTTGCTCAAGAGGATGACTAATGAACTTTTAAAATTAATCCAACCTCAAATCTAATCCCGATAGCTATCGGGACTAAAATCTAAAATTGAAATGCTCAGATTGCTGTATTTTCTAGTATCCCTTATTTTGGCCATGTCCTGCCAGCAGAAAACCGAGTACGATAAAGTAAAAGAAAGAGAATTAGCATCCGGTAAAGTGGTAGAGGAATTGTTTCTTGATCTGAAGTTTGGAATGGCCAAAAAAGATTTCTTTACCACTTGCTGGGAATGGAATAAGAAGGGAGTGCTGACGAATGGGTCTCATGTACTTCAGGTAAGATATGAACCTGAAATGCCATCTGGAAAAGAGGTGGAAATGTTTTTCTATCCGGAATTTGAAAATAATAAGCTTTATTTTATGCCTATTGAATTCCGCTATCCTGGATGGTCCCCAACTTCCCCGGAAACAACTAATGATAAGTTGCTCAAGGATGTGGTAGGTTTAATGGAAGGGTGGTTTGGTAATGGCTTTTTTGAGGTCAAAGACAAAAGTGGCCAGGTAAGTGTTTGGGTAAAAATAGATGGGAACCGTTTGATCAGAATATTTATTAAAGATAGAACTAATGTCAGGGCAGAAATGCTCGACCTTAGAATTAAAGGTATTTCGGAAATCAATAAGGGTTAGGTCAAGATGAGGGCGAATAAATATATCATTTTTATTGTACTTATATCCAATATAACTTGGGGATGTAAACATGCAGAGGATGAAAAAAAGGACACTTTATTTCAAAAAATCCCATCTGCCGAATCAAGGGTGACATTCCGAAATGACCTTCAGTTTGATGAGGACTTCAATATCTTCACCTATAGGAATTTTTATAATGGCGGTGGGGTAGCATTGGGCGATGTCAACAATGACGGACTTTTGGACATTTACCTAACTTCCAACCAAGGGGAAAACAAGCTTTATATTAATGAGGGTGAATTTAAATTCAGAGATGTAACTGAGGAGGCCGGAGTTTCCGGAACACGTGCTTGGAGTACCGGAGTGGCTATGGCAGATGTCAATGGAGATGGCCTGTTGGACATATATGTGTGCAATTCGGGAGATATCGAAGGGGACAACAAGCAGAATGAACTTTTTATCAACAATGGTGATGGTACATTTACCGAAATGGCAGAAGTTTATGGATTAGCCGATGAAGGATATTCCACACATGCCGTTTTTTTTGATTTTGACAATGACGGGGATCTGGATGTTTACCTGCTCAATAACAGTTATCAATCCATTGGAAGCTTTAACAAAATGCAGAATGAAAGACCAAGAAGAGATCCTGTAGGTGGAGATAAGTTTTTCAGGAATGATGGAGATAAGTTTACTGATATTTCTGAAGAAGCCGGTATTTATGGAAGTGTTATTGGTTTTGGACTTGGGGTTACGGTCGGAGATGTCAATCAGGATGGTTGGATGGACATTTTTATTTCCAATGATTTTTTCGAAAGGGACTATTTATATATCAACAATCAGAACGGGACATTTACCGAAAGCTTGGTTGATTACATGCGATCCATCTCTGCGGCATCTATGGGGGCGGACATAGCCGACATTAACAATGATGGACACCTTGATATTTTTGTGACTGAAATGCTTCCCGAACCATCAGAAAGATTGAAGCAGATCACCACTTTTGAAAGTTGGGACAAGTTTCAGTTTAACTTAGAACATGGCTACCATTACCAATATACCCGCAACATGTTCCATGTCAATAATGGCGATGGGACATTCAGTGATATGGGCCGGTTGGCAAATATGGAGGCGACGGATTGGAGTTGGGCGGCATTGATGTTTGATATGGACAATGATGGCCTTAAAGATCTTTTCGTGGCCAATGGCATTTATCAGGACCTCACTGATTTGGATTACCTAAATTTTATTGATAATGACGAGACAAAAAAGAAGATTATTTCCCAAAGTGGGGTCAACTATAAGGCATTGATAGACCCAATGCCAATCAATCCGGTTTCCAATTATGCATTCAAAAACAAAGGAGACTTGGTATTTGAAAACGTCATCCACGAATGGGGAATGGGTGACCCTATCCATTCCAATGGTTCAGCTTATGGAGACCTCAACAATGATGGGGCTTTGGACCTTGTTGTCAACAATGTCAATAATGAAGTTTTGATTTTCAAAAACCGCAGTAGGGAATTTTTTCCTGAAAATAACTTCTTGAAGATCGAATTGAAGGGGAAGCGAAATAATACTGCCGCTATTGGTACGCAAGTGAGACTGGTAGTTGGTGTTCAGATTTTCTATCAGGAAAACATGCCCAACAGAGGATTTCAGTCTTCTGTAGATCCGAGATTAAACTTCGGATTGGGGAATATTGATAAAATCGATCAGGTTCAGGTAAGGTGGCCTAATGGGCAGGTCAGCATCCTAGAGGATGTCCTTACAAATCAGACGTTGACATTAAATTGGGAAGATGAAGACAAAATCCAAACGGAGTTTACTTTTTTTACAGCCCTGCCAACACCTTTCTTTACCAAAGTAAAATCATTGTTGGAATATAAACACCAAGAAAATACCATGGTGGATTTTGACAGGGACAGGCTGACGTATCACATGCTTTCTACAGAAGGCCCAAAAGCAGCTTTTGGGGATGTCAATGGAGATGGATTAGAAGATGTATATCTTGGAGGGGCTAAAGGTTTTGCAGGACAACTATTTATTCAGAGTAGAAACGGCAATTATCAGGCTTCTTCCCAAAATGTTTTTGAAGCTGACCGCAGTTCCGAAGATACTGATGCTGTGTTTTTTGATGCCAATGGCGATGGTTATTTGGATCTTTTCGTGACTTCCGGTGGAAATGAATCCGGCTATGGTGCTTTGGACCTGGCAGACAGACTCTACCTCAACGATGGCAAGGGTAATTTCACCAAATCCCAGAATTCGGGCCTGGCAAATTTCCGGAACAGTACTTCAGTGGTGAAAATATTGGATATCAACGGAGACGGAGCTTTGGATATTTTTGTGGGTTCCAGGGTGATTCCTTTCTTGTATGGTGTTAATGCAAGCAGCTTCATTTTGATCAATGACGGCCAAGGTAACTTTACAGACGGCACTTCCCAATATGCCCCAGATCTTAAGGAAATAGGACTGGTGACGGACGCTGCGGTGGTGGATTATGATGGAGATGGCAAAGAAGACCTAGTTTTGGTGGGTGAATGGATGGCACCGACCTTTTTCAGGAATACAGGCGGAAAGCTTGAGAAGATAGCCATGCCCGGGATGGAAGAACTTAAAGGCTGGTATCAGTCTATTGCTGTGGGCGATTTCAATGGGGATGGGAAACCCGATTTTGTATTGGGCAATCATGGATTGAATACAAGGTTTAAAGCTTCTGTGGAAAAACCGGTTAAAATGTTTGTCAATGATTTTGATCAAAATGGTTCGGTTGAGCATGTATTTGTTCAAAAGGTGGGAGATAAGCATGTTCCTTTCACTTTGAAACATCAATTGGAAGCCCAGTTACCCTCAATCAAGAAACGGTATCTTAAATACAGTGCTTACAACAACCAAACCATGGAGGATATCTTTAGTCCTGCCGAACTTGAAAAGGCGGTTATTCAGGAAGTTAACAATTTGGCTTCAACTGTACTGCTAAATGAAGCCAATGGAAGGTTCAAGCCTATCGAATTACCTAGAATGTCCCAAAGGTCATGGATGTATAGTATTGTGGTCACGGACCTCAATGGAGATGGAATAGAGGACCTGATTATGGGCGGTAATCTCAAAGGTGCAAAGCCGGAAGTAGGACAATATGATGGCTCTTACGGTGAGGTGCTTTTGGGAAAAGGGGATGGTACTTTTGAATACTGGCACAACAGAGACCATGGTCTAAAACTGAACGGTGATATCCGAGACCTTCATGTCATTGATAGAGAAGGACAAAAAATCCTGATGGTAGTTAAGAATGGAGAGAATGTGGAGTTTTGGGAGATAAAGAAATGAAGAGTTTTCCCGCAAAGGTGGAAAGCTGAGTTAAATGAGAAAACAATTTCCTGATATAACTCTAGTCTAAAGCCTGAAAGGCCTTGATATCCCAACCATGGGCATCGCCCATTGCTAGGCGTAGAAATCATTAGTGGATTCTCCCGGGACTGAAGGGCACGGATATCTGGAATTGTGGGGTCAAGGCTTCAGAAATTATCCCAGCCTTTCAGACCTAATCCATTTCGTAATTGATTTGCTATTTATCGATCGTAGGGCTTTGCCCAACTCTGGGATATCATGCCCTTTCAGGGCTGCCTTTGCATGGAACCCAAATTGAAGGTATATTTGTTAGATTACTATAAGGAATATCCCAATGAAAGTCATCAAGAAAAATTCGAAAAACAGCAAAGAATTTCAATACATTATTGATCGGGTGGATCAAAAGAATGCTTTGATTGAAAAGATTCAAGGTTCAGGAAAAGAAATACTTACTGAAATAACCAAGGATAAAAGATTTGTCAAACCAATATAAATTATCCCAAATTGGGTATGGATACATCTTCACAACTGATTCGGGAGATGATTTTATCATTTTAGTCGAAAAACATAATATTGAAATATTAGGAGAATTTGTCCTAGACTTCTCCTTTTTTCCTGTTGAAAAAAATATCGTATACAAATCAGATCCTAAAATCAGAAATACAATCACAAATTTTTTAATCAACCTATTTAAGGAAAACAAGCGATACGCCATATTTTATGTATGTGATTCAATGGATAGGAAGGGTAAAATAAGAAAGAGGCTATTTGATTCGTGGTTTAATAATTCCAATTCAGTTGATTTTGTCAAAAAGGATTATGAATTAAAATATTCCCTGGAAGAAGAGATTGAAACGTCTATCCAGATTTCATTACTTTCTCACACTCAAAACCCAGATTTAATAAAAATTGAAGCAATATTTGATTCTAATTTGGAAGAATTAAAAAGGTTGAAATAATTCATTTATAGACTAATAAAGAAATTTAGTGGATATAGAAAATTGTAAATGTGGAGGTTCGAAGGTGATGTCAAAATTAAAAAGCATACTTTGTATTCAAACTTTCCCAATAATCCTGATCATTTCTTTGATTTCAATTTTTTGTTCTTCCCCACCCGAAGAAACCCTTTTCACCCTTTTACCCTCCAATCAAACCGGAATTGATTTCAGAAATGACCTGACTTCTACAGAAGAAATGAATATTCTGGAATACCTGTATTTCTATAATGGAGGTGGAGTGGCATTGGGCGATATCAATAACGATGGATTGGTGGATATATATTTCACCTCCAATCAGGGAGAAAACAAGCTCTATTTGAACAAAGGAGATTTTCGGTTTGAAGACATCACCATAGGAGCCAAGGTCACTGGGGATGGCGGTTGGTCCACAGGTGTTACGATGGCGGATGTCAATGGGGATGGCTTATTGGATATCTATGTTTGCCAAGTAGGTGATTATAAAGGCATCTCCGGTAAGAACAAATTATACATCAACAATGGTGACCTGTCTTTCAGCGAAAAGGCAAGTGATTATGGGATTGATTTTGTCGGATTCTCGACCCACGCAGTGTTTTTTGACTATGACCAGGATGGGGATTTAGATCTTTATCTCTTGAACCATTCGATCAAAAAGCCTGAAGTTTTTTCCCATGCCGACACCAAATTCACCAATCAGGATGAAAAAGGTGGGGATAAAATGTACAAAAGCCTAATCACCGAGGGACACGAAAGAATGATAGAAATCACCGCTGAAGCAGGAATTTTATCTAGCAGTTTGGGTTTTGGTCTTGGTGTTGGGGTAGGGGATGTTAATGGAGATGGCTGGTTGGACATTTATGTTTCCAATGATTTTACGGAAGATGATTATCTGTATATCAATCAAGCGGACGGTACATTTAAAGAATCTTTGAAGCAGTTCATAGAAAACACCAGCCGGTATAGCATGGGCAATGACATAGCGGATATCAATAATGATGGGCTCCCGGATATTTTTACCACAGACATGTTGCCTGAAGACCCTGTGATATGGATGAAATCACTCGGTGAAGACAAACAGGAAGTATATGATATCAAGCAAAAACTGGGATATGGAGACCAATATGTGCGGAACCACCTGCAACTCAATAGGGGTGATGGCAGGTTCAGTGAAATCGGATTATTGACAGAAACCTTTGCCACAGACTGGAGTTGGTCACCATTGATTTTTGACATGGACAATGATGGCAAAAAGGACATTCACGTGACCAATGGCATTGTCAAGAGACCCAATGATCTTGATTTTGTGCAATACAGTCAGGAACCCACTCCGGGATTGACAGATAAGGAAAAAGAAAAACAACAAATCGAAATGTTGCCCACTGTCAAGCTTTCAAACTTTACATTTAGAAATGAAGGTTGGTTAAAGTTTACCAATGCTTCCAAACTTTGGGGATTGGATCAGCTTTCTTATTCCAATGGTTCTGCTTATGCGGATCTGGATAATGACGGAGATTTGGATTTGGTGATCAACAATACCGACCAAGAAGCATTTGTGTATAAAAACAATTCCTCAGCATTGATCTCAAACCGATTTGTCCAATTAGATCTCCGATCAGCGGACAAAAATGTTTTTGGGATTGGTGCCCAGGTTTGGGTTTTTGCAGAAGGGGAGACTTATTATCAAACCTTGAGTACCTCTAGAGGTTTTCAATCCGGTTCTTCCACCACTTTGACTTTTGGATTAGGAAACTCAGAAAAAATTGACTCTGTCTTCGTATCATGGAATTCAAGAGGTATAGAAATTTTTCAAAATCTCGATCTTGACCAAAGACATTTGCTTGTTAAAGGTCAAGGAAATGAAGGTAGATTACCTACTCAAAAAATGGTGTCTGTGGTGGAAATAGTAGACATTTCTTTGGATTGGAAGCATGAAGAAAAGTCCATCATAGATGAGTTTAGAAGGGAATACCTGATACCAAGAAGGTATGGAACTAAAGGTCCTGCTTTAGCAGTAGGTGACTTGAATGGAGATGGGATGGATGATATCTTTTTAGGTGGGGCAAATGGTCAGCCAAGTACTTTGTTTTTTCAGGATGTGAATGGTGGTTTCAAGAAAGTTGAAAACCCCTTCTTTGAGCAATTGAAAACAGCGGAAGATGTTGTCTCAGTGATGGAAGACTTCAATCAGGATGGTCATTTGGATCTTTATATTGGCAGTGGAGGAAATGAATATGGGAGAGGTGAGATTTATAATTTTGACAGGTTGTTTTTGAATGATGGAAAAGGTAACCTGGTTTTTTCCATGAATTCACTTCCGCCCTATGGAGAAAATACATCTACAGTTGCAGTCCATGATGTCAATGGAGATGGGTATCCGGATATTTTTGTGGGCGCATCGGTTGTCACAGGAAATTATGGGGCTATTCCGAGAAGTTATTTACTGCTCAATGATGGAACAGGAAAATTCCAAGATGCCACTCAAAGTTACTTTGGAGAGGAATTCAGACCTGGGATGATCCAAAATGCCATTTGGGCAGATATCACAGGAGATGGTCAAAAAGAGCTGTTGCTTTCCGGAGAATGGATGCCTGTGATGGTATATTCCTTGAGCGATCAACAACAATTTGAAAGGTTGAATATTTCCGGTTTGGATCAAGCAGGTTGGTATTTTGGAATGTCAGTCATTGATGTTGAGGGCAATGGCGTTCAGGACATAGTCTTGGGCAACTTGGGTGTGAACTCCAAACTGAAAGCTAGTCAAGATCAACCTGTATGGTTATACCATCATGATTTTGATGGAAATGGACAGACAGACCCCCTGATTTTTCATTATATGGATGGGAAATTGGTGCCGTTCGCAAGTAGGGATGATTTGATCAAACAGATTCCGGCACTGAAAAGGAAGCATAATTCCTATATTTCCTATTCCAAAATCAAATCGCCAAAAGATATTTTTGACGACAATCAATTGAATCAGGCAAATACATATCAAGTTACAGAATTAAGATCAGGTGTTTTGAGGAGTTCGGGAAGTGGAGATTTTGAATTTGACCCTTTTCCCACCGAGGCCCAATTTTCTCCGATCATAGATGTTAGGCATTTCAAAGGAAAAGATGGCAATCAATATCTGTTGGGAGTAGGAAATTTTTATGGATTCAGAAATGACTTGGGGAAAAACGGTTCACAACCCTTGACCTTATTGAAATGGACTGATGGAACTTGGGTGAATTTACCGATTGATATTCCTGCAAATGACTATTGGGGTGAGTATAGAAAAGTGGAGTTGATCCATATTGGTGGGACGCCACATTTGGTCGCTGTGAGAAACAACGGTAAACCTGTTTTTCTGAAAATCAATAATTGATACCTGCTAAAAATCAGCTTATATGGAGGGACAAAAACTTTGGAATCACGTATTAATAATTAGCTTTGATGTTC
>NZ_JBGTCA010000222.1:0-10673 GCF_041749095.1 Aquiflexum sp. | reverse complement strand
TTGCAGCACTACCGGGATGATATCAGTTTTCAAAAATCCATATTTTTTAATCGCATGCATTATTTTTTGGCTCAATCAGTTTTTGGAAAAAGTAATGAAGGTTTTTATTCCTTATATCCATGCTTATCTCGATGATTTAATGGCGATGCCTGTTGTATTGGGAATTACCTTGCAGGTTTTCAGGTGGATACACCCGATTAAACAGGATTTTGTTTTCAGTAAGACCCAGGTTTTGGTCGGTTGGGCATATTTCTCCTTTTTGTTTGAATTCCTTTTGCCCAAATGGTCCTCCACCTACACAGCAGATATCTTGGATGTATTCTGTTATGGATTAGGAGCAATAGCTTTTTACAAGCTGATCAATGTAAAAAGGTAATCGGAAATTGAGTACTTCAATTTAACTTCAGCTTTATAATTACCTTTGAGATTAAAGACCCAATTAACTTTTATGACCCTTTCCGAATTATTCCATTCACTTACTTCACAGCTACAGGAATTGTATTCCAGACAGGAATCCGAATCTCTGATTATTTGGCTTTTTGAGGAGTATTTGGGTAAAAGCAGAAGGGATATATCCAATAATATTGCTTTGGATTCTTTGCCTATTGAACTTGAAAATGCCTTCAATGAATTACTTGAAGGAAAGCCTATCCAATATGTCACAGGAAAAGCGCCATTCTACGGAAGAGAATTTTTGGTCAATTCCAGTGTACTTATCCCGAGAAATGAAACAGAGGAGCTTGTACATTTAATACTTAAAGAAAACAAAAAATCCGGAATCAGGATTTTGGATATCGGGACAGGTTCGGGTTGTATCCCCATAACTTTGGCATTGGAAATAACAGGCTCCGAAGTTTTTGCCTTGGACATCAGCGAGGAGGCACTTTCGGTGGCTTCACAAAATGCCAAATCTCTCGATGCAAAAGTTGTTTTCCAAAAGTGTGATTTTTTAAATGAAGAAATCCCTTTTAAGAATTTGGATATCATTGTCAGCAATCCTCCCTATGTGAGGATATCCGAAAAAGAAATGATGCATGCCAATGTATTGAAATATGAACCTCACTTGGCACTATTTGTCCAAGATGATGATCCATTGTTATTTTACAGGCACATTGCCCAAAAGTGTAAAAATGCTCTAAATCCAAATGGAAGACTGTATTTTGAAATCAATGAAGTTTTGGGTTCTAGTACGTCAGATCTTTTGACTGATAATGGTTTTAAAGAAATCAGGATACTCAAAGACCTTAACAACAGAGATAGAATGGTAAGTGCGGTTTTAAGATAATTTTTCAAGTATTTTACTTAAATGAGCTTTCTTCATCAAATCTTCATTTAAGGACCTTTACTTTACATCCATATTAAAAAAAATATTATGAAAAGGATAAGTTTAATTGCTCTTATGTTCTTTATCGGTTATGCCGGAATGGCACAGACTGAAAAAAAGAAAGATGTTAAAGTCCCGGCAGTTGAAAGAGAATTGCCGGCAGAGGCAGAAAAAGGTGCTGAAATCAGCAAAATGGCCACTACTCTTGAAGGTGGAAAAGAAAAAGGAATTTCCATCAGTAGTGCGGCCAGAAGAAGTTCAATGGTCAGAAACAACCCTGCAGCTGACAATGCTGAAAAAGCAAGAGAAAGGGCTGCTCTTGGAGCAGAAAATGCTGAAAAAGGAAAGGAAATTTCCGAGAATGCAAGGACCCGTGCCAATGCGCCATCTGAAAGACCTACTCCACAAAACGGAAGACCCGCAGTTGTCCCGGCTAGTAGACCAAACGCACCTGTAGTTAGACCTAACACCCCGGTGAGACCCACTAGACCAACACCCACAAGACCTGCTCCTACTACCAGACCAACAATACCCTCAGGTAATCCAGGTGGAGGCTTATAATTTGTTTTTAGGGAAGTGTTCTTATTGCGGAACACTTCCTATTATGATGTAATTTGGCATTTACCATCAGTTATGCCCGGTTAATTTGAAACTCTTAACACCCGTATATGAAATTCAAATTAAGTTTGACCTTGGTATTGTATTTTCTGTTTATGGGAAATTCATATGGACAGGAATCCGATTCTACCAATAAAGAAGATAGGGAAACCGTCTATGATTTTTTGATCATAAACGCACGTTACCAAAATGCCTTTACTTTTTTGGGGAGGGATTTTGGTCAGACCATACCTTTCGGGTCTTTGGACATCATGTATTTTTTTAATTCCGGAGTGTATATTAATTTATCTTCCTTCAAATTCCTTCAGACTGAAATCCCCTTGCAGTATGGTGCCACCCTGGGATATTTCAAAGAAATCTCCGGTAACACAGACATCAATATAAGTTATTCCCAATTTATAGTAGGCCAGTCAAGTGGAATTGCAGGAATTGAAAACATGGGTTTCCTGCAGACCACCTTGGGTTTGGATTGGGGTATGATGTACTCTACAATACAACCCCAGATTCTGTTCAATGAAATGAATGATTACTTTGTCAGTAGCCATCATTCTCGCTACTTTGAAATTGATCAAAAGCTGTGGAAGAAAATAACCGTCTCTTTCGAACCTAAATTTTCCTTATTGGCAGGGACAAGCAGGTTTTATCAGATCGGAAATAGCGGGCAAATGGAGAATGGTCAGTTGGAAAACACTGACAGATTCCAATTGGTAAGCAGCGAAATTACCTTCCCGATTACTTTGGCAAAAGGAGGCTGGGAATTTGAATTTCAGCCTAGATATATTGTTCCTCTTAATCTGCCTGAGTTTGATAATTCCAGAAACAGGTTTATTTGGGGGTTTCAGATTTCACATGCGGTCCCGGTAAAAAAACTTAAAAAATAAGGTCATGAGGATACTATTGGTTGAAGATGAAATAAAGCTAGCTGATGAAATATGCGGATATTTAAAGGGAGAGGAATACGTATGTGATACTTCCCCAACATTCGCTTCCGCCTCCGAAAACATTGCCATTAACCCTTATGATTTTATTTTGCTTGATCTTGGACTTCCCGATGGGGATGGAATGGATCTGATAAATGAAATTAAAGAAAACCAGGAAAACGCAATTATCATTATATTGACCGCCCGGTCAGAAATCAGTGACCGTGTCGAGGGGCTCGAAAAGGGGGCAGACGATTACCTTCCCAAACCTTTTTCTCTGCTGGAACTCAAAGCCCGTATGCAGGCGATAGTGAGAAGAAAAAGTGGCTGGAATAAAGAGGAAATTACAATTGGAAGTTTTATGTTGGATTTGGGAAATAAAACTGTCAGTCATTCAGGGAATCCTATCAGTCTGACCAAAAAAGAATTTAATGTGCTGCATTTCCTTCTGATCCACAAAAACCGTGTCATCAACAGGTATCAACTTGCCGAACACCTTTGGGGGGACCATATTGAAGATGATTATCAGTCCAATTTTATAGATGTCCATATCAAAAACATCCGAAAGAAACTGGGTGAATTTGCTCCTGTGGATTGGTTGGAGACCATTCGGGGAATAGGCTATAAAATCCAAGCATAAAAAAATATGCAGTTACGTTCCAAAATGCTTTTGTATAACCTGCTGGCCAAAGGATTGATCCTATTGGTTTTTTTGATGTCAGGGCCATTCTTTCTCAAGTACTTTGCTGTCAAAAATACAGATACCCGTTTGCTCGAAAAAAGAGAGAATGTACTGCAAATTATCCGAAATCAGGGTTTGGATAACTTTTTTGTGGAAGAGGACTATAGCCGTGGCTTTGGAAGCTATAATATTCTCAAAGAAGAATACATACTCCTGGAACGTATAGCCGAACCCTTTCTGGTGGACACCATATACAATGAGGAACGGATCATTGAGGAGGTATCGGTAACCTATAGGGTCTGTTCCTATGTGTTTTCTTTTGAAGAAGATTATTTTCTGCTGGAAATAGGTAGAAGTCTTGAAACCATAAAGGACATTGAAAGAATCATGTTCAGGATTCTCTATATTACATTTTTTATCTTTTTGCTGCTAACTTTCTTCCTGGATTCTGCATTTGGAAAATGGCTGGTAAGACCATTTAAGCAAATTGTAGAAAACAAACTTTTACACATCAAAGAACCCCAACAATTCCAATACAGTCCGATAAAAACTTCCACCGATGAATTCCGGCTTTTAGATGAATCATTGTCAGAAATGATGAAAAGAATCCAAAAAGCTTTCAATCAGGAAAGAGAATTCATCTCCCACGCTTCACATGAACTGAAAACGCCATTGTCCATTTTGCAGTCAAAAGTGGAGGGTATCTTCAATCTACCTGATCTGAAACAGGAACAAATGGAAAAACTGATGGACATGCAGTCCACGGTGCAGAAAATGAAGAAGATGGTAAATTCACTGTTGTTGATATCAAAAGTAAACAATGCCCAATTCCTTAAAACTGATTCCGTAGATCTTGGTGAACTTCTTAGCGACCTACATCAGGAATGGAAATCTATGGCAGATGATAAAAACATAAAAATGTTGCTCCAAAAAAACGAGCTTTACCAATTTACCGCCACCAATGAATCTCTCTGTATCATGATGGTTCAGAATGCCCTGGTAAATGCATTGAAATACACCCCTGATAGAGGCAAAATCAGCTTGTCCGGTGAAAAGACGGAAAGCGGGTATCAGATTACAGTTGTGGACAATGGAAAAGGAATTTCCAAAGAGATGATGGATCAAATACAAAATGGTACTGTTTTTCTAAAGGATGCCTCCAAAGACAAATCAGGTTTTGGATTGCAACTCATCTATAAAATCGGCCTGTTTCTGAATGTCGGCGTCCAGATTGAAACCAACACTAATGGAACATCATTGATTTTTGATTTCAAAAACTAAGTAAATCAAACTAACACTACTTTGTCAAATTAAACATTGACCGAAGAAACCTGCCAGGTTTATGTGCTGTAAGTGTAAAGGATTAACAATTTAAAGGTTGAAAAAACCTGGCCGGTTTTAGCCCAATCCCTTACATGACAAAATAGGAATAATCAATGGGCAAATTCACCGATCCAAAAAACACTGTTTGATTTAAAATTGGTGGTACCCTCATCTACCTCCACCATAGTTGCATATTTTATTTCAACAATTTCTGAGGAATCACTTGTTTTTACTTCTATCAAAGTCCCTTCAGGGGCATGCAATTGAACAGCACATGCCGGGAACCACTTTTTGAACTCCCTGTTTTTAACAGGAAAATATCTGGTCGTTCCATCCCAAACCACAATATCCAAAAATTCAAGTTTTGATTCCAATTTAGCTACTTTTTGATGATCAAATCCGATAATGTTCACGGCAGAATGTTTTGAAGCTATGAGGTATTGTAAGCCTTCACCTAAGAAATTCCCCTCCTGAACCCCCAGAAATTTGACCGGATACTGCTCTTCCAGCAAATGATAATGCTGTTGCTGAAAAACCATTTCGGCCATAATCATGTCGATTTTTATTCCCCAGGATATTACCGTAAAAACTTCTTCCTGCGCAACCAATATTGTAGGAACCCATTCCAATAATGGAGCAACCACATCAAAGCCGATACCTTCAGTGTTCAGGATGATTAAAGCAGGTTCCTGCTGTTCTTTGACAAAATGGTGGGAGGACATTGTTATTGAAGATTTTAGATTTTAGATTGAAGATTGTAGACCGGGCCTGCTGGCAAGCTTTTGATTTTAAAATTGTGAAATTTGAGTGTAGGATTTTCAAAATTATCCAATCTCTCGCTTCGTTTTTTACTTCTCACCCGTCAGCTTACCACTGTCAAACGCCTACTGCAAACTGTGACTGCTTACTGAAAACTGCCTACTGAAAACTGCCCACTGACCACTGCCTACTGAACTACGACTACTCACTGAACACTGCCTACTGAACACTGAACACTCCTTCACTTAAACCTCACCACTTTTCCATGAGCTTTGGAAGTCATGGCCTGCGGGATGGCATCACAGATTTCATTGTAGAGTAATTCTACTAACTTCTTTTTCAAAAAACTTCTGGTCAATACTATACTTACCTCCCTTATCGGCTCCTCGCCACTGAATTTTCTCAATCGTTGTTTTTCCTCTTCATTTAGGGAAAACGTGGCCAATTCAGGAAGCAGTGTGATCCCTGTATATTGATTGACCATGTTTTTCAGACCTTCCAATGAACCGCTTTCATAGTGGAAATTATTCCTTTCAAACTTGGTCTGATTACAAAGGTTCAAAACCTGATCGCGAAAGCAATGGCCCTGCTGAAGCATCCACATGTCGTCAGATTCCAGATCCTTAACCGTTAGCTTTTCTTTTTTGAGAAGTTGATGCCCTTTGGATAAGTAAGCAAAGAATTTTTCATAGAACATCGGCTTTTCCACAATCCCGGGTTCATCCAAAGGGGTTACAACTACACCAAGATCCAGCTCATCATTTTTAAGCTTTCTGAGAATCTCCTCAGTGACAGTTTCCTCCACTTGAAGCTTTACTTTGGGGTATTTTTCCAAAAATCCCTTGATAAATCTATGTAACAAATAAGGCGCTATGGTGGGAATAATGCCCAATTTGATCACACCGCTGACATCGCCTTTCAACTGTGACAATAACTCATATATTCCTTTACTCTCCGAAACCACTCTTTTGGCTTGTTCGATTACCTGAACACCGATTTCGGTAGGGATCACCGGCATTTTGGATCGATCAAAAAGGATTATATCAAGCTCTTTTTCCAACTTACTGATCTGTGCACTCAGTGTAGGTTGGGTGACAAAACAAGATTCAGCCGCATTGCCAAAATGCCTGTGTTTATCGACCGCAATAATATATTCGAGTTGTTGAATCGTCATGTTTTTAGTTTAAAATGACACCTAAAACTTCTAAAAATCACTTGTTGTTTTAAGGCCCACAAATATAAAAATCTTTTTCTTTTTATTTAGATTTGATTTAAATAATGATTAATTTCGCCCAATTATCAACCTCTATTATGTTTAAAAATATCATCAAATTAACTCTAATCGCCTCTTTTGGGGCAATTTTGATTTCATGTGGATCCAGTAGTGAAAAAGTCGAAGAGGTCAATGTCTATACCCACAGACATTATGAAGCAGACCAAAAACTATTCGATTTGTTCAGTGAAAAAACCGGAATCAAAGTGAATGTGGTTTCAGCATCTGCGGATGAACTGATACAAAAACTGGAATTGGAAGGAGCTAATTCTCCTGCTGATGTACTCATCACAGTAGATGCAGGTAGATTACACAGGGCCGAAGAAAAAAGCCTTCTACAATCTGTCAATTCTGAAATCCTGAATGCAAACATTCCTTCCAAATTCAGAGATCCTGAGGGATATTGGTTTGGATTGACTTACCGTGCAAGAATCCTTGCTTACAGCAAAGAAAGGGTTAATCCCGAAGAATTGAGCAGCTACGAAGCACTGACAGAACCACAATGGAAGGGAAGGGTACTTACCCGAAGCTCAGAAAACATCTATAACCAATCTCTTTTGGCTTCCATCATTGCGCATCATGGAAAAGAGGGTGCTGAGAAATGGGCCTCAGGATTATTGGAAAATATGGCAAGGTCACCCAAAGGAAGTGACAGAGATCAGGTAAAAGCCGTGGCATCGGGTGAAGGTGATGTAGCCATCGTCAATACCTATTACATTGGTATCATGCTCAATGATGCCAATGAAGAAGAAAGAAAGGCCGCTGACAAAATCTCCATATTCTTCCCCAACCAATCCGATAGGGGAACACATATCAATATATCAGGTGCTGCTGTGACAAAATATGCCCCAAACAAAGAGAACGCTGTCAAATTGATCGAATTCCTTTCAAATGAGGAAGCCCAAGGAGTTCTGGCAAATATCAACTTTGAATATCCGGTAAACACTAAAGTTGAATTTTCAGACTTATTGAAAAACTGGGGTTCTTTTAAAGTTGATGATCTTAACCTGTCAGTCTTGGGAGACAACAACAATGATGCTGTCATCATTTTTGACAAAGTGGGTTGGAAATAATTAACCGTTTTGGACATTTTAAAAAGAAATTACTTTTGGTGGAATAAATGGACAGGCTACTCGCTGCTGATATTGCTGCTGGTAGCCACTCCTTTATTTACTATTTTTATTAAACTTTTTGATAGCCCCGGAGGAAGCTGGACCCATATTGCCAATAACCTGCTTTTGGGCTATTTCCAAAATACCATTCTCTTACTCTTGGGTGTTGCTATTATGACATTCTTACTTGGGGTCAGTACAGCTTGGCTGGTATCCAATTATGAATTCCCCGGAAGAAAGTATTTTGAATGGCTATTGATTTTGCCCTTGGGATTTCCAGGATATATCATGGCTTACACTTATGTGGGCCTACTGGACTATACAGGCCCCATACAGGTTTTTTTCAGAAATACATTTGATGTACAGGTTAAAGGCAGCTTGATAGATATCATGAACCTTCCCGGTGCGATTTTTATCTTATCCATCACCCTGTTTCCTTATGTATTTTTAATCACAAGGTCATCCTTTCTACAGCAATCCAACACCTTGCAGGAAGCTTCATTTCTTTTAGGTGCAAACCGTTTAAAAACTTTCTTCAAAGTGGCATTACCAATGGCACGACCTGCTATAGTTGCAGGCATTGCCCTTGCCTCCATGGAAGTACTGAACGACTATGGGACCGTCAAATACTTTGGGGTAAATACATTCACGACAGGAATTTTCAGGGCATGGTTTTCCATGGGAGACTCCTCTACTGCGATTTATCTGGCGGCCATCTTGATGGTATTTGTCTTTGTGATTCTATACCTCGAATCCCTTCAGCGGGGAAACAGACAATATTCCTCCGTCAATGGCATCCAAAAGCCCACAGCCCGTTTTCATCCTACTTTGGGTAAAAAAATATTTTACACAGGAATCTGTACTTTGATATTTCTGTTAAGTTTTCTGTTTCCATTTCTTCAGCTTTTACAATGGGTCAGCCTGACTTATACCAAGGTGGTAAATCAGGACTTCTTTTTATTGATCTTTAGAAGTTTTGGGTTGGCAGCGATGAGTGGGATTTTTATTGTTATGCTTTCCATTGTATTACTATATGCATTAAGATTAAGCCCATTCAAATGGGTAAAAAATATTACCAAGATAGCGACTTTGGGCTATGCCATTCCCGGTGCTGTTATTGCAGTAGGTGTGATGATTCCGTTTATCGCTTTGGACAAATGGGTTTACGGAACCTTGTTCACTTCCCAGGTCGCCGGGCTGTTTTTCTCTGGAACCTTGTTTGCGCTCATTTTTGCCTACATCGTCCGGTTTATGGCTGTTGGGTACAATCCCGTGGAGGCCGGTTTTCAAAAAATAGGTATCCATGTCAATGAAGCCAGCCGGCTGCTAGGTGTGAGAAGCACCAGGACATTATGGAAAATTGACCTGCCTTTGATCAAAACAAGTTTGGTATCAGGCATATTGCTGGTATTTGTAGATGTATTAAAAGAATTACCCTTAACTTTGATCCTGCGTCCGTTCAATTACCAAACTTTGGCCACAAAGGCATTTGATATGGCCACAAACGAGATGATTGCTGAATCAGCCAATGCCGCAGTGATTATTATTCTTACAGGAATTATTCCGATTATTTTCCTGAACAGATTGATCAAAAAAAGAGAACTTTAGAGAACGCTTTACAAACCGGATGAGGATTTTATCACTCCAACACATCAATAAAAAATATAATAAAGCAGATGAGTTTGCTGTCAATGACGTTTCCTTTGACGTAGAGGAGGGGGAGATTCTTGCCTTGGTCGGAGAAAGCGGTTCCGGAAAAACTACCCTGCTGAGATTGATAGCAGGCTTGGAACATCCGGATTCAGGTTCGATCTCATTAATGGGACAGACCATTGTGGAAGGCGTGAAATCTGTACCGGCCCATGAAAGACAGGTCGGGATGGTGTTTCAGGATTATGCATTGTTTCCCCACCTGACCATCCTTGAAAATGTAAAATTTGGGCTGCAAAAAGCCAAAGGAAATTCAGAACAGATAGCTTTGGATACACTCCAACTGGTAGGTTTAAAAGAAGATTTTTCAAGATATCCACACCAACTTTCCGGTGGTCAGCAGCAGCGTGTGGCTTTGGCAAGGGCAATTGCCCCCAATCCCAAAATCCTGTTAATGGATGAGCCTTTCAGTAATCTTGATGCCATGCTCAAAGATCAGGTAAGAGAAGAAATCCGTCAGATTATCAAAAAGACAGGTATTACCGCAATTTTTGTCACGCATGATACCAGAGATGCCCTCTCAACTGCGGACCGCATTGCTATCCTGCACAAAGGTTATCTGCAACAAATTGATATTCCCAAAAATCTCTATGAAAATCCTGTAAATCCATATGTGGCCAATTTTTTTGGAAAAAGAAATGAAATCCTGGCAACACCTACCGTAGAAGGTTTCTACACAACTTTCGGCTTTATTGCTGATCCAGAAGCAAAAAAATTCAGGGGTAAAGTTCGTTTACAATTCCGCCCAGAACATGGTGAAGTGGTACAAAGAGACGGACAGCAACTGACCGGTAAAATCGTCAAGATTTCTTATTTCGGCAGCCATCAAATGGTAAAATTAGCCGATGATGAAGGCAAGAGGGTAATCATTCGGACCAATCCGGGAAGGTCTTTTGAAGGGATGGAAAGAGCCAACTTTTACCTGTGGAAATACGATGTGGAAGAGGCTTTT
>NZ_JBGTCA010000221.1:0-3300 GCF_041749095.1 Aquiflexum sp. | reverse complement strand
ATTGGAGAAAGAAAGCAATGGCGAATAATTTGGTCATGTATATAACATGTTTAAGTACGCATTTTTTCATATCTTTAAATCGTTTGTTTAGGCTTGTGCTAATTGTTTAAATGAACACCTATCGGAAATGGGATTGCCGTCTCATTTTCCGGTGTCTTCAGGGCTGTAAGTGGTTAAACACTTATAGCCCTTTTTACTTATGATTTTTTTATCTCCATAGGCAGAGTTTATTTAAAGTTTATGTTTACCTGATCATTTTCTATTACATAATCAAACCTGGCAGAATAACTCAATCCTTCCAGGACTTCTTTGAGGCTCTGATCGTTGAACCTCGCGGATATTTCCAGGTCCCTGGCAGGACTGTTCAGGAATTGGATTTGGACTCCGTACCAATTTTCCAAAACCCTTTTGATTTCAGCCATCTGGGTCTGTTCAAACACAATGGTCTTTTGCGTCCAGGCCAACACTTTCTCTTTGTCGAACCTACCTTTTTCTATTTTTTGGCTTTCCGACTTAAATCTAATTGCCTCCCCGGGAACCAAACTGATTGTTTGAGGGACTTCCATATCCACGTTGACCTCTACCAAACCGGTCAATAAGGATACTTCCAGCACTTCATTTTCAAATGATTTGACATTGAAGGAAGTACCCAAAACCTGAGTGGAAACCTGTCCGGTCCTCACTATAAATGGCCGGTTGGGATCTTTGGAAACCTCAAAAAACGCCTCTCCTATCAGTTCAACTTCTCTTTTGTCCGATTCGAAGTTTTTGACATACCGCAGGGAACTTCCTGAGTTGAGGATTACTTTGGAACCATCCCAAAGCGTCAGATTGGATTTGACACCGGGAGGGGCAATATGTTCCTGATATTCAATTGGGATCTCAGCAATCAAGGTAACTTTAGGTTCAGATAGATGATGGATAGAAAAAGCCAACATAAAGGCTACAGCGAGTATCGCCACCATCCTATAAAATTGATTGTGTCTGGAAATGGGATTGGTGTAAACAGGATATTTCTTAAGGCTGCTGTAGGAATCCAAAGGGATAATCCTTCCTTCAATATCATCTGAATTCATTTCTTCCAGTGACTTTTCAATATTTGACCATGTAGCCCTGACCCTGTTTTCATCCACATGCCCTGTACTTCTTGAGAGGTTCAAAAGTATTTTTCGGGCCAAAACAATATCCTGGTTTTTGGAAGGATTACTTTTGAGATACTCTTCCCAATAAATTTTCGTCTCCGCATCAGGATTCAGTACCCATTTTTTGAATTCAGGGTCCAAAACAAAATCTTCAATGCTATATTCAGATTTGCACATAATAAAAGGTTTTCAAATCAAAGGAGACCGCAAGGCAAAAAAGTTATCCTTGAAATGGGAAATATTTTTTTATTTTTTTTTGGTAAGTGGTTTTTACCCGGGTTTTGCTCGTCCCTTTTAGATTGTTCCTGTCGTTCCAAGTTTAAAACATTTTGGAAATGTTCAGAAGAGGTAATGACATCAGGTTAAACAAAAAAATAATGGAACCACAAAAGAAACAAAAGGGAACAAAAGACTATATCACCAAAAGTTGATATCCGGTAACTTTTGTATTCTTTTGTCACTTTTGTGGTTCAAATAAAATTTCCAATGTGATTATCCACAATGATGAAAGTAGCCACACAGCAATGGTTTCCCGATCCTTCCGACTTCGGACATTCAACCTGGTTATAAAGAAAAATTGCTCGGTCAGATTAGAAAAAAATCTATTCATATTTATGGTTTGCAAATCACTTTATTCCAAATCTCTGAAAACATACTCCAGGTCCAGTTGGAAACCTGTAATAGTCTTTGAGTCCAAGACATCTCCCGATGTAAAAAGTTTGGACGGAACGTATTTCCCTTTCACCAGTGTATAGGTGATGACTGTTTGTTCGTCAGGATGAATGATCCAATACTCCCCAACGCCGCTTTCTTCATAGACTTCATATTTGTTTTTAAGTTCCTTTTTGTTGCTGCCCGGCGAAAGAATCTCAATGATCAAATCCGGTGCACCGACACAACCCAACTCATCCAGTTTGCTTTTATCACAAATCACACAGATATCGGGTTGGACTACGGTTTCTATGTCTTCGTTCCTTTTGGATTTTACAGGCAACCGTACATCAAAGGGTGCTTCATAAACCTCGCAGGGATGATGTTCCAGAAAATTAAACAATTTATTAAAAACTTTGCCGGATATTTTCTGGTGGATTCTTCTAGGTGCAGCGGCGGCCTGCCTGAAAATTTTGCCCTTGATCAGCTCCACCATTTCATCCATTTCCCAACTCAGATAATCGGCGTAATTGTAGCTTCCACCTGCCTGTCCGGTAGGCAGGTACCCTGTAATGGGCTCGTTAACTTCGCTTCTGCTTTCTTCCTGTTCCATAGAACTAATATAATGGAATTGTTTGGAAAACCGGATTCCATAGGACAATAATGGGTTTTTTCCAATTTTCAAAGGCAGTATTGATAGGTTTTTTCCATTTATCAAAGGCAATGTTTATACATTTCCTTTTCCGTTGCCGGACTTTTTTAATTTGATTATAGGGTAAGAATAATAGAATTTCCTTTAGTTGGATTGCAGAAATTTAAAAATTTTCAATACTTACGGTATGATAATACAAGTCATACAAAAAAATCAATGATCATAATTACAAATAAAACATACTTTTTCAGGGTAGAAATTGCCTTCCAAGCCAAGGTATAAACAGAGCGCAGATTGATCCCCATCATCTTGGAAACTTCTTCATAAGAAAAATCCTCAAAGAAAAGATATAGGATAACCTCCTTCTGTCTGGCAGGCAGGTGCTGTAAGGCTTTGGCGATTTTACATTGCAGGTCCTCGTCTTTTTGGCTGTTGATGATCTTGGATTCGATGGATTCGATGAAGTAGCCGGGAGTATTGTTTTCTTTGATCTCCTCTTTTCTCCATTTTTTTTCTTTACTGCTCGCTTTGCTGATTTTTCTGGAAAGTGATTTAAAAAGATAAACTTTCACATTATTGGCCTGCTGCAGCGTCTTGTGGTATTTCCATAAGTCTATAAAAACTTCCTGAATGCAATCCTGCACAAAATCCTCATCGGCCACCATGGACAGGCCAAACCTGAAAAGCTCATGGGAAAATAATTTGTACAACCCTTCCAATCCGATTCTATCGCCGGATTGCAACATCATCCAGAAATCTTCCGGCCCCTGCTGCGAGGTTAAGATGGAGGGTTGTGGTTTCAAAATTATTTTGGGTTGTATTGAATGAGCAAACAATATATAGAACAAATTGATC
>NZ_JBGTCA010000220.1:0-2370 GCF_041749095.1 Aquiflexum sp. | reverse complement strand
TTATTTGCCGACAGATCCGAAACAATAAAGGAATCTTCAGGTACAGCCGGAATTGCTGCTGCAATGGCCATTGGTGTTAGAAGAGGCTGGCTGGGCCCCGAAGCAGAAGTGTCAGCTATGAAAGCATTCGAAGGCCTCAAGACCCGCCTGACACCGGACGGATTTATTATAGGCACTTCCCCATCAAATAAACATCAGGGCGGAGAAGTGTTCCAAGCAGAAAGCCAAGGTATTATCGGGAAATGGACCATGGGACTGTTTGCTCAATTGGCGGCAGAGCTTGACCCTCCAAAACAATAATCGGATTCTTCACACAGCGATTTTAATTACATTATCATACTATGAATTTATTTCCTTTGAGGTATTGGGAGGTGAATTTCAAAACTATACCAACAGGGTACTTGCCTTTTATACAGAAAAATATGGACCCGATTCCCAGCAGGTGGAGGACTGCCACTTTGGGATTCATGCAGAACCCCATGTAACCCTGCAGATTTTACGGGAAATGCTCCGGGAATTTCCCAGTATCGAAGTGATTACCCGTCACAGACTTAGCAAAGTCATATTGGGGGAATGTTTACGAGGGCGAATGGTCATCAACGGTATCCGTTTATCCAATCTGAAAGAGGACCAATCGGTAGAATACCACGCAAAGGTTTTTATAGATGCAACCTATGAAGGGGATCTGGCAGCCATGGCAGGTGCCAATTATTTTCTTGGAAGGGAATCACAATCCACCTACCATGAGCGGTATGCCGGAAAAATATTTACCCGGGGCGGCGTGATACAAAGTGGAAGTACGGGGGAAGGGGATCAAAGAATACAAGGTTATAACTTCAGGATTATCATGACTGATGATCCGGCCAACCGGATCATGATAGAAGAACCGGCAGGGTATGACCGGGATGTTTTTACGCCTATACTTGGAACCTTGGAAAATAAAAAAGTAGAACAGATTTTCACGGAAGACGCCAGGGGTATTTTGCGGGTACAATTATTACCCAATAGAAAAGCGGATATCAATGATATAAAAAACGCCCCTGTGCGTATGGCTTTGTTGGGCGGGAATTATGATTATCCGGAAGGGGATCCGGAGACCAGAAACCGTATTATCAACGAGCACCTTTTACATAATCTGAGTCTGATCTATTTTTTGCAGCAGGACTTGAAGGTACCTTATGAACTCAGAAAGGAAGCCCAAAAATGGGGACTGGCCAAAGACGAATTTACGGATAACGATCATTTCCCTTACCGCTTGTATATCAGGGAGGCAAGAAGGATAGAAGGTGAGTATGTTTTTACCGAGCAGGATACTTATATGGCACCTAATTCCGTCAGGACAAAGTTGAGAAGTGATGCCATCGCTATCGGGGATTATGCCTTAAACTGCCATGGGGTTAGCCCTCCCGGCGAGCTTTATGAAGACCTGACGGAAGGAGATTTCAATCATGTCCCCCCACCGTTTCAGATTCCTTATGGTATCACGGTTGTGAAGGATTTTCACAACCTCCTGGTCAGTGTGGCAGTTTCCAGCAGCCATGTGGGATTTTCTGCATTGAGATTGGAGCCTACTTGGAGTGCGATAGGGCAGGCCACTGGACTGGCAGCACATCTCATGTTGGAAAACAATTTAGGTGCGACCGATGTGCCGATTGATCAACTTCAAAGGCTAATACATGAAGCAGGGGGCAAAACGGTATATGTTTCGGATGTAGAAAATGACCACCCCTATTTCAAAGCCATACAGTATTTGGGGGCAAAAGGAATATTCCACAATATTTTTCCATTGAGTGATATCAATCTAAAGGCACCTGCCAACTTATGGAAAATGCAATACCGTGAAGCTTATCCGTACCATCAAATAAATCCTGACGAGCATATTTCTGAAGAGCAGGCAAAATCCTGGATCAGCATGTTGAACCTAGATGCGAAAAGTTCTGAAATATTAGAATCAAATTACAGTAAAAACATTACCAGGGGGGAGTTTTTAAATAAATTATACAAAATAGATTCCCAAAATAGGTAATTTGAAACAGTTTCGAATCCACTTTCTATAAATTAAAAGGAATTAAAATGCAGTTACAAAAAATAATGATAGCATTCCTCTCTGTATTGCTATTTACCGATTGTCAAACTTCACAGGTAGATAATTCTAAAAACAGCCAATCTGATAGGATATCTAATAATCTGCAAAGCAATAGACCCAATATCATAGTGATTTTGGCCGATGATATGGGCTATTCCGATCTCGGTTCTTATGGCAGTGAAATCGAAACACCGGAATTGGACACTTTAGCCAAAAACGGACTCCGTTTTTCTCAGTTTTACAATACGGCCCGCTGCTGTCCTACACGGGCTTCTTTACTTACC
>NZ_JBGTCA010000219.1:0-46360 GCF_041749095.1 Aquiflexum sp. | reverse complement strand
GCCACAAGGTCTAACTTGGACAGCAAAATCAGTGATCTTTTGAAGCTTAAGGAGGTCAGTTATAAATCAGCCATTGAAAAAATCCAACAGGAATTCAATGAGGTCAATCAGGAATTTATCTCTATCCGTACCAAAAAAGAACAGTTGAGTGAACTGCTTTACTCCAATGCCAATAAACGGGAAGATATCCTTGAAAGAATAGAAACCCTTCAAGAAAGCCTCGAACATATCGGTCCTGAACTGGAAAAGGAAAAATCACTTTTCGCATCTGTGGAAGAAGAACTGGAAGTAATCAACGAACAACTTCAAACAGAAAGTGAAAGCCTCAGCCAAAAATCCACTGCTTTCAATCAGGAAAACATTCTTTATCATCAGCATAACAATAGGGTCAATAGCCTCAACCAGGAAATAGAATTTAAGCAGTCTGCATTTGACAGCAGTAAGGAGAGGATTGAAAAATCCCAAATGGAACAGAGTGCGATCGATCTTGAGATCAAAGGACTATTGGACAACAATGAAGTCAAAGATGATGAACTGATTGAGCTGTATTCGGAAAAAGAAGGCATTGAAAAAGGCGTATCCGAAGCGGAAAAGGATTATTATAATTGCCGGGGGGAAATAGATAACACGGATAAACAGATCAGGGAGCTTCAAAAATCCAAAGAATCCATGGATTCCCTGATCATGGAATTCCAACAGTCTTTGAATGAAGTCAAACTCAAATTGGCCAGTCTTAAAGAAAGGCTGAGTGTGGAATTTGAAATTGACCTGGATAACCTGATGGAAGAAAATCCTGATTTGGATGAAGCATATCTTGAAATGTCTGATTCTGATATGCGGGAAATTGTCCAAAAGGCAAAAGACCGTCTGGAAAAAATAGGCCCTATCAATCCCATGGCCATGGATGCGTATGATGAGATCAAGCTACGCCATACTTTCATCACCGAACAAAAAGAGGATTTGGTTAAGGCCAAAAATTCATTGGTGGAAACAATCAAGGAAATCGATCAGGTAGCCAAAGAAACATTTCTCGATGCTTTTGGAAAGATCAAGGAAAACTTCATTAAGGTTTTCCGGTCATTGTTTACGGATGAGGATCAATGTGACCTGACCTTGGTCGATCCGGATAATCCCTTGGAAAGCCCTATAGAAATCATCGCCAAACCAAAAGGAAAGCGACCTCTGACCATCAATCAACTTTCCGGTGGTGAAAAAACGTTGACGGCAACCTCCTTGCTTTTTGCCATCTACCTCCTTAAACCAGCTCCATTCTGTATTTTTGATGAAGTGGATGCACCATTGGATGATGCCAATATTGATAAGTTCAACAACATCATTCAGATCTTTTCTAAAGAGTCCCAATTTATTATTGTCACGCATAACAAGCGTACGATGGCAAGCACAGACATTATCTATGGCATCACCATGATTGAGGCAGGTGTTTCAAGGGTGGTTCCGGTGGATTTAAGGGAGTTGGCTTAATTCATGCCATTACTTGGGAATTACGGAATTCATGCCATGACTTCGAGTCATGGCATGAATACTTAAAATTATCAACCATTTATCATTCTACCCATGGGCATCACTATCCACTACCAAGGTAAAATCAAATCTCCCCAACTCCTGCCTCAATTGATAGAAGAGGTCAGGGATATTGCAGAAGAGAACAAATGGAAATACCATATTTTCGAATCTGAACTTCCAGAAGAAGGATTTGATAAAGATTCCTTTGAGGATGAATTATATGGGATCACTTTTACTCCCCCTGAATGTGAAATGGTTGACTTTACCTTTTTATCCAGTGGCAAGTTGTGCAGTGTGGTTGGGAAAATTTACTTTGAAGATGAACAGAACGATATTTTCATTGAATGGAATTCGGTAAAAACCCAATATGCAGGTCCACAAATTCATATCATTTTGGTTCATCTTTTGGAACATATAGCAACCAAATACCTGACTGATTTTAAGGTAATAGATGAAGGTGAATATTGGGAAACAAGGGATGAAAAATTACTTGGTAAAAAATTCGACTTTCTCACAGGCATTCTAAGAAGTATGGAAAGCAATCTGGAAATGATCCCTAAAAAACCTGATGAAGATCTGGTGGAATATATTAAAAGGATTATGGAAAATGTCCATAAGAATAAAGATTGATCTTTGGGCTTTTCATGCCATGCCTAGGGGAGCAGTATTCATGCCATGACTTTGAACCACTTTGGTGAATTCATGCCATGACTCAAAGTCATGGCATGAATAAAAAGCCCAATTAAAGCTTGATCACATGCAAAGTATGTCTCCTATTTCCATCCATTACCCTCAATATATACTTGCCTGCAGGATACCTCGAAAGGTCAATAACACAGGTAAACTGACGGTCAGATGTATTGCCCTCAAATAACATCCCAATACTCGATCCTTTGACATCAATCAGATCAATCCTGACTTTACCGGATAATACATCAAGCTTAACCGTGGAAAAATCCCTGACAGGATTTGGGTACAGTTTTAGAGTACTTGGTTCTTCTCTTTCGATCGATGTTACTATGGCATTTTTCACCACAGGAATCTGGTCAAAACTGCCTCTGGTTGCGGTTTGAATACTGGCATTCCCTGCATCAAACCATTGACTGAGCAAAGAAGTATAAACCTGCCTGAAATCTGTCTGAAAAGGAATATTGTCCCTATAAACCTCATTACCGGTGATGATTGGAGCTGTACCTCTTGTGCCACCATGGGACATGTTTCCAAAAATAAACAATGGAGCTGCAGAACCATGGTCTGTACCCATGCTGGCATTGGAAACTATTTTTCGTCCAAACTCCGAAAATGTCATCCCCATGATTCTATCCGCGCAGCCTTGGAATTCCAGGTCATTCATAAATGCCAATACTGCATCACTGAGGTTTTGAAGAAGCCTGCCATGATTTCCTTTGGTATGGTCTCCCCCATCCACCTGATTGTCATGTGTATCAAAGCCCCCCATTCTCACCAAATAAAATGGGGTTTTCAATCCTCCTGCAATCAACCGGGATACTATTCTCAATTGGTTCCCCAGTCTGGTGTCAGGGTAAATTCTTTGCTGGGTAACCTTCTCTGCCGCACGCTTGACAATCATCCCATATTTTTGGGATTGCTGGGCTATCAGCCGGATATATCTCAATTTGTCCCCAGCTATGGTATCAGGGGTATCTTCAATGGCATTGTTTAAAATCTGATAAAATGAATTGGGGTTATTGATTACCATACTGAAATTGGCCCTTTCCCCTTGAAACAACATCGAGGAACCGTTCCCTATTTCCACGGCCATTGGATCAGGATAATCCGGGTTGGGATAGGCCTCAGGATATTGTGGGTGATTGGATTCCAAATATCTACCAGTCCAACCTGAAGGGACCAATTCATCGGATCTGGATCCGCTCATCCAAATATCATGGGATTTAAAATGAGAATGGCTTTGCTGGGGATATCCAACTGAATGGACCACCTGAAGCCTTCCTTCTTCATAGAGAGACTTAAATCCTGACATGGATGGATGAAGCGCAAAATCCGTGGAATCAATGGTGAGTAATTTGTTTTCAGGCAAAATGACATGCGGCCTTACTTTATTGAGTTCACTTAAATGGGATAATGGAATCACCGTATTCAATCCATCATTACCTCCTTCAAGATAAATCAAAACCAAAACCCTGTCTGTTTCATTGGCCAAGTTCAGAAACCTATCAATGGTTTGTCCGAAACTTTGGTTGTTCAGAGCGCCTAAAAAACTTGGAATTGCCAGGCTGTGCGCTGCATGTTTGATGAAAGATCTTCTTTTCATAAAATTACATCAATTGTGATTCACCCATTTGTAACAATAGCTGAAAAGCCGGTTTAAGTCTGTTTAAAACGACAGTCGCATTGGACTGATCGTTGGGATTGGCCATATAAGTCAGCCATGCACCCGTCCAATAATAGTCCTGTTCCTGCCCGTTCAACAAGATGTTTTTAGCCATTGCTATTTGCTGGGGACTCAAAGGAGGTCCAAGGTTTAAAAGAACAAATTCTGCAATAAGGGAATTGGGATCTTCAGGATTTTCAAACCCTTTTACATATTTGAGCAAGTCGGCGGAAATATTCACTGATGATGAAATCCAATAGCCCCAAAATATCATGGAATCAGACGCAAGGGCTCTTTTGGTGATGGAGTCGGTATTGATCCAGATTTTGTCATAGTTTGGAGATTGATAGTATGGAGGCCATCCCGCCACGTTTGGGGGATCTGCGATTTCCATTCCTAATCCACCCATATTCCAAAGGATTGCTGAGTAATAATCCTTTTCCCCCAAAGGGTTTTGTGCAGCCGGCATGTCAAAATTTCTCCAAAGTCCCAAAATAAAATCCATGGGACTTTTGATCATCGAACCCATAATTTCAGGATGGAAGAAATGCTCAGAACTTAAAAGTGCTTTTAAGGCAGGCTTGATATTGTAATTGTTTCCCTTAATGATAGCAGCCATTGGCGTAATCACATTGGCTTCGGCCAATTCAGAAATCTCAGAAGCTACAAAAAAGGTATATAGCTTTCTTGCTATAAATTTGGATGATTCATTTGTCGCAAAAATCATTTCAAGCATCTCATCCAATTCTCCGGCTCCTGCCATTCCTGCTTTCCCCTCAATGACCTTATTGCCATAGAAAGCTGAAAAGGTCTTGTTTCCGGTATGATGCATTTCCGGGTTAAAATAAGAAATTGGTGGACCTTCCGTGTGAATACTTTCCCAATCAATCGTCCATCCTGTCAGAACCCTTGCGGCAGCCTGAACATCCTGTTCCTGATATCCCGCATCTTTTCCTTTACCAATGCAAAACAACTCCTGCAATTCCCTGCCATAGTTTTCATCAGGATTTTCTTTGTTATTAAATGCTCCGCTCAGAAATACCAACATCGCCGGGTTCATGGTCAGCTCTTTGATCAATTCCTTGAAGTTGCCAAGGACATTTCGGTTGAGCATTTTAATGTATCCGTAGCAGGATTTTGCAATAAAAACATCCCACATTTTGATAGGTAGAAAATTCCACCAAAACAAGAGCATCTTTTCCTGAATACCTGAGTTAGGACTCAAAATCCGACCGATCAGCCAAGTCTTCAGCGCAACAATCCTGTCCCCTTCAAAATCATCATTGAATGCGGCATCTACAAAGGAAGATCCAAGGGGAACATCTAAATCTATTTTACCTTCATTGGGTTTGTTATAATTATTGATGGGTTCAGGGTAGTCCAATGATACCACAAGGATTTCATCAAGGATAGCCGATAAGGACTTGTTTCTGAAGTTTTTGATTTCCTTCATCGTAATCCCAAACCTTGTCCTTTTTAAAATATGTGCTAGATGCAAGTCCGTCAAAGTACCTGTAAAAGGTTCTATTCCCTCTCCTATTTCATCAAATCGGGATGATGTGGCAAAACTTTCAGTTTTACGGATTTTTTGTCCTTTGGAAAGGTCAGGAGGAAAAACTTCCCTGTAAAGGGGCTCTAGGTGCCTGTATTGCCTTGGTCTGATTGGAAACATATGGTAATTTTTTAAAA
Organism: Aquiflexum sp.; assembly: GCF_041749095.1. Lineage (GTDB taxonomy): Bacteria > Bacteroidota > Bacteroidia > Cytophagales > Cyclobacteriaceae > Aquiflexum. Next base: position 40,794 of record NZ_JBGTCA010000219.1, on the reverse strand, counting down.
AGAGATTATCTAAACAGTTTAAATTCAAAAACAATGGACTCCAATTATTTGAATTTCTTAAACAGACTGAATATTAATTTATTACTTTCCGGAGAAAGATCAATAATGATTGGGTGTATTTAGCTTTGTCGGATTTTGGGTGATCAACAAATGTTCTGAAAAGATAAAAATTTATACCAACAGTACAAAAAGAATTTTTAAAGCAAATTTTCGTTAAATGATATCTGTTTTTGATGTCAAAACTATTGTTATTCACATCAAAAAAATTTTCCAAGAGTAATCCATCTTTAAATATATTTTTGATAAATAGGTTTTCCAAATGATTTTTGTCATTCAAAACCCCACTTCTTATCTTTCAAAAAAATACCTCTTTTTAAATGCACGAGGCACTCGATACCGGTAAACTCAATTTCAATCAGGATTCACTGCTGCTACTTAATCTCTCCTTGGCGATCATTATGTTCGGTGTTGCTTTGGATCTTAGGGTTTCAGACTTTCGTTACATTGCACAAAACCCCAAATCATTTGGCTTGGGAATTATATCCCAATTCTTTTTTCTCCCTTCGCTGACATTGATATTGGTCAATATTTTAAATCCACCACCCTCTGTAGCATTGGGGATGTTCTTGGTAGCTGCCTGCCCCGGTGGAAATGTTTCAAACTTTATAACCCATTTGGCTAAGGGAAATACTGCTTTATCCGTGTCACTTACAGCCTTTTCGACAGCCTTTTCCATATTTCTGACCCCTTTTAACTTCGGATTATGGGCGGGATTGTATAGTCCAACGGCAAATTTGCTTCAGGAAGTTTCACTTTCATATTTTGAGGTTTTCCAAACCATAGCTTTGATTTTGGGAATTCCCTTGATGGTCGGTATGTACATCAACAGCCGTTACCCACAATGGGCATCAAAGGCGACACGGATTTTAAAACCGCTCAGTATTCTGATTTTTGCAGGATTTGTAATCATTGCATTTATGGGGAATTATGATCTGTTCCTAAAATTTATTGGACTGATCTTCCTATGGGTCCTGGCCCATAACTTTATTGCATTGTTTGCAGGTTTTTCTTTGGCAAAAATCGGAAACCTGAATCTTGCAGATACCAAAACCCTGACCATAGAAACAGGCATCCAAAATTCAGGTCTAGCTTTGGTCTTAATTTTTACTTATTTTGAGGGACTGGGAGGAATGGCTATCATTGCTGCTTGGTGGGGCATTTGGCATATCATTTCAGGGATGACAATTGCGTCAATCTGGATGCGTTTTTCAGGTTCCCATATACCAACTCTCACAGAAAAATAATTAATAAATGCAGGATCTTTTCAACTACATACTCAGGATTAAAGTCAAGATTGCCCTTCATTTTTATTTTTCAAAAATCCTTGTAACCGGTAAAGAGCATATTCCTAAAGGAAAAGCTGTGCTAGTTGTTTCAAATCATCAAAATGCATTGATAGATCCAATTCTCATTGCCACTCATACCAAGCTGAACCCTTATTTTCTGACAAGGGCTTCTGTGTTCAAAAAATCTTTTGTAGCCAAGATGCTTGATTTTATCCGTATGATTCCGATTTACAGGGTCAGGGACGGGATCAACAACATGGAAAAAAACAAAGATACTTTTGACAAAAGCACACAGGTATTGCTGAACAAAGGCAGCATGGTGATTTTTGGAGAAGGTAGCCATAGTATTCATAGAAACCTCAGACCACTGAGAAAAGGCTTTGCCAGAATCGCATATCAGGCTTTGGAAAAAGATTCTGATCTTGATTTGGTTATTTTACCTGTAGGCATCAATTACAGCAACCACCAAAAATCCGGAAGTAAAGTGCATATCTTTTTTGGTCCAACCATAGACCCAAAAAACCACTATCCAAATTTTGAAAGCCTTATCAAAACTACCCAACAAAGCTTGAAGCCTTTGGTAAGCCACATCCCCGAAGAAAATTATCAGGAAAAACTTGAACGCTTGATCCAAAACAGAATTGACTTAACAGCACCTAAATCCGTAGCCACATTTTTGAATAATACTGAAAATCAAAAGACCCAGAAAACGATTTCCCCTCCCTATTTCACCAATAAAGTGATGAAGGTTTTCCTTTTCCCTGTATATTGGATTTGGTTGATTTTTGTCCCCAAAATAAAAGATCCTGCCTTCACTGCCACTTTCAAGTTTGTCATCGGATTGGTAACTGTACCGCTTTGGTATATCTTTTTGTTAATAGGTAGTCAGATTCCCGGTCTGGCCTCATGGTCTATTTCATTTGCTTTCTTAGGTTTTGTTTTTTTATTGGCTAACCGAAGCGGCCAAGCCTAATAATGATTCCGAAAATAAATATCTTTATCTAAAAATTTGGCTGAATAACTCATTCTGCACTTATAGGCCGGTCAAAAAATCTTTGGGGAGGGCAATTATTAGTATATTTGGAACTGAAAGAATTAAACCCAAAAATAATTTTATTATGGAACAGGATTTTCTTCCCATCAACGGGACGGATTATGTTGAATTGTACGTTGGCAATGCCAAACAATCGGCTTTATACTATCAATATGCTTTTGGCTATGAACTTATAGCATATGCAGGTCCGGAAACAGGCATCCGGGATAAGTCATCCTATGTATTGAAACAGGATAAAATCAGATTGGTGCTGACTACCCCATTATTGGAAAACCATCCTATTGCAGATCATATTAAAAAACACGGAGATGGGGTAAAAGTCTTGGCCTTATGGGTAGATGATGCCGCCCAGTCTTTTATAGAAACGGTTACAAGGGGGGCGGAACCCTATCAGGAACCAAAGGTATTCTCAGACGAATTCGGTGAAGTGGTCATGGCGTCTATCAGAACCTACGGCGAAACGGTCCATACATTTGTAGAAAGAAAAAATTATAAAGGTGTTTTCCTTCCCGGGTATAAACCCCGAAAGAGTGAGTATAATCCAAAACCTATAGGATTGAAGTATATTGACCATTGCGTGGGAAATGTGGGATGGGGCGAAATGAACAAATGGGTGGATTTTTATGAGAATGTGATGGGCTTCAAGCTTTTGATCACTTTTGATGACAAAGACATTTCTACTGAGTATTCTGCATTGATGTCCAAAGTAGTTTCCAATGGCAATGGATACATCAAGTTTCCAATCAATGAACCCGCTGAGGGGAAAAAGAAATCACAGATAGAAGAATACCTTGATTTTTACAATGGTCCGGGAGTTCAGCACATGGCCATTGCTACAGATGATATTGTTCATACTGTTTCCGAATTGAGGAAAAGAGGTGTAGAATTTCTGGAGGTTCCTTCCTCCTACTATGATGACCTTTTGGACCGTGTGGGCAAAATTGATGAAGACCTTCAACCCCTCAAAGATCTCAACATCCTTGTGGACAGAGATGACGAAGGCTATCTATTGCAGATATTTACAAAACCCGTCCAGGACCGCCCTACGCTTTTTTATGAAATCATTCAGAGGAAAGGTGCCCGTTCTTTTGGAAAGGGGAATTTCAAGGCCCTTTTTGAAGCAATTGAAAGAGAACAGGAGTTAAGAGGAAATTTGTAAATCTTATTAGCTACTTTCTATGGGTATTTTTATTGAATTCTCTATCTTAGAACATCACTAAAACTTTTTCCAAAATGACACAAATAGATCCAATGATTACCGCCAAAGCTGAAAGCTGGCTGAACAGTAATATTGATGAAAAAAGCAAATCAGAAATCCGTGCGCTGCTTAAATCCCCGGACAAAACTGAATTGATCGATTCCTTTTACAGGGATTTGGAATTCGGTACAGGAGGATTAAGGGGGCTAATGGGTGTCGGCTCTAACAGGGTCAACGTTTATACCATAGCCATGGCCACCCAAGGGCTTGCCAATTATCTCATCAAGTGTTTTCCTGATGAAGAAATCAAAGTTGCCATCACACATGATTGCAGGATCAACAATACTTTGTTTGCTGATACTACTGCGAATGTCTTTACAGCCAATGGCATTAAAGTCAAATACTTCAGAGAACTTCGTCCAACGCCAATGCTTTCATTTGCCATCAGGTATTTTGGCTGCAAAAGCGGAGTCATGGTAACTGCCTCCCACAATCCAAAAGAATACAATGGATATAAAGCATATTGGGATGATGGTGGTCAGGTAGTGGCACCACATGACAAAAACATCATTGATGAAGTTCAAAAAATCCATTCAATTGATGATGTCAATTGGAACAAAAACGACAATTTCATTGAATATATAGAAGAGGATTTTGACTTGATTTATCTGAATTTAATCAAAAAACTCAGTTTATCACCCAATGCGATCATGCTTCATAGGGCAATGCCAATTGTATTTTCCCCTATCCATGGCGCATCAGGGAAGATGGTACCCGCTTCCTTAAAAGTCTTCGGCTTTGAAAATATCCATGTCGTCAAAGAACAGGCCGAACCTGACGGGACATTCCCTACAGTTATTTATCCAAACCCAGAGGAGGCCGAGGCATTGAATATGTCTATTGAACTTGGCAAAAAGATCGGGGCTGAACTTGTATTGGCCTGTGACCCTGATGGTGACCGATATGCGGCATGCATCCCGGATGGGCAGGGAGATTTTGAGTTATTGAACGGAAATCAGACAGGGGCCTTATTGACCTATTATCTACTGAGCAAATGGAGAGAACATGGCAAACTGACCGGTCACCAGTTTATGGTGAATACCATCGTGACCACAGAATTGATAGATGAAATCTGCAGGGATTTTGGAGTAACCTGCTATTCAGTACTTACAGGATTTAAAAACATAGCCGAAATAATCAGAAACCTTGAAGGAAAGAAAGAATTTATTGGCGGTGGAGAAGAAAGTTACGGCTATTTGATCGGGGATTTTGTGAGAGATAAAGACGGGAATTCCGCTTGTGCGATGGTGGCAGAAATTGTCGCATACTACAAAACAAAGGGGAAATCCATTCAGGATGTCCTTGCTGAAATATATATGCAATTCGGGTTTTACAAAGAATCCCTCATTTCTGTTACCAAAAAGGGCAAAGACGGTGCAGAGCAGATCCAAAAACTCATGACCGGATTCCGGACCAACCGCCCGACCGAAATGAACGGTATCAAAGTAGTGAAAATTGTAGATGTGAAGGAGAGCAAAATATACGACCTAGTGAGCGGTACAGAATCTGAACTGAAGATGGACAAATCCAATGTCATCCAATTCTACCTTGAAGATGGCAGTAAAATTTCTGCAAGGCCATCAGGAACCGAACCAAAGATCAAATATTATTTCTCGGTCAACGAAGCACTTCCCAACAGGGAAGCTTATCAAGCAGTAAAGGAATCTCTTGATAAGAAAATAGAAGGATTAAAAAAATATTTTGCCTAGCAAAAATTCGAACCCGACAAAAAGCCCTCTCAGTAATCTGAAAGGGCTTTTTGTTTGATTTGATAATTTATCTGATTTTTAATATATTTTTGTGAGCTACATTGCACCCTAATATTCCGTAAAGCCGTTTAGTAAAACAAAACCAACTAAATTAAAAATGAAAATCACAAAAATTCTCCTGCTGTGCCTGTTTGTTGTATTTGCTTTTTCTTCCTGTAATAAAGACGAGCCAAGACCCAATTATTTTTATAAGTTCAAAGTGAATGGGGTAGAAAAAGAATTTAAAGCCAGCAATGATGCCAATATAGTATTTATAGAAGACCCAAACTCGGATAATCGATTTACCCTATTTACTTTTGTCACAGGAAGCGACCCTAATAAAAATGCGGTAATCATATCACTCAGAACTACTGTTGCCCCCGAATATGGATTAAAGTATGAAATGCAAAGAACCGTATTTGTCAATAGCCAGCCTACTCCTGTACTGACTTTTATTTATTTAGATGAAAATGGCAAAGAATACGGCGCAACGCTGCTACAAAGCCAAAATCCAGGTGCCATGGACAATGGGTCTTTGACGCTTACCGGCCTGACCACAGAAGGCTCTATTGGAAGATTCGAGGCTGTTGTTTTTGACTTGAACCATACAGGAGAACTTAGCCAACGAACCCCTCTTAACCTGACAGATGGAGAGTTTTTCATACCAAACTTTGTCTCATTGAGATAACCAAAAAATCTTATGAAAGCCGGACATTCCGGCTTTTTTATTTTTTAAACCCTTCCTATGTGCACAAGGGCATCTCCCGAATTGACAACAGGGTTGTTGTTCAGTCCTACGACATGTCCGTTATTGGTGGCCTTTACAGGCACTTTTACCTGACCATAGGGATCTGTTATTTTTGCAATGATCTGACCTTTTTTAACTTCGTCACCTAATTTCACATTAGAAGTAAAAATTCCTGAAACTTTGGCCCTTACCCATGAGCTTTCCTTAATCATAATGGTAGATTTTGAGGCCGTTTCACTTTCCAGCATGCCCAAATAAATCAACATCCTTTTGGTACCTGAAATTGCCTCCTCAACAGCATAATCATCCAGTCTCATAGATTCCCCTCCTTCATAGACAATGATATGCTTTCGCCTTTTATATGCCTCTTTTCTGAATGACTTGTCAATATGGGGGGAATTGAGAATAAAATGTGTCCCAAAAGCATTTGCCAATTCCAGTCCTCTTTTGTCCTTATAATCCACTCGGATCTGCGGAAAATTGGAAAGCATCCTGCCACCTGTGTGAAAATCAATCCCGTAATCTATAATCGGAATGATTTCATTGGACAAAATAAAAGCTATCTGAGAAGCCAGCGAACCCTTCTTGCTTCCCGGAAAACTCCTGTTGAGATCCCTGCCGTCAGGAAATGTTCTGGAACTGCTCAAAAAACCATAGACATTCACCAAAGGCATAAAAATTATGGTCCCTTTGACCGGAACTATGATTTCTTCCTCCAGCATTTTTCTTACGGCCACAATTCCATTGACCTCATCACCATGGATTCCTCCTGAAATCAACACAACCGGACCATCCTCTTTGGCTCTTTTGATAAAAACGGGTAAATCAATCAATGTGTGGGTAGGAAGCCTTGCAATCGCAATATCTATATTCAAGGTTTGCCCAGGTCTGATCCGGATCCCGTTGATGATCATTTCTTTCATAAATATCTCAATTGTAAATTGGGTAAAAAGGTGCTAAGCTTTCAATTTGATCAAATTCTTACTTAATTCGCGAGTTCAATTTCACAGCATGAATATACAAGAAAACATCTCTCTTCAGCCATTCAATACTTTTGGAATTGATAAAAAAGCCAAATTTTTTGTCAAAGCTAAATCTGAAGAAGATGTCAAACAAGCCCTTGATTTTGCGAAAAAATCCAACCTTCCCATTTTTATTTTAGGAGGAGGAAGTAATATCCTGCTGACCAAAGATCTCGATGCCTTGGTCATTAAAATGGAAATTACAGGAATCAAGATCATTGGAGAAAATGAAGATGAAGTTTTTGTGGAAGTTGGAGCGGGTGAAAATTGGCATACTTTTGTGCTCCATTGCATAGAAAATGACTGGGCCGGCGCTGAAAATCTATCTCTCATTCCGGGAACCGTTGGAGCTTCACCCATGCAGAACATTGGAGCTTATGGTGTGGAAATCAAAGAGATATTCCAATCTCTCCAAGCAATTAACAGAGACACATTGGAAATGAAGGTTTTTAATGCCGGTGATTGCGGTTTTGGATACAGGGACAGTGTTTTCAAAAATGACCTCAAAAACCAATTTGTAATCACCAAAGTGATTTTTTCATTAAAAAAGAAACCTGTATTCCACATGGAATATGGCTCCATCAAACAGACTTTAGAAGAAATGGGAGTAAAAACACCAAGCATTGCCTTTATCAGCAAAGCTGTCATACAAATCAGACAGAGCAAACTCCCTGATCCCAAAGTTATTGGAAATGCGGGAAGCTTTTTCAAAAACCCAACTGTACCTTTTGATTTTTTTGAAACCTTAAAAAAAGCCTATCCTGAAATCCCTTCGTTTCCAAACGAACAGGGTGTGAAAATCCCTGCTGCATGGCTGATTGAAAAAGCAGGTTGGAAAGGAAAAACTTTTGATAAAATCGGAGTTCATAAAAACCAACCATTAGTCCTTGTAAATTATGGTGGTGGAGATGGCCATGACATCAAACTGCTCAGCGAGAAAATCCAGCAATCGGTGCTTCAACAATTCGGAATCCTTCTTCATCCCGAAGTGAATTTCCTCTAAATCAAAGGATCTTCAATTGCAATTTCTTTGGAATACTTCATCACTTCTACCCCGAATTTGGTCAGGAAGTCAATCCCCTCATCAGATGGTAAGCCTTTGTATTCGGCGTAAGAATACAGATAGACCAGTTTGACAATTCCCATCGAAAAAATGATCCTGGCGCAGGCCAAACAAGGTGCAAGTGTCACATACAAAGTAGAACCTTCAACTGAGGTGTTGTTTTTGACTGCATAGAGGATGGCATTCTGTTCCGCATGAATCGCCAAAGTACAGCTGCCTTTGCTGTCGCGTGCACAGCCATGTTCCGGAAACTCCTCATCGCAATTATGGGTTCCTGATGGCGGACCATTGTAACCAATGGAGATTATCCTGGTTTCCTTGGTCAACACAGCTCCAACATGCTTTTTAATGCAATGGGACCTTTTCGCCAGATTCACAGCCAATTCCATAAAAATATCATCAAAATTCGGTCTATTACTCATAATTCTTTCAAAATTGATATTCCATTTCTTTGGACACATGAATTTATATCGGTCTCAAAAGTAATCAAAGTCAAAAATTAATTACACCGGATCAATTAAAATTCATCAATTTTTGAAATCATCACAGGCCAAAAGAGGTTTTTTGCCGATATTTGAATCAAACCTCTATACCAATGACTGAAGAAAACGATACCAATAACGAACTGATTGTAAGAGATTATCTTGCAAGACAGAGAACCAAACTTGCAAATGACCGCACCTTGTTATCTTATATCCGAACAGCTTTGTACTTTTTGGTAAGCGGGACGGCACTTATGGAAGTCAATGCATTATCACATATCAGACATTTGGGTTATCTGGGATTCGCATTGAGTTTGGGGATGTTGTTACTGGGATTTTATAGTTTCTTTAGAGTAAAGAAAAAACTCAGAAAACACAATTACCAAAAAATGTAAAGTCATTTTCATTTCTTTCGGTTTTTTAAAGCATTTTTGAAACTTGATCATCGGGAAATAAAGAATAGACCATTTTGGATTATTTACGAGAAGAAGGATATGTCCTTTTAGGTTTTGGTGTAGTTATATTAGGGCTACTGGCCCTTGATTTATTGGTTTTTAACCGTGAGGCGCACAAAGTAACCACTAAAGAAGCTCTATATTGGTCTATTGTATGGATAGGTATAGGTTTGCTTTTTGGATTGTATATTTATTGGGATTTTGGATTGGAAAAAGCTTCCCAATACTATTCCGCTTTTTTGATAGAAAAAGCACTGAGTGTAGATAACCTCTTTGTATTTATCCTTGTATTCAGATTCTTCAAAGTTCCTGACAAATACCAACATAGGGTTCTTTTTTACGGTATTTTGGGTGCAATCGTGATGCGGGGCTTATTTATTTTTTTTGGAGTAAAACTTATCGAGCTCACCTACCTGCCTGAATTCCACTGGATGGGAAGACATTTCAAGGTCAATATCGTTATGACTCTTTTTGGAATATTTCTACTTTATGCCGGATTAAAATCCTGGACAAGTAAAGAAGAGGATGAAAGTGATAGGGATTTTTCAAATTCTATCGGGACCAAACTGATACATCAGTTGTTCAGGGTGGATCCTAGATATCATGGTGGCAATTTCTTTGTCAGGATCAATGGTAAGAGATTTGTTACTCAGCTTTTTGTGGTAGTGGCCGTCATTGAATTCACGGATTTACTATTCGCTGTTGATTCCATCCCTGCTATTTTTGCGATTTCCAAAGATCCCATTATTCTATACACCTCAAACATCTTTGCAATATTGGGTTTGAGGGCTTTATACTTTCTGTTGGCAAACAGCTTCGAGCTTTTCCATTACCTCCAACACGGACTATCATTTATACTGGGATTCATTGGACTCAAAATGATATTGTCTGCCACTTTCCATGTCCCTTCACCCGTCTCTCTGGGTTTGGTTTTCGGGATTCTTGCATTGAGTATTATATTTTCACTTATGAGATATAATGAAGAAAAATTAGATTAGGTTTTATATCGATAGCGTTATTGTAATTTCCTCAAAAGCCCTGATGGTCAGGGCTTATTTCATCAATTTTGAACCAGTTTGACAGACATTACATCCTCTACCCTTACATCAAAAAATTCCTTATGGACATTGAATTCTTCCTCATCGACCTGAGGGATTTTTAGAACATAAGTTCCATCTTCAAGCATGGTATAGGCATTTACATTGTCCTTTAAGTTGTAGGCAATGATATTCATCAATTGCTTTTCCAACAAAGAGTCCTCAACCCTAAAAAGAGATTCGAGTCTTTTGTCAAAACTTCTGACCATCATATCAGCACTACCGGCGTAAGTTCTGGTTTCACCATTATTATGGAAATGATAAATCCTTGAATGTTCCAGAAAGTCCCCTACCAAAGACAATACTTCAATATTTTCACTTAATCCTGCTCTACCTGGTCTCAAACAGCAAATGCCCCTGACGATAAGTTTGATGGTCACTCCTGATTGTGAGGCCCGGTATAAAGCATAAATAATCTCCGAATCCTCTAAGGAATTGACTTTGATAAAGATCCCGGAAGGCAATCCATTTCGGGCATTCTCTGCTTCATGTTCAATGAACTCTATCAGCTGATTTCTCATGTCACGGGGTGCTGTAATCAGATTCTTATACGTCATGGGCATGGAATGTCCGGTGATAACGTTGAAGAATTCCGATACATCATTGGCCAACACCTCATTTGTGGTCAAAAGACCGATATCGGTATATAATCTGGATGTTTCTTCATTGTAATTTCCTGTTCCCAAATGAACATATCTGGTCACGTAATTCTCATCTTTTTTGACAATCAGCAATAGCTTCGTATGGGTTTTAACGTTGCTGATACCATAAATCACAAAACACCCTGCTTTTTGAAGTTTTTTGGCTTCTCTGATATTGTTTTCCTCGTCGAATCTTGCCTTTACCTCAAACAATACCGAAACGTGTTTGCCATTTTCAGCGGCCCTTAATAATGCTCTTGTGATTCTCGAATCTTTAGCTAACCTGTAAATGGTCATTTTGATTGCCATCACATTGGGGTCTTCAACAGCCTTTTCTATAAGTTCAAGAATTCGGTCAATATTATTATAAGGGTGGTGCAAAAGTATATCCCTCCCCTTCAAAACCTGAAAAATATCATCAGAACTGTCTTCGGGATAGGAAATTGGTGGAACAGGTGCCGGTACCTGAGGCAATTTATCTTTAAAACGTTTGTTTCCAATGAATTGCCAAAGACCATTAAAGTCCAGCATACTGGATCTATCTACTTTGAAAATACTGTCATCCTGAATATTCCATCTTTCTTTGAGCAAGTTGATCATCCATCTGCTATACCCTTCCTCTATTTCAATTCTGACAACCCGCCCCGTTTTCCTTTCATTGAGTTTTCTTTTTACTTCTTCAAGAAAGTTGGCATCCATGTCCTCACTTTCTTCAAGGGTAAAATCACCGTTTCGGGTAATTCGGAATAGGTTGATAGATTCGATATTCACATTTCTGAACAATGTCACTATGTTTTCCCTGATCACTTCCTCAATGGGGATGAACAGCACCATGTCCTCACGCTCTATTTCAAAAAACCTTGGTATGTTAGCTGGAATCTGAACAAATGACAATTTCTTGTTTTCTTTTTTATCTCCCGGTGCCAATGTGACCACACCGAAAACCAAAAGCTTATTCATTATAATCGGAAAGGTCCTATATCCGTCGAATACCATCGGCGTCAGCATAGGATAAACTGCTTTCATAAAATATGCTTTAATATATTCCCTTTCATCAGGTTCAAGGTTTCTTACATTGCTTAGTATAAAACCTGATTTGGACATATTTGGAAGCAGATTATTGAGGAAATGCTCCTGTTGCCGCTTATGAAACTGCTGACATTCCAGCATAAGCTTAATCTTGAACGGTTCCTCTCGTAATCCTGAATAATCCACCCTTTCCTTATCATAGTCAAGGTAATTGTACAAGGAACCAATTCTGATCATAAAAAACTCATCGAGATTTGAAGCTGTAATAGCCAAAAATTTCAATTTTTCAAATATTGATCTTCCTTCTTTTTTTGACTGGTCCAATACCCTTTCATTGAACTTGATCCAACTCAGATCCCTGCTGACCAAGTCACTGCTGTCAACGATACTGTCAAATTTATCTTTAGAGGCTATTTTCATAATGAGCTAAAACAACGGTAAAACTAAGCAAATTCAAATGACTGAAATCATTTATAATTTTAACAATTTATTAATTAAATAAAAAAAAGGGGGCAAAAGCCCCTTTTAAGTTTTGTTTTATCAGGAGTCGATCTTGGCGTATTTGGCATTCTTTTCTATAAAATCCCTTCTTGGAGCTACTTCGTCTCCCATCAGCATAGAAAACAGATGATCGGCTTCTGCTGCTGAATCTATTGTGACCTGCTTCAAAGTCCGGGTATTAGGATCCATTGTTGTAGTCCACAATTGTTCCGGATTCATTTCTCCAAGACCTTTGTATCTCTGTAAATTAATGCTGTCTTCTTTACCTTCACCCACCATTTCTCTGGTGATGGTTTTTCTTTCTTCCTCATTGTAAGCATACCTTTCATCTTTACCTTTTTTTAGCAAATACAACGGCGGCTGGGCGATATATACATATCCATGTTCAATCAAGGATCTCATATACCTGAAAAACAATGTCAGTATCAAGGTCCTAATGTGGGAACCATCAATATCAGCATCAGTCATGATGATGATCTTATGGTATCTCAAATGGGAAAGATCCAATTCTTTGTCATCACTTACAGTTCCAAACTTTACACCAAGGGCAGTAAGGATATTTTTGATCTCGTCATTGTCATAGATTTTGTGTTCATGGGCTTTCTCAACATTTAGGATTTTACCCTTCAATGGAAGTATTGCCTGGAACTCCCTGTCCCTTCCCTGCTTGGCTGAACCGCCAGCTGAGTCACCTTCAACCAGATACAATTCACAAAGAGCAGGATCTGAATTGGCACAATCCGCAAGTTTTCCTGGCAAGCCACCTCCTCCCAGGACACTTTTACGTTGTACCATTTCCCTGGCTTTTCTGGCAGCATGTCTTGCTTGTGCGGCCAGAATTACTTTTCCAACGATGGTTTTTGCTTCTTTGGGATGTTCTTCCAACCAGATTTGAAGAACTTCGGAAACCGAACTATCTACAGCACCCAAAACATCAGAATTTCCCAATTTGGTTTTAGTCTGCCCTTCAAATTGCGGTTCTTGTACTTTTACGGAAATTACCGCTGTCAACCCTTCACGAAAATCATCGCCAGAAACTTCCAACTTCAATTTGTCCAACATCCCAGATTTATCAGCATAACTTTTCAGAGTTCTGGTTAGAGCCCTTCTAAACCCGGAAACGTGCGTACCTCCTTCGTAAGTATTGATGGTATTCACATAGGAAACCACATTTTCTGAATAGGAAGAATTATAATTCATGGCAACCTGAACAGGCACACCATTTTTTTCAGATTCGATATAAATAGGGTACTCAATTATTTTTTCTTTATTCTCATCCAGGTATTGAACAAATTCAACAAGACCTCCTTCTGAATAAAACTCATCAGACCTTGGGGTCCCATCCTCTTCCAACTCCCTCATGTCAGTAAGGTAAATCCTTATCCCTGCATTCAAGAAAGACATTTCCCTCATTCTTGTAGCGATGGTTTCGTATTTATATTCAGATATGACAAAGATACTTTCGTCAGGTTTGAAGTGAATAGTAGTGCCACGCTTATCAGTGGACCCGATTTCCCTTACCGGATATTGAGGAACACCAATATTATATTCTTGTTCATAAACCTTTCCATTCCTATGTACGGTCGCTTTGAGCATAGTGGATAGGGCATTCACACAGGAAACACCAACACCGTGTAGGCCTCCGGAAACTTTATAGGTGTCTTTATCAAATTTGCCTCCCGCATGCAGGACTGTCATAACAACTTCCAATGCCGACTTTTTTTCTTTTTGGTGCATGTCAGTAGGAATTCCCCTACCGTTATCCTCCACAGTCACCGAATTGTCTTCATTGATGGTGACACGAATGGTATCGCAATGCCCTGCAAGTGCCTCATCAATAGAGTTATCTACAACTTCCCAAATTAAGTGATGTAAGCCCCGTACCCCTATATCGCCTATGTACATGGCAGGTCTTTTTCTTACTGCTTCTAATCCTTCTAAAACCTGAATATTGCCTGCCGAATAATCATGCTTGTTTACTTCTTTATTTTCGCTCATATGATGTTTAAAATGCCTTTTTCTTTCTCAAAAAAGAGATTTTTTTTACTGTTTTTCAAACCGTAATAATACGCAAAAAAAATGAGAGCGCATACCCAAATGAGACGATAAACACAACCTTTGAGAGTAAATATAGCTGACTTGATATTTACCAAATTTCGAAATGTTCATACTCAAAGGTCAAACTCTTAAAAACGATTCGATTTTGATGCATACCTGTTTTGGACTATTCAATTCAGGAAATCATCCATTCATTTACATTTGTTTACTTTTTTTATAAAAAGGTTAAACAAATATAATTCTATATCTCTTTTATCGATACTAATCAATCCAAATAAAATTTCTCTAAAACAAAACATTTAAAATCAATTAACTATGAACAGCATCTTAACAGCTGATTTGTTAGGTCTTGATAAGATCATCAACAGCGACCCGGTAGCCATCACCTTTTTTATAGGATACATGGCCATGTTTGCTTCAGCAGTTTTTTTCTTCGTTGAAAGAAGCTCCGTAAGCGACAAATGGAAAACTTCTTTATTGGTTTCAGGTTTGATTACCGGTATTGCAGCGGTCCACTATTATTACATGAGAGATTTCTATCTCTTAACAGGCCAAAGTCCCACTGCATTTAGATATGTGGATTGGACTTTGACAGTTCCTCTGATGTGTGTTGAGTTTTATCTTTTGACCAAGCCTTTTGGTGCGAAAAGAAGTACCTTGACCAAGTTGATAATCGCATCATTATTGATGTTGGTAGCAGGTTATATTGGAGAAACATCCGGAATCGAAGAAAACATCTTTTGGGGAGTGCTTTCAACAGTTGGATATCTTTACATTGTGTATGAAGTATTCTTCGGTGATGTAGCCAAACTTTCCCGTAATTCAAATAGCCCTGCCTTAGCAAATGCCATGTTCCTCTTAAAGATATTCATCACTTTGGGATGGTCTATTTATCCGATTGGATACATGGTACTACCAGGAAATCTCCTATCAGGGGCATTTGAAGTAAGTAGCATTGACCTCTTCTATAACTTGGCAGATGCAATAAACAAAATTGGTTTTGGACTGGTAATTTATTCAGTAGCTATTTCAGAAAGCAACAAAAACAAAAAAGCTGCATTAGTTTGATCAAATTATTTAAAAGGCTGTCCATTGGTTCGGACAGCCTTTTCTATTTAATCCTTACCATCCCATGATAACTTTTGATTTTGTAGTGACGGGACTTGGATGTGCCGGAATGAGCTTGATGTATTACCTGCTGGATAGTCCCTTAAAGGATAAAAAAATCCTAATAATTGATTATTCTACAAAATCCAAAAACGATAGGACTTGGTGTTATTGGGCAGAAAATCCATTAAGTATACATCCTAAAAGCAGTCCTTTGGTATTTTGGGAAAAAATCAATGTAATTAGTGGTAAGGAAAAAGTTCAAAGTAAACTGGGCAAATACAAATACTTTCATATAAAGTCTTCGGATTTTTACAGGGAAATAATTGATGAAATTAAAAGGTTTTCTAATGTCACTTTTGTAAATGATCACATCTCGGACTTGAAACAAATTAATGACGGTAAAGTCATTGTTCAGACAGAGCGTAATGGTAATTTCTATGGTTTAAAAGTATTTAATAGCATTCCATTAGGTCAAGAAAATATAGAGGGTTCAATTCTTAACCAAACTTTTGTTGGATGGAAAATAAGATGCAAAGATTATTGTTTTGATGAAAGTGCAGTGACGCTTATGCATTTCCCGGAAATAACGAACAAGGAACCTGAATTTTTTTATATTCTGCCATACAATGAATCCGAAGCACTTGTGGAATTTACACTTTATACCAAGGATAAGGCACCCATCGAGTTGTTGGAAAAAAAGTTGGCAGATTATCTTAAAAATAATCTGGGTTTAGTTGAATTCGAAATTCTGTTCAAGGAATTTGGAACCATACCAATGACCACGAAAAATTTCAACCAGCAAAATGAATCTAATATCATTCCAATTGGCACTTTGGCAGGATGTACCAAACCCTCAACAGGTTACACTTTTTACAATATTCAAAAACATTGCAAACTGATTGTTAATCAGTTAATGGATGATAGTGCTGAAAAAAACTTCAATTGGAATAGGAAGAAAAGATTGTCTTTTTATGACAATATACTATTAAATATTGCAGTAAACTGGCCATCTGAATTACCAGGGATTTTTAAGGAAATGTTTGAAATAAACCATGGGCATCAAGTTCTAAGATTTTTGAATGAGGAAAGTTCTTTATGGGAGGAACTGAAAATATTGGGTCGATTAAAGTACGGAATATTTATCAAATCACTTTTTCACTATGGAAAACATTGAAACAATAGGAAAAATCCTGGGGCTGTTAATTGGGATTGTCTTCCTTGTTTTCTTTGAGGGAAGTGAAACCTATCAGTGGATATGGTTTGGGATAATTATGGTCACAATCGGAATCCCCCATGGTGCCATCGACCATTTGCTGGCAAATCCTCGAATGGAAAAAAAGAACTTATATAAATTCCTCTCAAAGTATGTATTGATCATTGCAGCATATTTATTGGTTTGGTATTTCTTTCCAAAAACTGCATTACTATTATTTATTTTGATGTCGTCTTTTCATTTTGGTCAAAGTCATTTTATCAATGACAGAATCAACAATTTAAAAAGTCTCACCTACTTTTCTCTGGGAGCATTTTATTTATGTGTGATTTTATGGGGAGATTTTGAGACGACTGCTTTTATTTTAGAAAATACAATTAACCTCAAAGACTGGGAAAATATCGGTTGGTTTATAATTCCAGTTTTATTTTCATTGAACACTTTTTTGCTTTTATATATTCAAGAAAAAAAGAAAGTGATGATTTGGACGGAAATGATTGTACTTGGTTCTGTACTTTATTTGGTCCCGTTACTGTTGGGATTTATTATTTACTTCGGCTTTTGGCATGCATTGCCCAGTATGCTGATTGAATACCAAACATTGAAACATCATTTAGCCGGGAACAAAATAATATCTTTTATTTCCAGTTTGCTACCCTTCAGTTTGATCAGTTTGGTAGGGATTGCGATCATTTTAGGTGTTTTTTCACGTCGAATGGAAGAAAATGAACTGACTTTGATTTTTTTTATTTTGATCGCTTTGATATCTGCCCCTCATATTTGGTTTATGAACATATTTCTGGTGGCAAAAAAACTTTAAAACTGACCTGTACTCAGCAATACCAAATTACAGGCAGGACAAACCTCAATGTCATTTTCTTTTGCCATTTTCATGAATTCTTGGTTTTCAGTTCCTGGATTAAAGATTATCCTTTTGGGATTTAAAGAAATTATGTAATCATACCATTCTACCTGGTTTTGCGGTCCAAGGTATAGGGTGACCGTATGAACATCCTCAATAGAAGGCTTAAGCCTCAGATCTAAAATTTCTTCTCCAAAGAGCTGACCTTTTTTGATGCCTACCGGCACAAAGGGAATTGATCTTTGTGAAAGCATATTAGCGGCAACATAGGCATATCTGCTGGGGTTATTGGAAGCCCCGATTATTACTGTCTTCTTCATCGGCTTCCAAACATCCTATCTCTCTCAAAGGTTTCCATGTGCCTGTGTTTTTTGCTGTCATAGATATCTTTGATGGTAATCATGATACCTGTTTCTTCCACAGCTCCAAATTCATCGTTCAAGGCCGTTCCAAAAGTTTTCATGGTAGGGGAAAGATTCATGTAGGTATTGATTAAGGGTGGAATGTTTTCCCCGCAGGACCTGATACGGCTGTTGAGGACCTTATACCCTTCTTTGTAGTCCAACCCATCAAAAATCTTATCCAAAGAGGAAACGTCCGTTTCATAAGTGAGGGTAAGATGTTCCATTGGTTTGACCAGAACATCTTCATCAGGAAAATAATAATTCATGAAAAACAGCAATAAATCCCTTGCCTCTCTATTGTAATGGGGATACATGGTTACTTTACCAAAAAGGTATTTCACATCCGGATTCAACATGACTATTGCTCCCAATCCATCCCAAAGGTTGTCGAGAGAAAAAAGTCCCTTTCTGTTATTGATACTTGGTTGGTATTTGGGCTGTACAAAAGACCTTCCAAGTTCTATTGTATAAGGGATGTAATTGTCTATAAATTTTTTTGAAAAATCAAACAAATGTGCTGTGGAGAGATTGATATTCCCCTGAGAATCAAGGCCAGCTTCGTTGCAATGAATCAACCTATATCCTGCCACGATTTCTTCCTCTTCAGGATTCCAGGTGATCAATTGCTTGTAACAGTTATCTGAAGTATCATTATCATCAATGTCCAAAGGAAGTCCGGTTCCCCCTCCTGCTGCCCTAAATGTCAACTCCCGTAGCCTCCCGATTTCCTTGATTGTATTTGGTGCATTGTGGTAATCCACCAGATAAATGTGGTTGTCACCATTATTGGCATACCTTAGAAACCGGTCAGGATTGAGTTCTTTCATTAAGAGTTCCTTGTCAACAGAAGGTATAATTGCTTGCATAAAATTATCTTTTTAGGCCATTTGGTAAACGATAGACTTTACCTCATCGGCCCAGAATTTTTCATTTTTGGTATGATCAAAATACTTGTAAGAAATCGGTTTTCCTACATGAATTATTACTTTTTTGCCCCTTTGGGCAAACATTTCGTCGGGGAGATAAAACATTTCAATATTAGCTTTGATACCCGCCATTTTCCGGAATTTAGCCAAATTATAAAAAAAATTGGAGTTTCTTCCCTCAATAAAAACAGGAACCACATCCCGCTTATATTTTTTTGATTTACTGATGAAACTCTTTTTCCATTCCAAATCCATAATCCCCATTGATTGTTTTCTGGATACCAAGCCAGCCGGAAAAACCAAAAGGGCATTATCACTTGCATAAGTCTCCTCAATTAGTTGGGTTACCTGACGACTATTGGATCCATGTTTATTGACAGGAATGAACATCGGTTCAAAATTCTTTATATTGGTAAGTATATCATTGACCAAAACACGGATATCAGATCTGTATTTTCCCAATGCATACATAAATGCTACTCCGTCCAAACCTCCAAGTGGGTGATTGGATGCGAAAATCACTGATCTGTCCAAAGGGATGTTTTCTTCACCTTCCAAAGTCACCTCGACTCCAAATTCTTTGATGAGGGCATTGACAAAATCCAAGCCGTGGAGGTGTCCAATATTGGTCATAACCTCATTGATATCATTTTCATGAACAACCCTCTTGATGTACTTCAATGCAAAACCTGGAAGCCAACTGTGCAACTTGGCATTTTTATCTTTTAGAATTTTTTCAATATCAATAAATTTGGATTTTTCTTTCACTTTTCGCCTGAGTTATGGATAACATAAGGACTTTAGGTTTCTTTTAACTTCCTGACTGTTACAGGGGTCGATATATTTTTTTAATTATACAGTTTCCTGATTCTTAAATTTTTATTATTTACAGGTCTTAAAAATACAAATTTTTACTTATCCATAATGCGATTTGTCTAATTGCAGAATATTATTTTCATACGGTTTAGGAAACTTTATCTATTTGATTGGGTTTCAATAAGAAACAATTAAGATATGATTCTCGCCATTACAGGACCTACTTCAGGAATCGGGAGTGAAACTTTAAAAGCCTTAATACCGGATTGTGAAAAGGCTTTGATCCTTGCCCGAAATCCCAAAAAAGCCAAAACATTGATAGAAACACTTTCCAGTGATTTGCAACCAAAAGCTATATTTATCCCCATAGACCTTGCTGATATGGATTCAGTTACCAAAGCAGTGGGATTAATACAAAAGGAAGTTGCTAATATTGATGTGCTGATCAACAATGCCGGCGGGATATTTCAGAATAAAGAAGTAACTGTTGATGATTTTGAACTGACTTATGCAGTCAATCATTTAGGTCATTTTTTGCTTACAAACCTATTGATGCCACTCTTACAGAAATCAAAATCACCCAAAGTAATCAATGTGAGTTCTGAAGCCCATCGGGCAGCAAGACCCGACTTCAACGATCTTCAATATAAAAAGAAGGACTATAGCTCGTTCAATGCCTATGCAAACGTCAAACTTTTTAACATACTGTTTACAAAATCGCTCGTTGACCGCTATGGAGATCAGGGATTAGGGACTTATGCACTACACCCCGGAGTGGTAAAATCAAATTTTGGCATGGATACATCAGGGGTATTCAAATTATTGTGGAAACTGGCAACGCCATTTATGATTACCCCAAAGCAAGGTGCAAAAACAAGTATCTTTCTGGCAAAAACCAAAATAAACAAATCGCTCAATGGCTATTATTTTAAAAAGAGTAAACCCAAAAAGCCTTCATCACAAGCCTCATCAAAAAAGTTAAGAGACAGATTATGGGAAGTAAGTGAAAAATCCCTGGCCAAGTGGATGTGAAAATATTTTAAGACCTCCTATTAGACAGGAAATATTCTTTTTATTTGGTAGGAAGTTCGAAGTCCGAAGTAGGAAATTGCGTATTGAAATAAAACTTTCGATAGGGATTGATGGCCTGTAATAGAATTCGGGTATGGATTTTTTTTTGATTAAAATTGGTTCCAATCCCAATCTTTATTGATCTGACTAATGGCATGATGTGCAGTAAGGTCATATTGACAAGGAACAATTGATATATAATTATTGGCAATTGCCCATTCGTCATTATCCTCTCCTTTGTCAAAATTGACAAAGTTTCCCGCCATCCAAAAGTATTTTCTTCCATTGGGATCAAATCTTTCAGAGAATTCCTCCTGCCATTTGGCATGTGCTTGACGGCAAACTTTGACACCTTTTATAGATTCATTCCTTTTTGGAGGAAAATTAACATTCAAGGCCACCCCTTTAGTAATCCCATTGTCCAAAACCTGCTTGGCAATTTTATAAACATATTCTTCTGTGTGTCCGAAATCAGCCTTGGAACTATAATCACACAAACTGAAGCCAATGGAGGGCAAACCTTCCAATGCACCTTCAATCGCAGCAGACATGGTTCCGGAATAAAGGACTGATATGGAAGTATTACTGCCATGATTAATGCCGCTCACCACTAGATCAGGTGACCTGTCTTTGAGCACATAATGCTTGGCAAGTTTGACACAGTCTGCAGGTGTCCCGCTTGATTTATAGGCGAGAACATCCGGGAAAATATCCTCTTCATAAAGTCTAAGTGTTTCACCGATAGTGATGGCATGTCCCATTCCTGATTGTGGGCTATCCGGTGCTACGACCACCACATCTCCCAATTGTTTCATAATATTGACCAATACCCTGATGCCTTTGGAGGTGATTCCATCATCGTTGGAAACCAAAATCAATGGTTTTTTTGACATAAAAATTATCTTATCTGATTGTAATATGCTGTAATCCGGAGTAAATCTCCTCTTTTGTCATGTGAAAGTCTGTTTTTTCTCATATAAAGTTCCACTTCATCTGACCTGTCTCCAAGGATATCCAGCAATTCTTTTTTCTTTTGGGCGTAGCGTTGGATTTTTCCGTCTTTTAGGAAATAGTAATTGAATGCCAACTTATAAACACCTGCTATAGGCGGGCCCCACAAGGGATTCATGGCCATTGGACCATACATTCCCATGCCACGGTTATCTGTGGTAATAAATTCCCTGCACATCAATACTATATCTGTTCCTTCAGTCAGAATCTCAAAGAAAACGGGGGTTTCATAATCTCCTGCAATTGGATAAGGAAGAGAGAAAAAGTTTCTTATGCCCCCATATTGTTCATCGTAAATTTCGAATTGTAAAACATTAGAGGCTCCAAAGGTCTCAACTCCATTTTGCTGCAATTGAACAATATTATTGTCCAAATCATATTTTACCATTCCCTGATAAACTTGGCCACTAACTGTCACTATCTGGCCTTTATGCCATACCTGTGAAGGAAAATTGCCGTTTTGGGCTGTCGATACTATACTGAGGAAAAATATGAAAATGGCAACTAAGCATGTATTTTTCATATTAGTTATATTAGGTTCAATTGAGTAACGAATCTTAAATGCAATTGGTTGATACAATCTACCCTTTGTTAAGCACAAATTTGTAAGTCAAAGGATAAAATTATTCCATCACTTCAGATTTTTGAGAATCGTATGGCCCATTTTGTCCCTTTTTGTTGAAAGATATTTCTCATTGTGGGGATTTGATGCGATTTCGATTGGAATCTGTTCCACTATTTCCAGACCATAGCCCAAAAGCCCTACTCTTTTTGTGGGATTGTTGGATATCAATCTGATTTTACTGATATCAAGGTCTCTTAGAATCTGTGCACCAACACCATAATCCCTTTTATCCATTGGAAAACCCAAAGCCAAATTTGCCTGTACTGTGTCCATGCCTTGCTCCTGCAGCTTATATGCCTTTAATTTATTAAGAAGTCCGATTCCTCTCCCCTCCTGATTCATGTAGAGCACAACACCTTTTCCTTCCTTTTCAACCATTTCCATGGCAGAATGCAGCTGTGGTCCGCAATCACACCTACAACTTCCAAATATATCCCCTGTGATACAGGATGAATGAACCCTGACCATGATAGGTTCATCTTTTTCCCAAGATCCTTTGATCAAAGCAAGGTGAATATCTTCTGTATTAGTCTGTCGAAATGCGATCAGGTCAAAATCACCCCATGTGGTCGGAAGATCTACACCGATTTCTCTTTTGATCAGACTTTCGTTTTTTAATCTATAGGCAATAAGATCTTTGATCGAAACCAATTTAAGGTTGAACCTCTTAGAAACCTTTACCAAATCCGGCAGTCTTGCCATGGTGCCGTCTTCATTCATGATTTCTACCAATACCCCTGCCGGTGATAGTCCCGCCAATCTGGCAAAATCTATGGCAGCCTCAGTATGGCCTGTCCGACGCAAAACCCCACCTCTTTTTGCTTTGAGGGGAAATATATGTCCAGGCTTTCCCAGTTCATCAGGGTGAATGGAATCATCCACCAATGCTTTGATGGTTTTTGCCCTGTCACTTGCCGAAATCCCTGTGGTACAGCCATGGCCTATTAGATCTACAGAAACAGTAAAGGGAGTTTCAAAAGTAGCAGTGTTGTTACCCACCATCAAATGAAGCCCCAATTGTTCGCACCTGTCTTCAATCAAAGGCGCACAGATCAAACCTCTGCCATGGGTTGCCATAAAATTGACGATCTCTGGGGTCACTTTTTCAGCTGCACAGATAAAATCACCTTCATTTTCTCTATCCTCATCATCCACTACTATGATCACTTCTCCATTTTTAATGGCTTCGATCGCTTCTTCTATGGTATGAAGCACTATATTTTTTGACATAATTATTTGAGGATACTTAAGTTTCTAGGATCAAAATTACAATCCTTTGATTTACAAAACAGGATTTGACCAATTAAAGTTTGGTTTAAAAACTAATCACTATCCCAAGTTGCTTATCTATTTCAACTTGGAATTTTTTCAGTTCCATATAGATTTCCAATCTTTCTGAAATGATTGATTCTTCCAATTTCTGATTTTCAGCTTCTTTGATTTTTTGTCGTGATTCTTCCAATAATTTTTTGATGACTTTTTTCTTCAAATGAAGTACATTGTCATAAACTGTTTTTGCCAGGTCATCAGCTTCATGGTGGGTAAAAATCTGATGCCGGCTTTCCCACAATGTCGAAAGTTCATATTTAAAGGTAATCATGCCAATTATCTCTTTTTTCACTTCCTGATCTTCTGAAGACAGGAAAAAATCAGGCTGGGGAATTACTTTGTTACCAAGGGCCGTCTGATATAAATTAAGGATTTTCCTGAATACAGGAGTTTCAAAGTTCAACTCGGAAGTTTCCTGAAGCAGGTACTCACAAACAGAGGTTTGCTCTGAGACCATCTCGAATCCATAATTCACCAAAAGCCGCATCATTTCGCGTTCCTGAATATAAATCAGGGAAGCATGCGACATTGCAGTTTCTTTTGTCGAAAGGGTATCTTCAAATTTGGTTTCTTGAGTCGTCTCCCTCTGATCTTTAAAGAATTTATCTTTTTCTCCTTTAAGGAAGATCTTGTTTAGCTCAGTTAGGATAATTTCTTCTTCTATATCCAATAAAGAGGCTGATTGCCGCACGTAAACTGTACGGATGATCGGGTCAGGGATCTTTGCCAGACTACTGACCACCTGTTTGATCAGGTCAGCCTGCTTGATAGGGTCTTTAGCTGATTCCTCAGCATATAGGCCGATCTTAAAAGCTATAAAATCCTGTGCCTTTTGTGTCAGGTAATCTGCAAAAGCCTGTGAACCAACTTTTCTGGAATAACTATCGGGATCTTCTCCCAGCGGAAAAACGACGGCTTTCACATTCAGCCCACCTTTCAAAATCATATCTATTCCCCGAAGAGAGGCTTTGATACCTGCAGCATCTCCATCATATAATACGGTAACATTGTCAGTAAACCGCTTTATCAATTTGATCTGATTTTCAGTCAAAGAGGTCCCGGAAGAAGCCACCACATTTTCTATTCCGGCCAAATGCATGGAAATCACATCCGTATATCCTTCTACCAGATAGCAATTGTCCTTTTCTCTGATGGATTTTTTGGCCTGAAAAACCCCATACAGGGTATCACTTTTGTGATACACTTCCGTTTCCGGGGAATTGATGTATTTGGGCTGTTTTTTGTCCTGGGTCAAAATCCTGGCCCCAAACCCTATTGGTTTTCCGCCCAGATTGTGGATGGTAAAAGTAACCCTGCCCCTAAACCTGTCATAAAGGCGCTCAGGATCTCCTTCCTTCTGTAGAATCAGCCCGGCCTTTAGCATTAATTCTTCTGAATGACCTGCATCTTTTCCGGCTTTTAAAAAATGGTCCCAACCATCAAGCGCATAGCCCAAATCAAATTTGTCTATAATAGACTGATTGAAACCTCTTTCCTTATAATAACTTAGTCCGATTGAACGGCCCTCCTCCGAATTAAGATTATTCCGGAAAAAATCCTTTGCAAAGTTCAGTACTATGTAAAGACTTTCACGCTCATTATATGCCTGTATCGCTTCGGGTGTTTCCTGCTTTTCTTCTTCTATTTCAATTCCATATTTCCGTGCAAGATGTCTGATGGCCTCGTTAAAGCCGATTCCCTCAATGTCCATGACAAATTGGATGGGGTCCCCGGCCTTTCCACAGCCAAAACATTTATAAATCTGTTTGGCGGGAGAAACTGAAAATGAAGGGGTACTTTCATTGTGAAAAGGACAGCATGCCCAAAGATTCTGTCCTTTTTTTTTCAAAGGCACATAATCATTGACCACATCTTCTATATCTGCTCTTTCTTTGACTTTCTCGGTGGTAGTTCTGCTGATCACGGTTTTGGGAATTGGAAATCCAAAGATAAAAAGTATTACCGCAAAACATATCCAAACCAATACGCGAAACTATTCGGATAAATTGAAGGTTAAGTTATGGCTATAAAATTTATGAAAAAAAGCAAAGATTTTCCATTTAGAATAATTATAAACTAATTTGCAGGGAAATTGACCAATCAAAAAATGACATTAAACAACGGGAATATTTTGAAGTCCCTTTCAAAAGTTGAGGATCCTGATTTAAAAAAGGATCTTGTAACCTTGGGAATGATCCAAAACCTTGAAATCAAAGATGAAAAAGTCAGTTTCAATGTAGTATTGACTACACCTGCGTGCCCACTCAAAGAAGTAATAAAGAATAATTGCATAGAAGTTCTGAAAGAGGATTTTGGTTCTAATATTGATTTGGACATAACAATGACCTCCAATGTCACCACAAGCAGGTCCAATACGCCCCTTCTCCCAAATGTCAAAAATATAATTGCCATAGCATCAGGTAAAGGCGGTGTAGGTAAATCTACCACAGCTTCCAATTTGGCAGTGGCATTGGCCAATTCAGGAGCGAAAGTGGGATTGATAGATGCTGATATTTCCGGGCCATCCATTCCCATCATGTTCAATGTAGAAGGCGAACAGCCCGGAATCAAACAGGTTGACGGCAAAAATATCATTATCCCAATAGTACAATATGGAGTCAAACTGATGTCAATTGGATTTCTAACTCCTGCCGATGCTGCAGTGGTTTGGAGAGGTCCGATGGCGAGTTCAGCACTCAAGCAATTCATTGGAGATGTAGATTGGGGAGAATTGGATTATTTGCTGATTGACCTGCCACCGGGAACTTCAGACATCCATCTTACCATGGTTCAGACCGTTCCTGTGACAGGCGTGGTGATTGTCACCACCCCCCAAAAAGTGGCTTTGGGAGATGCAACCAAAGGACTGACCATGTTTAGGCAACCTCAAATAAATGTACCTGTTTTGGGTGTTGTAGAAAATATGGCTTATTTTACACCGGAAGAATTACCCAATAGCAGATACTACTTATTTGGAAAAGAAGGCGGTAGAAGACTGGCAGAGAAATTTGAAGTGCCTTTGCTGGGAGAAATACCCATTGTCCAAAGTATCCGTGAAAGCGGAGATTCAGGATATCCTGCCTTTTTTAAATCCGGAATCACAGAAATTGCGTATTCATCATTGGCGGAAGAAGTCGCAAGACAGGTTGCCATCAGAAATGCCGAAAAAAATAAAACAGAAATCGTACATATAAATTAATACAATGAATTCTTCCCTGATAGATCAAGTAGAATTAGCTTTGGATGGCATCAGACCATATTTGAAAGCTGATGGCGGCAATGTAAAGGTAATTGAAATCACAGATGATCTGGTTTTGAGATTGGAGTTGACAGGTGCATGCAGTTCATGTCCTATGTCCACAATGACCCTCAAGGCCGGCGTAGAAGAAGCAGTAAAACGAGCTGTTCCTGAAATCGTAAAAGTCGAGGCTGTTAATGTAGTTGTCGCTTAAAAATTGCTTAATAAAAATTGGATGAAGGTTAAAGCATTTGGTACAGGAATCAGGTCAGCACTGTTCCTGTTTTTTATTTTAAAAAGTACGATTACTTTTTCCCAGAATTTTTTTGGTAAACCATTTCAGCATCAACATGATGAAAAATGTGGTGCAGTTTTTATGGAAGAGATGATGGAAGAGAAATTGGGGATCCATGGCTCCAAAGAGTATTTTGAATCCTGGATGAAAGCGGGTATTGAGGAAAGAAAAAACAGGCCTCAAATTTTTCAACGGCAACAAAATGAAGTCAGGGTTATTCCGGTCGTAGTTCACGTGATCCATAATGGAACCAATATAGGACAGGGTGCAAATATCCCATTATCCCAGATAGAAGCACAAATAAGAATTTTAAATGAAGATTTCAGGCGTCAGAATCCAGATGCAATTCAAACACCTGAAGAATTTTTACCTGTTGCGGCTGATACAAAAATTGAATTTGTTTTGGCCAAGCAAGATGTTAGAGGTTTTCCAACAGATGGTATCAACAGGGTTTTAGGCCCAAAAACCACTTATGGGTCAGGAGACCTTTTATCCATTGGACAGATAGCACTTTGGCCACCTGAGGAGTATTTGAATATTTGGGTTTTGCCATTTACATCACCTATTATTGGAATAGCCTCTCCTCCTAGTACAAGCCTTCCCGGTTGGGGAGGGAATCCATGGCCGCGGGAGATTGATGGGATCTGGGTTGATTACAGGTATTTTGGCGAGGGAGGCAGTGCAGTTTCAGGTTCTCGCGGAAGAACGGCTACCCATGAAATCGGGCATTTTTTTGGTCTAAGGCATATTTGGGGAGATGGAGGCTGTGATGTGGACGATTTTGTGGCTGATACACCACTCCAAAGCGGTTCAAACAGTGCCTGTAGAATAAATAACCCAAGGTTTACATGCGAATCCAGGGATATGAACGAAAATTATATGGATTACACTGCTGATGCATGTATGAACATTTTTACTGAGGGCCAGGTGGTTAGGATGGATGTGGTTTTGGGAGAAAGTCCTCGGAGGGCATCTTTGGTCAATAATAGGGCTACCATAGCTCCTATCCTCGAACCAAATGATCTTGCTTTTGAAAGGACTATCGAACCACAGAATTTTATCTGTAGTCTTACCTTTTCTCCACAGTTTGAATTGCTCAATGCAGGAACCAATCTGATTGCTTCAGCATCAATAGAAATTAAAAATAATGGGTCTGTTATACAAAACAGAACTTTTAATTTAGATCTTAGTCCTGGAGAGACCACTGTTGTATCCTTTGATCCGATCACTCTGAATCCGGGTGGCAATAATTTTGAAGCTAATATAATACTGGTAAATGGTACCACTGATCCAAACCCAAGTAACAATACTTTTACTTCGACTCCTGTAATTCAACCTTCCATAAATTTGCCATACATGTTGGATATCGACTCAAACATAGAGACTTGGGAAGTAATTAATCCGGACAATAGTTTGACTTGGGAGGAATCCGAGGTAATAATTGATGGAACTACCGAGAAAGCCATATTCATCCGAAATTATGAATATGAGGCACTAGGTGAACAGGATTTCTTCATATCTCCCCAATTTGACCTGAGTCAGGTCAGCAATGCACAGCTTACTTTTAATATGGCTCATGGTCCTTACGATGCCCAGGGATTCGGAGATATTATGATGGTTGCAGTTTCAACCGATTGTGGTAACACCTTCGACATATCAGGAGCTCCTTATGACAAGGATGTGGATTTTCTCCAAACAACAGATCGTACTTTGGATGAATTTATCCCCACCGCTTCAAACCAATTCAGAAGGGAAGTGGTCAATTTGAGCAAATATTCAGGGCTATCAAATGTGAGGATCGCATTTATTGCCGTCAATGGCTATGGCAATAATATCTACCTCAAGGATATTGAAATACTGACACAGGAAGAATACAGATATGATGCAGTGATGACTGAACTTATCACCCCGGCACCAATCGGAAACAATAGCCATGAAAATGAAATTATTTCATTGACAAATATCGGTAATTTACCGATTACAGGTTTTGTCTTCAACAGGGTCAGTAATGGAGTGTTACAGAACTTTCTGGCAAGGGGCACAGCGCTTCAACCTGGCGAGACTACAAATATCACCTTACCAAAATCTACCAGATCAGGTTTAAACAGACTTGAATATAATCTTTTGTTTCCAAGTTTTGACCAAAATGAAAGAGGTGCGATCAGTCTGAGAAGATTTGTTATGATTGATTCCGAGATTATTAATGCACCTTGGAGGCAAAACTTCAATAACAAAACTTCTTTAAGTCCCTGGATTTCATTGAATCCGGAAAATAACCTTCCATCGTGGATGCTCACTTCTACCCAAACAGGTGAAACAGGATCCAACGTAGCTAAACTCGAAACCACTGCCATCAACAACAGTTTTTGGCTAGGTTCGCCTATTTTTGACTTGACAGGTAGTAGTCAGGCAAGTATTTTCTTTGACAGGGCTGCAGGAACTATGAATCATAGTACCGTATTTAAAGTAATGGCCAGCAGTGATGGCGGAGCTACCTACCAGGAAGTTTACAGGAAAACGGGTCCGGAAATATCAACTATTGAAGGCCCTGTTGCTAATCCTAATAACAGATCTGAATTTGTAAGGGATTATATCAACCTATCCGAATATGCAGGTCCGGACAAACGACAGATCCGTTTGGCATTTGTTGTTGAATATGGCGAATTGAGCAATGGCCCCGTTTTCATTGATAACTTGGAACTTTTCCTTTCAGCAAATGAACAGCCTGTTGATCCAGGCTTGGGAAACACTATTATATATCCTAATCCCACTGATGACCTTTTCAACTTAGTTTTCAATTTCCAGGAATTTGAAACTGTCAATATCCAAATATTCTCTCCGACAGGAGCTTTGGTACAAGATGTGGATTACCCCAATACCTTGAACCAGACTTATACCTTTACCTCCAGACAGTTTTCAAAAGGTTTGTTTATCATAAAAATAACAAGCAGGAGTATTACTGAGACAAGAAAACTGTTTATAAGATAGTGTTAATCCAAATTTGATAAAATATCAGTCGGCTTTTTGAATGATTTATCAAAAACATTCAGAAAGCCGATTTCTTATGGCAAGTGATTTGTATGATTAAAAAAACAACCTTTATCAATGTATTTGGAGCCGGATAGATTCCTATTACAGATATTTGTTGTTCAAAAAACAAATATAAATTTACCTTTACACGTTAGTTCAAATAAGACAATTATTTCATGGGGAATTTTAAGGAATCATTGAAACAAATCACTGTCCACCTCGCATTGGTGCTTGGTATTTTTTTATTGATTATAGTTCTATTTCTAAAAGTTTATCTTCCTTACTACACCAATTATGGTCAAACAGTCACCGTTCCTAATCTGGAAGGTTTTGAATATCAGGAACTTCAATCATACTTAAAAGCACGGAATCTTTCATTCGAGGTAACCTTGGACAGTGGGTTCAATGCAGAACTAAAACCACTGAGTGTCCTAAACCAAAACCCAAAGCCGGCAAGTAAGGTAAAAAGCGGAAGAAAAATATATGTGACCCTCAATTCCAAAAATGCACCGCTGCTCAAAATGCCCAATTTGGTGAACAGTCCTCTGAAAAATGCGCAAGAGATCCTTGGGAATATTGGATTGATACGGGGTGAAATCATCTACGTTCCTGATATTGGGACCAATGTGGTTTTGGAGCAGAAATACAGAGGAAGAAACATTCCTGAAGGATTCGAAATCCCAAAAGGTTCTCAGATAGACCTTGTTGTGGGTGATGGATTTGGTAATCAGACACTGGATGCACCCAACCTCATTGGCATGGATGATATTGATGCGGAATTTCTGATAATCGGTTCCGGGCTTAGAATGGGAAGAATCAATTACACCCAAACAGATACAGTGCCCTCAGGGATTATAATCAGACAAATCCCCCCTCCAGGTGCATCCGTGAAAACTGGTGAACCCATAGACCTATGGATTTCTGAATCCGATAACCGTAGGAATGATTTTTAATGAATAGGTTCAAATCCATATTGAAAAAATCATTTTTAGTGCTATCAATGGCGCCAATGTTGGCCTATGGGCAATTTCAACAATTACCTACACCTGTTTGGGAAAACACCAAAATTAGTAGCGAAACTTCAAACAGAATCATGGAAGGACCACTGAGTCTCCCTTTATGGGATGATTTTTCGCGTGCAGGAATTGACACTACGAAGTGGATCAGTGAAGGTGCCACCCAATCATTTACGGTAGGAAATTCGGCCCCTACTTTAGGAGTAGCACTTTTGGATGGAGTTGATCAAAGTGGCAGGCCTTATTCCAATGTTCAGTTCGAACAGGGATTTACCGATCGAATCACCTCCTTGCCCATAGATCTTTCTGCTATACCCTCCGAAGAATCAAATACTGTTTATTTGAGTTTTTTTTGGCAGGCAGGCGGAAAAGGAGAATTGCCCGACCCCAATGATGAAATCAGTCTTCAATTTATTGATTCTGATGGTTTTTGGCTACCTGTTTGGGAAAAGTCAGGAGGATTGATCGCAGAGCAGTTCTTTTTCACACAGGAAATCATACAAGTTCATCCTGCCTTTCATCATGAAGCCTTTCAGTTCCGTTTTCAGATCAGAGGAAGAAGTTCGGGTCCTTTTGACAGTTGGTTGTTGGATTATGTTTATTTGAACAAAAACCGAACGCCTTCTGATATAAATTTCCAGGACCGGTCCCTGACTGAATTGAATGCAAGGCCTTTTGACAAATACACTGCCATTCCGTTAATAGTTTTGCAGAAAAATCCCGAGGGATTTTGGAAAAACACCGGAAATGAATTCAAAAACCTGAGCAATACATTTAGGGCAATGGAATATAGTATTGAAATCAGAGGGGCTGATCGAAGCCTGATAAAATCCATCAACAGCAATACCCCTTTCAATCCAGTTCCAACCGCTCAGGAGAGACGATCATTTACCGGTAATCCCATTTCAGATATACCTATTCCTGAAGTGGAAACTGATTATGAGCTGATCACCTATTTGATCACAGGTGACGATGTACTCACTGTCCAGGAAAATGGACAAAGTGTAAGCTATCCTGATATTGATTTTCGGATCAATGATACAGTGAGGACAACTATTCCAATCAGAGATTATTTGGCTTATGATGACGGAAGTGTGGATTATTCAGCCGGAATCAATCAAAGATCCGGAATGCTTGCAACCAGATATGAAGTGGACGGCCCGTTTTTTCTTAAAGGTATCAGCATCAATTTTACAAATTTCTCACAAATAGGACGTGTAATCGACTTGACGGTATGGACAGATCTTGGAGAAGATCCTGTTTATGTGAAAGAAGTATTTATACCTGCGAAAAATGAACTGAACGAATTTGCTTATTTTGAAATTGATAAAAACATATCACTTGATGGCACATTCTATATAGGTTTTTCCCAGTTTACAAATGATTTTGTTTATGTTGGACTGGACAAGACCTATGACAATGGACAGGAGATATTTTTTAACGTAGTGGGTGCTTGGGTCCAAAATGAAACTGTAGAGGGTTCATTGATGATGCGCCCACACTTTACCCTGACAGCTCCGGCAGAAACTGATTCAGAAGGTTCTATTCCTTTTAAAGTCTACCCAAATCCCGTTTCTGAAAGACTTTATGTTGAGGGTGATTTTGAAAGCTTTGAAATATTTGACCCAATGGGCAGAAATTTAAGCCTGCCCATTGAGGATTATGAAAAGGGAAAAATCATTAATTTTGCCGGACAACAAAAAGGCATATACCTTTTGAAGACATTGAGCGATCAAAAGGAACAAAAATCAATTAGGATCTTAGTCAAATAATGTAATATGGAAGACATCACAGTATCAGAACTCAGGGAAAAACTGGAAAACAATGAAGATTTTGTATTTATAGATGTCCGGGAGGAATGGGAATATGAAGAGGATAACCTCGGTGCACTTAATATTCCTCTGGGTCAATTGCCCCATCAAATCAAAGATATCATGCAGCATAAAAATAAGGAAATTGTAGTCCAATGCCGATCAGGAGCACGAAGTGGGAATGCAAAGAAATTTATGGAAACCCAAGGCTTCAACAAAGTAAGGAATCTTCTTGGAGGAATCATAGCCTACAGGGCAATGGAAGAAGAGGAAGATTGAGTTGAAAATGGGGGCAACGCATTTTCAATTTAAATTAATCCCCAAGACCAATCCAATCCAAGGTCTCTTTTGGTAAATCCAATAACTTGAATTGTTGTCCAAGAGATTGTCCCAACCCAACGCCAATCCCAAATTAAAATAATCTACGGCAAAGCTTACGGACAAGCCATTTGACCAAACTATACCATCGTATTCAATATTTATCTGATCATTGGTGACAAAAGGATTTACAGCCGTAGATCCAAATCCCGAAAAAAAGCCAAAGGTCATTCCATAATGGTTGGTCATGCGCTCAATCAGTCCAATTTCATTTTCCTTATATTTCAATGTATAAAAATCAGTACGATAGCCCAAAAATACCGATGCATTTAGATTAGTATTCAATTGTTGGGGAAATCCATCTGTTGGGAAACGGTATTTGAATGGTATAGTAACTAAATCAATATCAAACTCAGAAGTATAAAAATTTGCTTTATCAATTTTTGTTTCTGTTCTCCTTTGGGGAAATACAATTGCATCCCTATTAACCGTGTCCAAACCGTATGGTAGGTCACCTTCTGACAAAAGAAAAACATATAAAAACTCTTTTTCATTATCTATATACACTTTTTCAATCTCATCCGAAAATATTCTGGATTTATAAACCCCATCAGCAATTTCATATTGAACAGTATTCTTAAAAGAACTGCATCCGGATATAATAACAAAAATCAAAATGATAGGAGAAAATGAAACTTTGAGCATGATCGGTAAATCCTTCTTGTTTTCTTTCCGTTTTTTAGTCTTGAACCAACCTCATCCTTAAAGATTGCTGTTTTTTTTGAATGAGAAATTAATTGTTCTATTATTGATATGATAATACTACCAAAACTATGAAGAATAAAAAAACCTTTCTTTGCCTATTGGCAACAATTCTTACGCTATCAGTTTACGCTCAAAACGGAAAAATAACAATAGAATCAAATTTCAATGACAGAGAATCCATTTCCCATTTCAGGTATTTGGCATCGGATGAAATGATGGGGAGAGATCCTATCCGTCCCGAAATAGAATTAGCTTCGAGATATATTGCAGAACAGTTTTGGAAATACGGTGCAAAAGAAATTCCTGGTTCAAACGGTTATTATCAGGCTATTCCATTTAGAATCTCCGGACCGCCAACTTTGGGTAAAGTTTCATTGGGCAAAAATTCCTTTAATCAGGGTGAAACCCTTCTGGTATTGGATGGACCTTCTTTTGAAGGTGATTTTGAATTGATCGTGGTTGGATATGGACTGGAAGATGATTATTCAGGTAAGGACGTCAAAGGAAAAGTAGTCGTCACCAATGTAGGGGCACCAAATAGGTTGAGCCCCGCAGACCTTTTCAGTTCAGGAAGAGAAAAAATAAAATTGGCCCTATCAAAAGGGGCTATCGCCTTGATTGAAATGTATAATGTACCTACCGTTCCTTGGAATCTTGTCGCCAATTTTCTAAACAGGACACAACTGACAGTGGACAATACCAAAGACATGGAAAGTCTTCCTTACCTATGGTTGAGGGATCTTAATAATGAACATATAAATGCCATTGGGAATGGTGAAATAAAAAATGCCAAAATACTTGTTGAGGGAAAATTAAACCGAAGCATCACAGGGAAAAATGTAGTGGCCTTTATAGAAGGAACAGACCCAAAGCTGAAAAATGAATATGTGATGCTATCTGCCCATTATGACCATGTAGGCGTTGGAACGACTAATGCCGAAGGAGACTCAATCTACAACGGGGCCAGGGATAATGCGGTAGGAACTGTAGCAGTGATCAATGCAGCAAGACATTTTGCCAAAAACCCGCCTAAGCGATCCATCCTACTCTGTGCCTGGACTGCAGAGGAAAAAGGTTTGTTGGGTTCAGCCTATTTTGCAGAAAATCCTTTGATACCACTTAAACAAATAATTTATAACCTCAATATAGATAATGGCGGATATAATGATACCTCAAAGGTTACCATTATTGGATTGGGAAGGACCACTGCTGATCCTCTTTTGGAAAAAGCCGCGGCAGAATTCGGACTGAAAGCAATTCCAGACCCTGCCCCCGAACAAAATCTATTTGACAGGTCTGATAATGTTAGCTTTGCTAAAAAAGGTATTCCTGCTCCTACTTATGGTATGGGTTTTACAGCGTTTGATGATGAGACCACCAAGCATTATCACCAACCATCTGACCAAGTGGATAATTTTGATCTGGATTACGCATTGCTTTATTGGAAATCCTACATACTTGCTGCTGAAAACATAGCCAACTGGAATGAAAGACCTTTTTGGATAAAAGGTGATAAATATGAATCCGTTGGAAAAGAACTTTATGAAATCAAATAGTTGTCCGCTAGGCAGCCGTCATCCTGAGTATTTAACATTTTGGAAATGTTCAAAATAGGTATTGACATCAAGACGGGCTGCAGACCTCTCCCGACGTCGAGGTGACAAGGCAAAGTCCTGTTATAGATTCGAATGCTATTTGTAGTTCTATACCATCAATTTTAAATCTGTCAATGGTAGTACGAAGGATCTCCAGAGATCCTATTTATGTTTATTTTAACCATTTCCTGATCCTCATGAGACCCTGATCCCGATCGCTATAGGGAGGATCAGCATGACGGCTGCTCCCATAGAGAATAATTCAATTTGTAACATCAGGATCAGTCTCTTATCCTCCATCTCTTTCTGGATTGATGTAATCTCTTTCAACAAATAAAAATATTTTCAAAAATTTTTTCTGAGTTCTAAAATTTTTAATTCAGCACTTATTTTTTTGATCATTCTTCCAAAAACACTCAATTTGAGCTAAAAAGGCTATTTTTATATTTTAATTTTAAAAATAAATAAGAAACACATAACACAATTATAAACACTAAAACACTTTTTGAATAAAATAAAACGCATTTCAAAAAATTATTTTTAATTTTTATTTGGATATGAAATGCATTTTATTTTATATTTACAGCATAATAATGTATTTGTCTCCTCATAACAGCAATGCATTTTTAAAAACTCTAAACAATATCGGATCTGCAAACCAGATTCATCACCCTAAAAAAATAATGTTATGAAAACGACTTTAAAGATTTTCGGACTTACAATTGTATTATCCTTAATTACAGCATCAATTACTTTTGGCCAACAGTTGCCACAATTCAGCCAGTACATTTTCAATGGCCTACATATCAATCCAGCGTATGCAGGATATAAAAATGAAGGATATGTACAAAGTACTTATAGGAGTCAATGGGTTGGATTTGACGGCGCCCCTACAACATTCACCGTAACTGCTGATCTTAGTGCAAATGAAGGTTTAATGGGATTTGGTGCCTCTGTCATGTCAGATAAAATTGGTCCTACCAGCACGACCACCGGTTTACTTACATATGCATATAGAATCCAAACGGGTAGAGAATCATTCTTTTCAATGGGAGCAAGTGCAGGGGTTTCACAATATATGATAGATGGTGACCTATTGAATCCTTTGCACCAGAATGACCCTAACCTTCCCGCAGGTGTACAAAATATGATGACGCCAAACATGAACCTAGGGCTTTTCTTTCATAACAATACATTCTATGCAGGTTTAAGTGCATATAACTTAATCGGGAAAGGCGCTTTGGAAAGAGAAGATGTTGCCCTTGCTTACCACGATGTTCATTTTTATCTGACTGCTGGAGTGATGATTCCTGTTACTGATAATATTCAGTTCAAACCATCATTTTTAGTGAAAGAAGTTAAGGGAGCTCCTACAACCTACGATTTGAATGGCATGGTGCTTTTCATGGACAGAATTTGGTTAGGTGCTTCTTACAGATCAAATGTCAAAATCTGGAATGATAACCTGGAAGCATCCAGCCCTACTTTAAGCAATAGAAATGCTGTTGCATTCATCACTGAATTCTTTGCAACTCCAAATCTTAGGATTGGATACGCTTATGACCAAAACCTTAATGTTCTCCAGGATATGAGAACAAATTCACACGAAATATCCATTGGATACTACCTTTCTGCAAGGAAAATAAATATGAAAAATCCAAGGCATTTCTAATAGATATAAAAACGAGATAAAGATACAACTCTTCAATTACTGATTGGATCTTAATATAATATCCAATCCCCTATCAAAGTTCGGGAAATCCCGGGCCACATGAGAAACGCAGAATCAAGCGAATTTCATAAAAGATACTTTTTAAGTTTAGAGTCTATAAATTCAAAAGGCTGCCTGGGGTGATTCACCTTACAAGGCAGCTTTTTTTATGTTTATTCGAAAAACAGAAATTTTTACTTCCTGAAAAAAGAATAAACAATAACCACATTAAATTGGAATAAAACCGATTGACTGTCAAACCTTACCGTAAACCTACATGTTTAGTATTTACAAAATCGATAAAAAAAAGCAACTAATTATCAGATTTCTGCTTTGTACAGCAAAAGTTTTTTTAATCGGAATAAAAATAAAAATTTTGAAAAACCCTAGTAAGTGTTAATCACCCAATTTAGGTAGGTTATTTTCTATCTATTGATTTTCTCAAATTCCTGATCACCCAAATAAATGGATTTTGTTGAATAAATGTTTGTAAAATATTTTCATGTTCATCTTGAAATAAGACGGAACTGTAATGTTTTGGAGCTTTTCTTTATTCCCGAGTTAGGAATCTGAATTTTTGAAAATCAATACTTAGCCTGTAACCAACATACTCTTCAATTATTAATAAAAAGGCAATGAAAAAAACAATTACCTTCTTCGCCAACCTGGCTTTACTTTTGGTATGGAATTTTTTGGCAGTACCAAATGAGGTTTACGCGCAAAATCAGCCACATTTACTGGATTTAAGGACTTGTGGAAACTCCTGTTCCTCCAACAACTTCACGATTAAGGAAGTGTATCTAAGTGATGCCAATGGAGTACCTTTATCAAGCTCTTTTGCAACCTGTACCCCAGGGGTTCAGCAAACATCATTTATCTCGTTTGTTTACCGTTCAAATTCCGCATCCTCGACAAATAATACAAGGCTTTTTGCAGATCTTTCAATTGGTGGTTCCTCAGAATATATCAATATCTGGATTGGAACGCTTCCCGCTGCCAAGAATGCGGACAGGGTTGTCACCCTCAATCATTCCTTTACTTGGACCTGTGGGGCCGAAATAACTCTGGATTCACCTACTTTAGCCTGGACCACCTCCGGATCAGCTGATTTATCTTCCAGTTATGAGTGTAATAGCTATCCAACTGCCCAATGTCAGTTTGGTGCTGATATAGTAGTAAACGCACCCTTGGCTGTTCAATTTGATTTTACAGCATGTACAGTTGATGGTACCAACACTGTTAATTTTATCTCCACTACCAACGGAGGTAGCCAACCTTACCAATACAGTTGGAATTTTGGCAACAACGCCAATCCTACCACCTCCAATTTACCAAATCCAACGGTTACATACTCTTCGGCCGGCTCAGCCACTTTAACTGTTACAGACTCAAAAGGTGTTTCAAATACGTTTACAAACACAGTTACAATTCCAAATGAATTATTAGTCACATCA
Source organism: Aquiflexum sp. (assembly GCF_041749095.1). Taxonomy (GTDB): domain Bacteria; phylum Bacteroidota; class Bacteroidia; order Cytophagales; family Cyclobacteriaceae; genus Aquiflexum. The sequence goes on along the minus strand of NZ_JBGTCA010000219.1, from coordinate 1,692 downwards.
ACCACCTCACAACCCACCCCAGGGAATAATGATGGATCTATCCTATTAAGCACTACAGGTGGAACCGGGAATGTTACGGTTTCTTGGAATGACGGCAGCACAGTATTAGAAAGAACCGGTTTGGCGGCAGGGACATACGTTGCTACAGTAACTGATGAATTCAATTGTCAAAAATCAATTACCATCGTTCTGACAAGCCCTGAACCAAATATAAGTATCATTAAATCGGGGGTTTATGAGAATACTAATGGTGATGGTATGCAAAGTGCGGGAGACAGAATAAATTATACATTTTTGGTGACGAATACAGGAAATTATCCATTGAGTAATGTAACGGTCATTGACCCTTTGATCAATTTAACAGGCTCCTCTTTTTCCCTTCCTGAAGGAGAATCAAATAACAATGCTTTTTCCGGTACCTACACGCTGACACAACAAGATATTGAGAATGGATTTTTTACAAATACTGCAACTGTAACTGCGGATGCGGGGAGCATTCAGGTTCAAGCAATCGATAGTCATACTGAAAACTTTACTCAACTGCCTAGTCTAAAAGTTGAAAAGAATCAAATCGATGGTCCAAATCCTGTAACAGCCGCAGGTCAGCAATTGACTTATGAAATTACAGTAGAAAATACTGGGAATATCAATAATTCCAACGTTGTAGCTACTGACTTTTTACCAGGAAGTACTACAGGAACAGTGTTAAGCACAGTTAGTGGGGATGAACAGAATCCGGGCGTTTTGGATGTTGGAGAAACTTGGATTTATTCCATTGTTTATACAGTTGAACAAATTGTTTTTGATACAGGGGATAATTTGGTCAATGTTGTCAATGTAAGTTCAACACAAGTCCCTGGCCCTACTGTAGCCTCCGCTGCAACCCCTACGGTACTTTCTCCTGCACTTGACATCAGCAAGGCAGTGACTGAGACAACCTTTGCCGCTCCGGGCGATGAACTGAATTATAACATCACGGTATCAAATACCGGTAATACAACTTTGGAGAACATCTCTGTTGTCGATCCTTTGACTGGCCTAAATACCAACTTTGCAACTCTTGCTCCGGGTGCATCTCAGGACATCAATACCACATACTCAGTCGATCAGGATGATATAGATGCAGGTTCTGTATCCAATACGGCCACGGCATCTGTCAATGACATATCAGTAAGTGATGATGTGACCGTTACAGCAACACAGTCCCCTGCGCGTGCTATCAGCAAGGCAGTAACTGAAACAACCTTTGCCGCTCCAGGTGATGAACTGACCTATACCATTACAGTGACCAATACCGGTAATGTGACTTTGGAGAACATCTCTGTTGACGATCCTTTGACTGGCCTAAATACCAATATTGCAACTCTTGCCCCAGGTGCATCTCAAGACATCAATACCACATACTCAGTCGATCAGGATGATATAGATGCGGGTTCAGTGTCCAATACAGCTACCGCTTCAGTAGCTGACATCTCCGTCAGCGATGATGTGACCGTAACAGCTACCCAGTCCCCTGCCTTTGCCATTTCAAAGGCAGTGACTGAAACAACATTTGCCGCTCCGGGTGATGAACTGAATTATACCATAACAGTAACAAATACTGGAAACACGACGCTTGAGAACATTTCAGTGGTCGATCCTTTAACGGGACTGAACACTACAATCACTGTTCTTGCTCCGGGTGCCTCTCAG